>JBDTQB010000464.1:0-3483 GCA_039932395.1 Vicinamibacteria bacterium | reverse complement strand
CATTCGGCTCGGCAGGCGCGTCCATCTGCGTCTTCGGCGCCTCCTGCGCGAACGTTGATGCGGAGACAGAGAGCGTCGCGACGAACATGCCGCAGACGGCAACTTGGCGCTTGATTGAAGCTGACACAGTGATCTCCCTTTGTGGTGGCGTCAGGTCAGATCATGCCACGGAGTTCACCCGATGGCGCTAGGGATGAGGTCGTTCGCGGCCCGCGGTCGTCCGACTTAGGTGGCAAACCGAACTTGTTTCGCCTACTCTCGTCCTTTCATGATGAGGTGGAGAACAGTGAACGAGACACGCCGTCGAAGAACCACTCGCGCACTCGCCATTTTGGTGGCGGTCGGATGCGCCTTCCCCGTCGCGGCGATCCTGGTGTTTCAGTCTTCCGCCTTCGCCCTGGATCTCGACGGTCAGACTGGAATTCACGATCCTTCCACCGTGATTTTCAGCGGCGGCCGTTACTACACCTACGGCACCGGGGGCACGTCACTGGTCTCCGACGACGGTTGGACATGGCGGCGCGGCGAGCCGCTCCCCAGACGCGGGCTGGCTCCGGACGTCATTCGCGTGGGCGATCGTTTCTACCTCTACATCGCCGCCAACAGCGGCCCGACGAAGGCCGATATCAACCTGCTCACCAACAAGACGCTCGATCCTTCCTCCCCCGACTACAAGTGGGAAGAAGGCGGCGTGGTGGCCTCATCGGACGGAGTCGAAGACTGCAACGCGATTGACCCGGGAGTCTTTCTCGATCCCACCACCGGCAAGCTCTGGCTCACCTACGGCTCCTATTTCGGTTACATCCGGCTGGTCGAACTTGATCCGCGAACGGGCAAACGTCTCAAGCCCGACGAGAAGCCACGCGACATCGCCATCAACAGCGAAGCCTCGATCATGATTCATCACGAGGGCTGGTATTACCTGCTCGTCACTCACGGCAGCTGCTGTCGCGGAGCCGACTCGGGATACAACATCCGCGTCGGTCGCGCGAGGAATATCACCGGCCCTTTCCTCGACAACATGGGCATCGACATGATCCAAGGTGGAGGCAAGCTCTTCGTGGGCTCGTCTGGTCGGACGATTGGTCCCGGCCATTTCGGCCTGCTCGATCTCGGTGATGGAGTGCAGAGATTCTCGCTTCACTATGAGGCGGACCTCGATAAGGGAGGAGCGAGCGTCCTCGACATCCGCCCCTTGCTCTGGGAAAACAGCTGGCCCGTCGCGGGCGACAATCTGAAGGCCGGCACGTACCAGGTTGAATCCGCGCGCACCGGCACCGTGCTCGAACTGGCGGTGGAGGGCTTCCCTGTCGGCGGCAGGCCGGTGCGACGCGGTCCGCCTCCGGGAGCACCCGCCAGACCCCCAGGCCCGCCGGGCGCTGGAGTTGCCCCTGGTACTGGAGGCGGGATCTTCGCGGGGATCGGAAGGCCGATTCCCACCCAGGACGTCGCCGAGGTTTCCACAAAGTGGCCATCCGGGAGCGTGGACGTCCGCATGGGCAATTACCTGTGTCAGGCTCAGCAGAAGTGGGCCATCGAGCCGGTCCCCGAAGCGGGAGGGTATCTCGGCGCACCCTATTTCAAGATCGCGATTGCTGGGACGACCCGAACCCTGGCCGTCACTGAGGGCAAGGAGTTGATCGCATGGCCCACGTTCACAGGAGGCCCGGAACAGTTGTGGCGTTTCGATCAACTCTCGGACGGCACGTGGCGGATGATGGCAAAGGCCTCAAGCAAGCCCGATCTGAAGCTCCCTGCGGACGCCCCTGTTCTGTCCGCGGCAGGCAGCAGTTTCGCGACCCTCGCAAGGTTCGACGTCACCAGCGACAAGCAACGCTTCGTTCTCAAAACCCCATGACTCAAGAACGAGGTCGACTCTCACTATCAATGACCGCACGGATTTCTATGCTCAAGACGTTTTGCAAACGCGCGCCGCTCGCGATCGTCGCCGGATCGATCCTGGGATTCACCGCGGTATCAGCAACACCGCAAACGCCGGCCGCCACTTTGACTCGCCCCGCGTCCCTCGCTAAAGCGCCTAATGTCGACGGTTTCATTCAGCGCTGGCTCCTGCTGGAGCCAATGCCGGCGACCGGGCTCACGGACAGCGCGGTTCAGTCGCTCGTTAAGCGAGAGCCCTTCGTCAATCAACTGTCCGTGGCCCCTCGCGACGGCGACCGGCAAACGGTTGACGGCACGGAGCTCATCTGGCATGCGATGGATACGACGAAGTACAACGTCAATCTCTTTCACTTTGCCCGGGCGTTGGGCAAGAAGACATCCGACGTCGTGTTCTGGGCCGCCACCATCATCGACTCCCCGCGAGAGATCCATGATGTCCGGCTGGCCATCGGCTCCAATGCGGCGTCGGTGTGGTGGGTCAACGGGGTCGAGGTCATCGGCATCTACGGCGACCGTCAGGCGGTGATTGATGACGGCGTCTCCAAGCGCCTCACTCTCCGCAAGGGCCAGAACGTCATACGGGCCGCAATCGTCAACGGCGGCGGAGCTACCGATTTCTGCGCGAGGTTTCTCGACGCTGCCGATCGGCCGCTCAAGGAACTCACGGTGAACCTTGGCGCAGCCCCCACCGCATCGTCGCCCGTCGAATCGCGAAAACAGCCTATGGAAGTCAAACAGGAGAGCAAACCGTGATCGACAAGACCCGAAACCGTACCCGCCTGAAGTCGTTCACCGCACCTCTCTTGTTCATCTCTCTGGCGGTTTCCGCCGCCGCGCAGACATCGACCATCGTCGGATCTGATCCGGTCACGCTGTCGGTCGACGCGACCAAGCCGGGCGCGAAGATCGACCGCAACCTCTTCGGCCAGTTCGCCGAGCATCTCGGTACGGGGGTCTACGAAGGCATCTGGGTTGGTCCGAAGTCTTCAATTCCCAATACCCGAGGCATCCGGAACGATGTCGTCACCGCACTGAAGGCGCTGAAGATTCCCAACGTTCGCTGGCCCGGCGGATGTTTCGCCGACGAATACCACTGGCGCAAGGGCATCGGCCCGAAGAGGCCCGTCACGCTCAATCCCAACTGGGGCGGAGTGACCGAGTCGAACGAGTTCGGAACCCACGAGTTCATGGACTTCCTCGACCAGATCGGCAGCCGCGCCTACCTCTCCATTAATCTTGGATCGGGGACTCAGGCGGAATCGGCGGACTGGCTCGAGTACATGACGACCGCGCAACCAACCGCCCTCGCTCAGGAGCGCGGGGCCAACGGTCGGACCGAACCATGGTCGATCCCCTACCTCGGCATCGGCAACGAGAGCTGGGACTGCGGTGGCAATATGACGCCGGAGTACTACCTGAGTCAGCTCAAGAGCTACGTCCGCTTTTCGAGGAACTTCAATCCCGCGCAGCAGACGGGGGCGGACCGGATGTTGAAGATCGCGGTGGGCCCGGGCGGTGACGGACCTCGCTGGACGGAGTGGACCGAAGTGATCATGAAGGCCTGGCAGGGTCGTTCCTGGA
>JBDTQB010000463.1:0-3486 GCA_039932395.1 Vicinamibacteria bacterium | reverse complement strand
TTTCATGCGGCCGGACCGCAGCCCCGCGGATCAGGATTTTCTCGACCAATCGGTCTTGATGCCGGGCGGGGCTATCGCGTCAGACGCCATGCCCTGGACCACACCAGATGGGAAGGCCATTTCGGGCGACGTGTGGCCCCTGCCCACAAACGCCATTGCGCATCCACGCAGTGCCGGAACCTTCACACGCTTTCTGCGCGACTACGTGCGAGAACGGCGCAAGGAGACGTTGCGCGACGGACTGCGGCGCATGACTCTCATCCCCGCTCAGATCCTTGAGGCCAGCGTGCCGCAGATGAAAGCCAAGGGGCGTGTGCAAGTGGGCAAGGATGCCGATCTAGTGGTGTTTGATTTAGCCACCGTGACGGATCGCGGAACGTTCACACAGCCCGCGCAGACCGCGCTCGGAATGCGCTATGTGATCGTTAACGGAACGCCGATCATCCAAAAGGGTGAGCTGGTGCGGGAGGCCATGCCCGGCCGCCCTGTCCGGCGTGCGGTCACAGCGCCCTGAAGTCGGCGGCGAACGCCGGGCGCGGATCATCAACGCCGGCGCATGTCGCAGTCCGCTCGACCTGCGGATGCGGCGCGGATGCTTGGACCACGACGTCTGCCACTCCCTATACTCCCCGCTCTCTGAAGGAGATTCTGATGACCAAGCTCGCCCGGGCGCTTTCTGTCTGCTTTTTTCTTGCCTTCTCGGGTGAGGTCCTTGCCCAGCCGGCACCTGCCTCCTTCACCCTCGATCAGGTCAAGAGCTACCCGTTTCCGAACGAACTCACCGCAGCCAGAACCGGCAGCCGGATTGCGTGGACTTTCAACGAGAAGGGAGCGCGGAACATCTGGGTTTCCGAAGCGCCGGAGTGGAAAGCACGGCGGCTCACGTCCTACGAGCACGACGACGGCCAGGAACTCACCTCGCTCGCCCTCTCCGCGGATGGCAGTCATGTGGTCTACGTTCGGGGCGGCGATCACGGTTCCAACTGGGACGACACTCTTCCGGTGAATCCAGACGCGGCGCTCACGCCCGTGTCGGTGCAGGTCTGGTCGATTCCATTCTCCGGCGGTGACGCGAAGTCGCTCGGCGAGGGAGACCTCCCCGCTATTTCACCGCGAGGGGATCGCGTTGTGTTTGAGAAGGATCGGCAGGTCTTCGTGGCGCCGATCGACGGGTCGACGCCCGCGAAGAAGCTCTTCACCGCTCGCGGCCAAAATGGCGGTGTCGAATGGTCGCCCGATGGCTCGCGCCTGGCCTTCGTGTCGAATCGCGACGGCCATGCGCTCCTCGGTGTCTACACCGACGAAGGGTCGCCGATCCTCTGGGTGGCACCGAGTACGTCCCGTGATTCAAGTCCACGATGGTCTCCCAACGGCAAGCGTCTCGCGTTCGTGCGCCGGCCGGGGAGCGGCGGAGCGCCCACCAAGATCCTCGAACCGCGACATCAGCCCTGGCAGATCTGGACCGCCGACGCGACGACCGGCGAGGGTCGAAGGCTCTGGGCCGCCCCCGAAACCCTGCCGGGATCGTTCCCCACCACTGATGGACAAACGAACCTGAATTGGGCGTCCGGCGGTCGCATCGTGTTCCTCTCCTATCAGGATGGCTGGCCGCACCTGTATTCGATCGCCGAGTCAGGCGGCGCACCCTTGCTTCTGACCACCGGCGAGTTCATGGCGGAGCACATCAAGCTGAGCCCGAACGGCCGCGCGCTGGTCTTCGCGGCGAACACTGGGACCACGCCGAACGACGTCGATCGGCGTCATGTCGTGCGCGTTCCCGTCGATCGCGCCGCTCACGAGGTGTTGACTCCGGGAAGCGGTCTCGAATGGTCGCCGGTAGTCACGGGCGACGGCCAATGGGTCGCGTACATTGGCGCCACGTCGCAGCGCTCGCCTTTGCCGATGGTGCGGCCAGCGTTGGGCGGGCCAGCGCGCACTCTCGGCGAAGATCGGGTGCCCGCGGATTTTCCGACCGCGCGCCTGGTCACGCCGAAGCCGGTGACTTACGTGTCCGAAGACGGACTCGTGATCCACGCGCAACTCTTCGAGACTCCCGGAGGGCCGGCGAAGAAGGCGGCGGTGGTTTACGTCCACGGCGGACCGCCGCGTCAGATGCTGCTTGGGTGGAATTACTCGGACTACTACGCGAACGCCTATGCGGAGAATCAGTACCTCGCGAGCCGGGGCTTCGTCGTGCTTGCCATCAACTATCGCCTCGGCATCGGCTACGGACACGACTTCCACCGCCCAAAGCAGGCGGGCGCCCAAGGCGCTTCCGAGTACAAGGACGTGAAGGCGGCGGGTCTCTACTTGCAGTCGCTCGCCCAGGTGGATCCGTCCCGAATTGGGATCTACGGTGGGTCCTATGGCGGCTTCCTGACGGCACTGGCCCTGGGACGCGACTCCGCCCTCTTCGCGGCCGGGGTCGATATCCACGGCGTTCACGACTTCACAACTCCTGACTCAGGCGCGGGAAGAGCGTTTCAGACCTCGGTGACCGGGTCGGCGAAGTTCGAGCCAAATGATCGGGACGAAGCGCTCGCGGTCGCCTGGAAGTCGTCACCGGTTTCCTCCGTGTCCACGTGGCGCTCGCCGGTGCTGCTGATCCACGGCGACGATGACCGCAATGTGAGCTTCACGCAAACCATCGATCTGGCCCGGCGACTCGCCAGTCAGGGCGTGACCTTCGAGGAGATGGTCATCGTCGATGACACCCATCACTTCATGCGCCACGCGAATCAGGTGAGGGTCGACGCCGCGACCGCCGAGTTCCTTCAGCGGAAGCTGCAGCCCCAGACCGGGACGCGATAAGTCCGCCCTTCGGAGCCGATCGTCCTTCGGTCTTCCTGCGGCTTAACGGGTGGCCTGGATCGGCCAGTTACCGCTTCAGCTGGAACCTGACGCCGGCGCCACCGCCAAGTGTGATGATGTCGCCTGGCTTGAGTTCGACTTCGGTAATGCCGTTCGTCTGATCGTCGTTCAGGAACGTCCCGTTCTTGGAGCCGGCATCGCGCGCGATGATCTTGCCGCCCGAAGGCCCAACCCACACGTGCTCGCCTGAAACCTGAACGTCCTTCACCAGAACCTTGGCGCGTTCCGGATCGCGGCCGAGCATGACGCCCGCTCCCACCGGGATTTCCGTGCCCTTGAGCGGGCCGGCGATTCCCACCAGTTTGGACTTCAAAACCGCGGTGTCAAAGAGGGCAGTCGGTTCGTAACCGCCGTCGGTCGATCCAGTCGGCGGAGGCGTCGCAGACTTGGGAGCCGCCAAGGGGGTTGACGTCGCAGGCGCCGATTTACCGCGGCGAGAAAGGAGGAGGACAACGACGACACCCCCAAGAACGAGCACGCCTCCAATGGCGACCGCCGCAATCAGAATCCCATTCATTCCGAACCCGGTCTTCTCCTCCCCTTTGACGATGCGTTCCTCCGCCGTGCCCATGACCTTGCGCGCCTCGCTGTGGTCGGGATAGAGCGCAACCACGG
>JBDTQB010000462.1:0-3491 GCA_039932395.1 Vicinamibacteria bacterium | reverse complement strand
GAACCTCAATACCTGATGGTCGCCCAGAGCATCCTTCAGGATCACGACCTGGCGCTTGATCAGGACTTCCGGGAAAAGCGATACGAGGCGTTCTTTTCGAGGCCGCTCGATCCGCATTTCCGAATCCGAGGACCGCAGGGGCAGATCTACTCGCTGCACGCGATCGGCCTGTCGATTCTGATCCTTCCCGCTTACTGGCTGGGCGGCTATGCCGGAGCTTCGTTCTTCATGGCCCTGGTGGCTGCGCTGCTCGTCCATCAGATCCGGCGGCTGGTCTTCGATCTGTCCGGCGATGACCGCCTGGCCGAGGGAACGGCGTGGCTCATTGGTTTGTCGCCACCGATCATTCACTTCGCGGGACTGATTTTCACGGAGATCCCCGCGGCCTTGCTGCTCTGCGTCGGGTTGCGCGCCGGTGTTTTCGGTCGAACCCGAGGTTCGGCGATTCTGGCCGCGTTCTGTGCCGCAGCACTTCCGTGGTTCAACGTCCGCTACGCCATCCTCTCCATCGCGGTTGTGGGGGCGCTCGCGTGGCGTTTGTGGACAGAGATGCGCAGCGCGGAGACCCCACGCTTCAAAGCTCGCGCGTTTCTCGCGCCCGCGTCGATCCTGATTGGCTCCGCTTTGGCCATCGGCCTCTACCACTTCGCTCTCTGGGGCTTCTTCGATCCCCGGCGCGTCTATGGCCGCAGCCGTGAGTTCAGCCTCGCTGTTCTTCCAGAGGGACTGCCTGGGTTGTTCATGGATCAGGAGTTCGGACTCTTCATCTATGCGCCGATCTTTGTTCTATCCATCGCGGGGTTCTTCGCGCTGTTTCGACGCAAGCCCGTGCTCGCATTGGCGGGACTGGTCGCGATTGGCGGAGTGGTCGCTACCGCGAGTGTGTGGCCGATGTGGCGTGGCGGTTTCAATCCGCCCGCGCGCTTTTTGGTTCCATTGACCTCAGTTCTCGCGGCGGCTCTTGCGATGTGCCTCCAACGCGGCATCAAACCAGCCACCGCACTTCTAGCGGGCTGGAGTCTTTGGTGCGGCATCGGAGGAGCGCTCAACATCGAAACGATTCATCGGGATCGCGATGGGGTGGCGCCTTTCTTCCGCACGCAGTCCGGTGCGCGCGAATGGACGGCAGCGCTTCCTTCATTCGTGTTGTCGGAAGACCGGCCGACGCGGGTTCTGGCCTGGCCCTGGGCCTTGCTGCTGGGACTCGCGACGTTCACCCATCTTCGTAACTCGCCGCGCGCGTCGGCTTCCCGCTCGACGTCGGCCCGAGACGCGTTCCTGCCCGCGCTGACGCTGATGATCACGGCAGTGGCGGCCGATCGGATGAGCCCACGAGTTCGCGCGCCCGAACGCGATGCCACGCGGCTGCTCGGCGCTTCTTCCGTCGCATTGCCATCGTTGCGATGGGGAGCAGCGTCAGAGGCGACGTGGCCGCTTGAGGTCTTCTATGAGCCACACCGCTCGCCCGCGGGCTTCACCTTCGGCCATGAGATGCGTCTGACCCCGGGACGCTACGAACTCGCGCTCTTCACGTCCGATGCGGCGGCGACTGGAGAAGAGACATCGCTGGCCCTTCTCCGACATTCGAACGCGCGGGCCACTCTCACATCCTTCGGGGCGGACGCGAATGGGCTCCGTGCTCAGTTCGACGTCGAGGCCGTCGCTGAATACGACTTTGCCTTGATCGGCGGCGGGCCGAGGGTGTTCAGACAGGCAACGCTGCGTCTATCCGGACGCTGACGTTCACCGGTAGTCCTGGCCCTGTGGCAGTCCCTGTCGAACCACGAGACGGAACGAGTTCGTCGCGACGGTCTTGTCCTGCGCTTTCAGCGTCGCGCGGATGTTGTAACTGCCTCCGCCCGAGTAGTAATGCTCCGACGAGAATCGGCGATCAATCTTCTGACCCGCCTGATAGGGATCGCAGTCGGAATCCTGAAGACTCTTGCTGCCGTCATCCCAGTCCCATTCGATGGCGAGACAGTAGAAGTCTTCCGAGTCTTCGCCACCGGTCAGTTCAGCCATGGCGAGGACGCCCACCGGCGAGAACGCCATGCGCGGAGACACACGAACACCGAGAGTTGGGCGTTTGGGCTTCGCACTCGCAGGCACGCCGAACATCAGGCCAAGGGCGACGGCCACCGCCGTCGTTCGCAACAAAGGCACTCGCTTCATCAATAACCTCCCGCTCACAGGTTTTCGATCGGCCGCGACAGACGTTGGAGGGGTCGCGAAAAATGAAAAGTCATTGTAGATCGGACCACCTACAATTAACCAAGTGCCTCAGCCCCACTTTGAAATGATCGTCCCCGAGGGCGTGTCCCGCTGCGGCGAAGCTTTGGCCAGGGCGGGCGGGCGGGTGTACATCGTGGGCGGCGCGGTTCGCGATTCGTTGCTTCAGCGACCGGTCAAGGACTACGACCTTGAAGTGTTCGGGCTGAGCGCCGATGCCGTGCGTTCAGCGCTTTCGTCGGTGGCCCGCACCGAGCCCGCGGGCGATTCATTCCCGGTCTTCAAGGTGGCGGGCTTGCCGGGCGTGGTCGGCGAAGTGGACGTGGCCCTTCCGAGGCGTGACTCAAAAAAAGGTCCGGGCCATCGCGGCATTCTGGCCGAGGCCGATCCATCGATGTCGATCGTTGAGGCGGCGCGCCGGCGTGACTTCACCATCAACGCCATGATGTTTGATCTTCAGACGCGTGCGCTCGAAGATCCCTTCGGAGGAGAAGCGGATCTGGCCGCGCGTGTCTTGAGGATCGTTGATCCTTCGACCTTCGGTGACGATCCGCTGCGTGCTTTGCGGGCGGCTCAGTTCGCGGCGAGGTTTGAGTTGACGGTCGAGCCTGAGACCGCGAAGCTTTGCGCGTCGATGCCGATGGTCGAGCTGCCGCCGGAGCGAGTCTTCGGTGAGATTGAGAAAGCGTTGCTCCACGCGAAGCGGCCTTCGATCGCGTTTCAGTTGCTTGCCGACTGGGGCCAGCTGCCCGCGATCGCGCCCGAACTTGTTCCACTCGCCGCGACGCCGCAGGATCCGCAGTGGCATCCCGAGGGCGATGTGTGGATTCATACGATGCTCGTGATCGATCAGGCGCGTTTGTTGATCGACGATCTCGATACGCCGCGGAAGCTGGCCGTGATGCTCGGTGCTTTGTGTCACGATCTCGGCAAGCCCGGCACGACCAAGCTGGAAGACGGGCGTATTCGCTCGCGGGGTCACGAAGAGGCAGGCGTCCCGCCGACCCTCGCCCTGCTTGATCGCTGGAACGTTCACACACGCGACGGATTTCCCCTGCGCGATCAGATTGTCGCGCTGGTCAAGGATCATTTGAAGCCAGGCGCCTTGTATCAAGCGCGCGGCGAAGTCAGCGTGGGTGCCATCCGTCGTCTCGCCGGTCGCGTCGAGGCGGATCTTCTGTATCGAGTGGCGCGGGCCGACTGCCTCGGTCGAACCGGCGACTTCCCACCCGTCGCGATGGAGTGGTTCATCGACCAGGTGC
>JBDTQB010000461.1:0-3497 GCA_039932395.1 Vicinamibacteria bacterium | reverse complement strand
CGCCAATCCATCGCTCTCCTGGCTTCAACTCGCCTACGTCCAGCGCAATATCCGACCACTGATCCGGGAAATGACCTTGTACCCCGCGGGCGAGGCGTTCCAACGCAGCGGTGGAAGCAGCGTGTCCGCCGATCCCGATGTCGCGGGCCTCGAAACCGGTTCGCCGGAGATCAAGCCGCCGGTCGCGACGACCGGGCGCTCCACCGATTCCGCGAGCCTCGGACGCAAGCTCTATTTCCGGTCTCTGCGCACGCTGACCTGGCGCGCCGAGGACGCCAACGGCGACGACCTCCGCTATGAGGTGCTGTATCGGCCCGAGTCCGCAACCACGTTCACAACGCTGCGCGCCGACATGGCGGATCCCATCTTCACCTGGGACACGGCGACCGTTCCCTCGGGCCGCTACGTCCTTCGTGTGGTGGCGCGTGATCAAGCGTCCAATCCCGACGGCCGAGCCTTGGCCTACGAAAAAGACACCGAAGGATTCGATGTCGACAATGACCCTCCAACGATCGTGGCAACGGTCAGCGGAACCGTCGCGAAGGTCGTGGTGTCGGATACCGTCAACACCATCCGCAAGGCTGAGTGGGCGAAGGAGGCTGGAACGTGGACCAACCTCACGCCGCTCGACGGCCTGGCCGACTCGCGCGAAGAGACCTTTGAGATTCATCTCGAGTCTCCTTTGCCTGCGGCGATCGTCATCCGCGCGACCGACGCTTTCGGCAACGTGGCGTTGAGCCGCGTGCCACTTCGCAAGTAGCGTGCTCCCTTCGTAAGAGGGGCGGAGTCGGGCGATCAACCTGGTCGCGGCATGGCGCTTGCTTAGTTCACACAGTCGCGCTGCGCTCATTGCGCAGACCCCAGGAGAGACCCATGCCCTCATTTGTTCCCCGCATTCGACGGTCGCTGTTGCCCGCCTGGCTGCTCACATCGCTCGCGGTCGTGGTTCCTCCCACTTTCGCTGAGGCACCCGTCGCGTACTCAGTTGTGCCGGCCAAGAGTTCGATTCGGATTCACGTCGGCAAGAGCGGTCCGTTTGCTTTCGCAGGACACAAACACGAAGTCATAGCCCCGGTTTCCGGGATGGTCACCGCTGATGCGAGCAAGCTCGCCGCCTCTCACGTTGAGCTGACGTTCCTGAGCCAGGCGCTCAGCGTCTCCACCGAGGGCGAACCTGAGGGCGATGCGGCGAAGGTCCAGGACGTTATGAGAGGGCCGAAGGTCCTCGACGCAGTGGCATTCCCCGAGATCCACTTCAAGACCAAGACCGTTTCCGGTCAAATGACGACCGCTGGTCACTACGACCTTACCCTCGTGGGAGAGATCAGCCTTCACGGACTGAGCCAGGACTTCAGCGTTCCCGTCAAGGTCGTGATCGACGGAACGAAACTCACCGCGAGCGGACGGCTCACCCTTCGGCAAGACCAGTTCGGGATCACGCCGGTGACCGTGGCTGGCGGAGCGGTGAAAGTAAAGAACGAGGTCGAAATTGACTTCGATATCGTGGCTGAGCGGAGATGAACGACTGGTCCCTGCGGCATCGTTCATGAAAGCGACCGTCCTTCTCAACGCCAAAGCCGGAGCCCTGGTGGCCGATGGCGCGTCCACTCGGGAGCTGGTGGAGCAAGCGCTCAACGCGGAAGGTGTCGACGCGCGAGTCCTTGCGGTCGAGCATGACGCGCTTCAAGATGCGATCAAGGAAGCGGCGGCCTCGAACGCAGACGTCGTCGTGCTCGGCGGCGGTGACGGAACGCTGAGCACCGGCGCCGCGGTGTTGATCGGCACGTCCAAACCGATGGGCGTCCTGCCCCTTGGCACGCTCAACCACTTTGCGAAAGACCTCGGGATTCCGTTGGATCTCGGGGGCGCCGCGAAGGTGATCGCCCTGGGCCACAGCGTCGCTATCGACGTCGGCGAGGTGAATGGACATGTCTTCCTGAACAACTCCTCGATCGGTCTCTACCCTTCGGCGGTGGATGAGCGCGATGAACTGCGCCACCGCGAGGGCGGAGGAAAACTCGTCGCCATGTTTCATGCCGCCGTGGATGTGATGCGCCGGTTCCCTCTCCTCGATGTCATCGTGACCTCCGGTGATTCCACGGCCGCGCTCCGTGTGCCGTTCGTTTTCGTGGGCAACAATCGATACGACATGAGCCTGTTCTCGCTCGGCAAGCGCCAGAGTCTTCAAGAAGGCGAGCTGGGCCTGTACTTCACACAGACCGCCGGCCGCCTCGGAATCCTTCGCCTCGCCTTCCTCGCTCTCGTTGGCCGGATGCGGCAGGATCGGGACTTTCACTACATGACGCTTAAAGCCGTGGAGATCCGGACGCGAAAGCGGTCCCTGCGCGTCTCCATGGACGGAGAAGTCGTGCATATGACCTCCCCTATCCGCTATTCGATCAAGCCGGGCGCGCTGCGGGTGCTCACGCCGAAAGTCGAAAGCACGCCGGTGAAGTCATGAGCACCATCGCGCACATCTCCGATCTCCATTTCGGCGCCCACTGCCCGGAGATCGTGGATGGGCTCGTCGCCGACCTTGCCACCTTGAAGCCCACTTTGATTGCGGTCAGTGGCGACCTGACCCAGCGCGCCCGTGCCCGGGAGTTCATCGCGGCTCGGGCGTTCCTGGACCGACTGGAGATTCCGCGTTTGGTGGTCCCCGGCAACCACGACATCCCGTTGTTCGATCTGCTGAGCCGCTTCGGTCGGCCGCTCGCGCGTTTCCGGCGCTACATCAACCAGGACGTCGATCCATTTTTTCAGTCGGACGGCCTGGCGGTTCTCGGAATCAACACCGCCCGTTCCAACACGTGGAAAGAAGGCCGAGTCTCCGCCGCGCAGGTCGAACTGATCCGACGCCGCTTCGGCTCCCCGACCGACCGGGTGATCAAGGTGCTGGTCACGCACCATCCTTTCCTGCCGACCCCGGGCGGCGACACCTCACAGATCGTGGGACGGGCCGGTGATGCCCTTCGCGCGGCGGAGAGCACGGGGGTGGACGTCATGCTGGCTGGACATCTGCATATGGGCTACACCGGTGACGTCAGGACTCACCATATCGGGATCCGAAGAGGGATCGTGGTGGCACAGGCAGGCACCGCCACGTCGCATCGCGTGCGCAATGAGCCGAACGGCTACAACCTGATCTCGCTCTCCGCCGAACGCCTCGCGTTCGCCGTCCGGGTGTGGGACGGCCAGGTATTCAAGGAAGCGCGCGTCACTCACTACACGCGCGTTGACGGCGATTGGCGTCAGGAGGAAGCGGTACGTTCGGCGTAACGCCCTTCAATCACCTGCTGGACCGTTCGTCCCACCGCTTCCGCGAAACGCTGCGAATAACTGATCACCGAGCCGACTGAGCTGTCCTCTTCAAGGCGCTCGATGCGAGGAAGCGGATAGAAGCACGTGACGAGTCCAAGGAGCTCGTCCTCGTTCCTCGCCTCCTGCCGCATCCAGTCCTCGAATGAATCCAGTCGAAGGCCGCGCATCACCACGCC
>JBDTQB010000460.1:0-3503 GCA_039932395.1 Vicinamibacteria bacterium | reverse complement strand
GATCGCGATGTTTTCAAAGTCGATGAAGAGCGCGATGCGCTGTTCTTCGGGTGTGCTTGAGGTCAATGTGTTTTCCTAGCTGTGGTTTCGCGCGATGCGGTGCATGTGGCGGCGGCTTCGTTTCCTCAAGGTGATCTGTGCCTGGTTCGCGAACGGGTCGCAGTTGCAGGGTGATCCGACCTCGCGCGGCTGATGTCGCCGCAGCGCTTGCTTGAGTGAAGCTGCCGTCGCACGCGATACGCGTCGTGCGAAACCGATTCGGCGTCAAGGCTTGCTCCCGCGTCAGATTGATTGACCCGCGGGGCGCCTTGAAACCATTTAAGTACGTCGGTTTCTGATACGGTCGGAATAGAACGGTAGCACGGTTGTGGGCGCAGCCGTGATGCATCCCAAAAGGAGAGTTGAATGAAGGCTTCGCACAGCATCGTCCTGGCCCTGGTTTTCGGACTCGGATATACAGCCGCCGCAGAGAAGGATTTCCTGCGGGTGAACTCGAAAGAGGCGCCGCCGCGTCCAGGCGCGCCCTACAACCAGGGTGTGATGGTCGGGAATCTGCTCTGGCTCTCGGGCAATGTGGGTCAGGATCCGGCGACTGGCAAGATCAGCGCTGACTTCGCGGCTGAGGCGCGTCAGTCGATCAAGAACCTGGAAGCGGTTCTCAAGGCCGCCGATCTGTCGCTGGCCGACGTCGTCAAGACCAACGTCTATGTCACGGACGTCGCGAAGTACGACGCCTTCAACGCCATCTACGTGGAGCTGATGCCGAAGCCGCTTCCCGCGCGGACCTTCGTTGGCGTGGCCGCGTTGCCGAGCGGAGCGCAGATCGAGATTGAGTTCGTCGCCGCGCGCAAGTAGACGGTCATGATCGAGTTCGAGGTCCGTCACACCGCCGACGGACTGCGTCGCGCCTACGCGCAGTGGTGGAGGGATCGGTTCGCCCGTTCCTATTGGATCGCTTTCGGTCTTTCGGTGGCGGCGCTTGTCTGGATGATGACTCTGCGTTCGGCCCCGTGGCCTCTCGTAGTTGTCGCGACGGCCTCCATCCTCTACACGGCCTACGTCCGCACTCTGCGTGACGCCGTGATCGGGCGGGTCCTGAAACAGAACGAGGGTCTGAGCGAGGACGGGCTGAAGTACACCTTGACCCCCGAAGCCATCCGGGAGCGTTCGTCGATGGGTGACGTTGAACTGCGCTGGTCGACCTTCGACGCCTTGCACATACAGCCAGACGCAGCACTCCTTCTACGAAAACCGCGAGAAGCGAACGCGTTCATCGTGTTCCCCAAGAACCAATTTCCCGCGGAAGCACGTCTCTTCATTGAAGAGCGCCTTCGCGCTACCGTCGAGCTCTAGCCCTTCCCATTCTCATTCTCGAACGCGGCCAGCTCTTTCATGAACTCGCCTGCTTCGAAAAGTCCTCGCCCCGCGGTGTCGCGCACCAGCCCCTGAAGAAACGAAGTCCCTTGCAGCCGCGCCGATAGTGCCTGCGCGCCGTAAAAGAGTACGGGAATCGCAGCGACGCCGAAAAGAAGGTTCGCCAGCAACCAAGCCGGCATCACGCGATACGTATCCACGCCTAACGCAGCGAAGAAGACAATCACCATCGGCGTCCAGATCAACGGCGAAAGAAACACAATCCACCGCGTCAGATGAATCTGCTGAACCTGCAACGCCTGAATCTCCCGCTGCACCTCGAGCACTGACCGCCCGTGATCGAGCGTGCGCATCCGAACGAACTGCTGCGCGCCGAGCACCAGCACCGCGATGGCTCCCACGTTGAGGATGGCCGCGGGGATGAAGAAGCGCATCTCTCCTGCGTGATCGGCCATGAACGACCCGAGCCACCACACCAGCAAGACGTTGATCACCACCGCCGCCAGGACCACGAAGGACGAGCGCCGCAGCGTGCGTTCCGTCCGTTCGATCAGCGACTCGCGGACGAGTCGCGCGTTCAGCCGCAGCGAGGCGTCCAGCTTGCGATCGAAATCCATCCAGCGCGCTTTGAGGTCATCGAGTTCCATGGTCATTCTCCTGTTCGGCGGCTTTCGCGAAAGCGAGCCGCAACTTGTCCTTGATACGACTGATCTTCGTGGCGACGTTGGTGACAGTGAGGCCCGTGACCTCGGCCATCTCTTCCTGGCTGTGGCCTTCGAGGTAGAGCAGGATCAGCGCGCGATTCAGCTCATCGAGCTGGCTGATGAAGATGCGCAACTGCCGGATCTCGGCCGGCGGTTCGGCCGCGGCCACGATCTCGATACCGGAGCCTTCCATGGGCACCAGGGGAGCGGTCGTCCGGCGGTCGCTCCGGTAGAACGAGATCGCCACGTTCATGGCCACGCGATACATCCAAGTGGAGAACCGCGACCGGCCATCGAAGGTGCCGAAGGAGCGGAAGAGTTGAATCAGGATCTCCTGCTCCAGGTCCGGCCGATCCTCGGGCCTCCGGCAATAGACGCTCGCGACCTTGTAGACGATGCCCTTGTGCTCGTCGAGCAGGGCGAGGAAGCGGCCGTGGGTGTCGGGGGCGGTCATCGAAATTGGCTTTCGAGACATTAGTCGCAGGCGAGCGACGGAAAATCACAGGGCTCGTTGGATGAGTGGCAGTGCTTATGCCAGAGTCAGCCTCAGTTTTTTGTCCCCACTACAGAGCGAAGGGATTGACCACGCGGAGCGTGCCGTACTTCCGGCCATTCTGAAAGTCTTCGGAGAAGAGGGTCCGGCATTTGCCTTCGATGGCGCTCTGCAGTATCAGGGCATCCCAGATTGAGAGCTGGTGCGTCCGAACCAGACCCATCGCCGCGAGGGTGAGCCGGTGATCCAAGGGCAGGATCCGGAACCCTGACAGACCACGCACCGCCTCCTCTGCATCCGCAGCCGACAGCGGACGGCGAAGCTTTCGAGTCACGGTGAAGTAGAACTCGTTGACCACTTGGGCCGAGAGCACGATGCTGTCGGCGGGAAGGCTCTCGATAAGTGACCGGCTGCGCGCACGTTTCGCCGGGTCTTGCGTGTCGAATGCGTAGATGAGGATGTTCGAGTCGAGGAAGAATGGCCCCTCAGCGTCGTTCATGCATCTCCTCGCGTGAGACTTTCCCCGCGCCCTTGGCCTTCGAACCCGCCGCGAGTCGCAGAAGTGTCGCCTTCGACGTCGTCGCGGGCGAAGCGTGTGTCACGTATTCCTCGACCCGCTCGCGCAACACTGCGTTCAACGAGGTGCCTTCTTCGAGCGCCTTGATCCGCGCGCGGCGGAGCAGAACGGCGTCGAGCGCGATCGTGACATTCGCTGGTTTTCGTTGCACGGGATCAGTGTAGCACTGGACCCGTGTGAGGGAGCGCGACAGAATCTAACAAGACCGTCTGGCTCGCGATGACCTTGCGTAATCCCCGTCAGCGCGCCGAAACCCGCCACACCACATTCCCCACGTCATCCGCCACCAGAAGCGACCCGTCCTTCGCCACCGCCACACCCACCGGCCGGCCCATCGCACGGCCATCCTCAGTGA
>JBDTQB010000459.1:0-3508 GCA_039932395.1 Vicinamibacteria bacterium | reverse complement strand
CCTCGGCCTCCTGGGACAACTGCCGCGTTCTTCACTCGGACGCCGTGGGCATCGCTTTCGAAGTCGAACGGACCATCTCCGAGACCGGTGTGATCGAGACCGCGGTCAGCCAGGTCTTTCTCCCTTGGTCCAGTGTCCAGCACGTGATCGTGATGGAGCAGATTCTTTAGCCTCTGCGCTGCTTTTCGATAAGAAGAGCCACCACGGTCTTCGCGTCCTCGATCTTCTGACGGCTCAGGAGGCGCAACGCTTCCGGTAGCGTCATCCTCACCGCTTCGATGCGCTCGTCAGCGTCTGGTTCGCCCGGCTTCTCGAACAGATCGCTTGCGCGGAAGATCGTCACCGTCTCATCGCAGAAGCCCGGGGTGGGCAAGATCTTCAGCAGACGGGTCCACGTGCGAGCGCCGAGCCCGATTTCCTCACTCAGCTCCCGCTTCGCGGCCTGCAATGGAGTTTCGCCTTTGTCGATGCGCCCGGCGGGCAGCTCGATGACGGATGTGCCGAAGGCGCATCGAAACTGCCGGATCAGAGTCAGTCGTCCCAGCGCGTCGATGGGAAGGATCGCGACCGAGCCCGAGTGCCGCACGATGTCGCGGCGGGCCTTCACGCCCCCCGGCTCCTTCATGACGCCGCTCTCGACCGAGAATACGGGACCTTTGAAGACGATCTTCATGGACTTAGCCTTTCTTCTGCGCCTTGATGAGGCTTTCGCGCAACCGAGTCATATCTTCCGGCCAGGGCTCTTCGAAGCGCAGGGCCTTTCCACTTGTCGGATGCTCAAAGCCGAGGACGTGCGCGTGCAAGGCCGGCCGATCAAATCCGGTGACGAGATCCCGTACGGCCCCAGGAGCGCGTGACGCGATGGGTGCCGCACCGTAGGTGTTGTCGCCCACCAGGGGACACTTCAGAGCGGCCATGTGAACGCGGATCTGGTGAGTGCGGCCGGAATGCAGGGTGAGGCGGAGCGAACTCGCGATCCCCAAAAGCTCCAGAGTCTCGTAGTCGGTCCACGCCTCGCGCCCGTCCTCGACCACGGCCATACGCTTCCGATGGCCCGGATCGCGTCCGATGGGAAGGCGCACGGAACCGCGGCTGGGCTTCGGGACACCGAAGGCGATCGCTGCATAGATCTTGGTCACGGAGCGCGCCTTGAACTGGGCGGAGAGGGAACGATGGGCGTGATCGTTCTTGGCGACCACCAGAAGGCCGGAGGTGCCCTTGTCGAGGCGGTGAACGATGCCTGGCCGCGTGACCCCTCCGATTTGCGAGAGCGTCCCACAGTGCTCCAGGAGGACCGCAGCGAGAGTTCCGCCATTGGTCCCGGCGCCCGGGTGAACCACGATGCCCGCGGCCTTTGAAACCACGAGCAGAGATTCGTCTTCGAAGAGGATCTTGAGGTCGCCCTTTTCGGGCTTCAGGTCCGAAGGAATCGCCGCAGGTACGGAAAGGGTGAGGACATCTCCGGAGCGAACCTTGGCTGATGCCTTGGGCACAACACCGTTGAGGCAGACGTCGCCGGACTCGATCAATCCATGGATCCGCGACCTGGAGAGATCGGGAAACGTTGCGGCGAGCGCCTTATCGATCCGCTGACCATCGAGCTCCGCATCGACCGCCAGTTGGCGTGTCTCGGCCAGCTCAGATCGATTCGGGCTGTCGCTTGGCAATGAGGGGGAGTGCCGCGAGGGTGAGGAATGCGACCAGAAGGGCTATGAACTGAGACGTGCTTAAGTCGCCCCCAAACACGGTTCCTCGCGCCACGTCGCCGCGGAAGAACTCGAGGGTGAAGCGCAGCAGCGCGTAAATCAGGAGATAGGCGGCGAAAACCTGGCCTTGGAAGCGGCGATTCTTCAGCATTGCCACGAGAACGAAGGTCAGAATGAGCGTCCCGAGCGACTCATAGAGCTGGGAAGGATGGATGGGAATGCCCAGGGGCACGCCGACCAGGGCGTGAGCGTCCTCATCGTGGAAGATGACCGCCCAGGGCGCTGTCGACGAAGACCCAAAGCAGCATCCCGCTGCGAAGCAGCCGAGGCGCCCGATGCACTGACCAAGCGCCACCGCCGGAGCGAGCACGTCCAGAGTGCGGAACAGGGGAAGGCGATGCTTCCGGATGTACCACCATGCCATGGGAATTCCGCCCAGGAGCCCGCCGTAGAACACCCCGCCGCTTTGAAGGACGTCAAGGATCGCCCGCGGGCTGCTTCGATACTGATCAAAGTCCACCAGGATCAGGAGGAGCTTGGCTCCCACGAGGCCCGCGATGATCGAAGCGATTCCCAGGTCCTGAACCTTGACCGCATCGAGGCCCTCCCGGCGCGCCAGCTTCCCAGCGAGCCAGAGCGCGCTCAGCAGGGCGGCGACGAGGAGAAGGCCGTAGGTATGGAGGGAAAACGGTCCGAGCATTTTTCCCGCGAGGGAAAACGCTGGGATGGTGAACAGTTTCGGGAACATGGAGTCCTTCGCCTTACGTCAGTTGATGAGGGAGGGCTGATTCGCCGTGGCCGTTTCGCGAGCTCGCGGGCGGAATGAATCGATGACCAGAAGCACGAGTCCTATGCTGATGGCCGAATCGGCGATGTTGTAGTTGGGCCACACGTGCGAGCCCCAGTACATCTTCACGAAGTCGACCACGTAGCCGAACCGCACGCGGTCGATGAGGTTACCGACGGCGCCGCCGATGACCAGGCTCAGCGCAAAGCGGGGAAGACGCTCTTCGGGCGGAATGGTGCGCGCATAGTAGGTCAGCAGGGCGAGCGCGACTGCGCTCATCAGGGCGAAGAGATACGCCTTGCCTGGGATCTCCGCGCCGGAGAGAAACCCAAAGACCGCACCCGAGTTGCGGACGTGCTGAAGACTGAGCAGACCGGAGATCAGCGGGACATCCTCATACAAGGGAAGCCGTTGGATCACCATCCACTTGGAGGCCTGGTCGAGCAGGACGATCACGAACGGCAGCAGGAGCAGTCTCATCGCGTCACCGAAAGAGACTCTACGACTCCAGTGCAACGCGGGCACAACGCCTTCGCCTCCGGATCCACCGACACGACGGACGGCGCATAGGTCCAACAGCGCGAACACTTCACGCCTTCCGCGCGCGAAACGTCGATCTTCAGGTCACTTCCTTCGGCTTCCTTCAGTGTGACGTGGCTGACGATGAACAGGTTCGCCAGGTTGCCGGGAAACGGCGCCCTTAGCGCCTCGTGAGCGCGCAGAGGAGCAAGCAGAGCTGCCGGCCCGGTGAGAACCACGCTCGCCTCAAGGGAAGACGCGATGGTCTTCGCAGCGCGCGCATTCTCGAGGACCTTCAAAACGTTCTCGCGGACGGCGAGCAGCGGCTTCCAGGTTTCCAGGACAGAGGTGTCAGGGGCGGTGGCGTCGGGAAAAACCTGCTCATGGACCGTGCCTGGAGCTGACTTATGAAGCGCTTCGTAGATCTCGTCGGCCGTGAACGGAAGCAACGGAGCCATGAACCGAGCAAGGCTGTCCACGATGCGGAACATCGCGG
>JBDTQB010000458.1:0-3511 GCA_039932395.1 Vicinamibacteria bacterium | reverse complement strand
ACTACGAGAAGGTGTCCGAGCTTCGTCCGGACCTCGGCGTTCAGTTGTATCCGCGACTCGCGCGCATCTATGCGGCGGAGAAAAACACCGAGAAGGCGATCGAGTATCTGCAGAAGTCCGTCGATTCAGACCCGTCCAATCAGCAGCTGAAGCTCGTGGCCGCCAACGCCGCCATGGAAGCAGGCATGACCGACAAGGCGCTGGTGTTCCTCGCGAGCATCGACGACGCCGGCCTGCAGAACGGGGACGGCTACTACGACATCGCCATCTCCTTCCTCCGCAAGAGCGATTCGGCGAACGCCGTTGCGTTCTTCACCAAGGCGCTCGCGAAGGATCCGAAGATCGTCGATGCGTACTATTGGCGCGGCATCTCATACGTCCAGCAGGGGAAGCTCGCCGAAGCGAAGGTCGACATGCAGAAAGTTATCGAGCTCGATCCGACCGGCCCCAACGGCGCGAAGGCGAAGAAGGCTCTTGAAGGCCTGAAGTAGTTCCTCGCCCGACGCAAACCGGCGGCGGCCCGAAAGGGTCGCCGGCTTCTTTAGACGGCCTGCGCCAGCTGATGCCGCGACGCCGGCATCGCGGGCACCTGATGCGACCAGCAATAGGGATCGCCGATCACTTCATAATGCATCGTGCGCCGCTTGGGCGTAAAGCCCGCACCCTGAATGTTGCGTGCGATCTCGGCCTCGGTCAACCTGAACTGCGCGCCCGCTGAAGAGACGACGTTCTCTTCGATCATCAGGCTGCCGAAGTCGTTCGCGCCGAAGCGCAGCGACATCTGGCCGATCTTGCCACCCTGGGTCACCCAGCTCGCCTGGACGTTGGGGAAGTTATCGAGCATCACGCGCGACACCGCGAGAGTGCGAAGGTACTGAAAGGACGTCACCTCGTCGCCGGCAAGCGCCGTGTTTTCCGGCTGGAACGTCCAGGCGATGAAGGCGGTGAAACCACTCGTCCGATCCTGCAGCGCACGCAGATGCATGAGATGGTCGACGCGCTCTTCGAGCGTCTCCACATGGCCGAACATCATGGTCGCGGTGGTCTTGAGGCCCTGCAGCTGAGCCACTTCCATCACTTCCAGCCAGTCTTCGGTGGACCCTTTGGCCATGCCGATGATGTTGCGAACACGGTTCGACAGAACTTCGGCGCCGCCACCGGGAATCGAATCGAGGCCTGCCGCGATGAGTCGTTTGACGGCTTCTTCGGTTGAGAGTTTGGAGACCCGGCAGATGTGTTTCACTTCGGCGGGCGAGAGTCCATGCACCCAAAGCTTCGGATAGGTCGCCTTCATCCACTGGAAGAGTTCTTCGTAGTACTCGATGCCGAGGTCGGGATGGAGGCCGCCCTGCAAGAGAATCTGCTCGCCGCCGAGTTCCAGCGTCTCGTCGATCTTCTGGCGGAACTCATCCTTGGAGAGGACATAGCCGTCCTTGGCGGGAAGGTCGCGATAGAAGGCGCAGAACGCACACTGGGCGGTGCAGACGTTCGTGTAGTTGATGTTGCGATCGATGATGTAGGTGACGAGTCCTTCGGGGTGAAGGCGTCTTCGGGTCGAGTCGGCGAGTTCCCCGAGGGAAAGCAGATCGGCGTCGCGAAGCAGGAACACACCCTCTTCGCGCGAGAGGCGCTCGCCGTCGTTGACCTTCTTGCGGATGTCGTCAAATCGCATGGAACTGAAGCTCCTTCACGTCTTTCAGCAGACCGTTCGACTGAGCCAGAGCGTAGAAGCGCCTCAGGCCTTCTTTCTCCCTCGGACCCAGGTCGTAACGGATGACGCTGCGCAGGTAGCGCTCGGCCCTTGCCGCATCGACGCCCGAATTATACGAACTCGCGATGGTCGACGCCGCGTTCAGTCCCTTGGCATTCGCCGTCTTCAGTCGCTGACCGAGGTGCGGAGTTGCGAGGGCGCGGGGTCCCGCGACCATCAACGCGAACACAAATGGCGCCCGTTCCTGAGTCTTCCAGGCGCCGCCAAGATCAAGAGGCTCGAACCCTGCACGCGCGAAGCGGAATGCAGGATCGCCGATGACGAGGATCGCGTCGGCATCGGGAGCATCGTGTTGCTTCGCCGCGTACGAAGACGTGGCTGGAAGCTGACCCGACGCCTGTGCGATCAGAATTTTGGACAGCGTGGCGCTCGTGCGACTGGCTTCGTCAAGTGCCACCGTCTTTACCTGAGCGAGAGGCGTTCGATGATGAAGAAGAACGGTCTCGACGGGTCCATCGCTGGAGATGCAAACCGGCTCAACCACCGGTGCACCAAGGGTTGCCGCTTCGAACGAAGGAACCATCGCGAGATCCAGTTCTCCCTTCCGAAACAGATCCGCGATACGCGAAGGGACGTCGACAACCAGCTCGAAAGCGCTTTCCCCGCGAAGACCAAAGACCAGTGGCTGAACGTTGAGATAGGGAAACAATCCAATGCGAAGTGGGGTCGGCATTTCGTGTGGCCAAACGATACCCGCGTCGCGCGAAAGTCGCCGGAATTTCTCAGGACGGGTCTTGGACCGGCGCTTTTTCCCACTCAAGAATCACGAATATTTATTTTTACGGCACTGATTTGTGACGTGATATCTCGACCACGGCGCGAACAAGTGATCTAACTAATTGATAAACAACAAAAAATATAAATAGCGGCGATCTCCAAAACAATGCGTTCGAGTGCGTAAGAAGAGGTTCGGGGTCGCTCTCAACGTCTGTAAATGATTCATCTATCTCGATTTGGCCGAATACCACAACATATTGGGTTTAAGTCTTGACACGCCCCAAGAAGTCGCAGTAATGTCAACGGCCGCAGGGAAGAGTTTTTGGGGGTTTGAACCGGACGAAAACCGGCAGATTCCTGAACTTTGCCGAACAGAAAATTGAGAGCGACCGTGCCTTGTCGTGCCTTCGTGATTTCTATTGAGCGTTTGAGTGGGCAGGGCTGAAACGCCCGAGAGTGAGTGCCTCGGTTTCGGGGCAAGGAGGAAGTCAAACATGGCTACGCAGCCCCCGATCGTCCCGGCCGAGTCCCCCCGAGTGGATTCACGAGTGGATTCACGTATCGAACCCAAGCTGGAAAAACGATCGAAGGGCCTCACCTTCAAACGCTTCTTTGCCACTGAAGGTGTCCATCCGTTTGACGAGCTCGAATGGGACACGCGCAGCGCGATCATCAATGACGAGCGCGGACGTCCGGTTTTTGAGCAGAAGGACATCGAAGCGCCAAAGTCGTGGAGTCAGACCGCCACGAACATCGTCGCCTCCAAGTATTTCCGCGGAGCGATGAACACGCCCGAGCGAGAGACCTCGGTCAAGCAACTCGTCGGACGCGTGGTCGATGCGATCGCCGCCTGGGCGCTCAAGCAGAGCTACTTCGACACCTCCGAAGATCTGGCTGCGTTCAAAGACGATCTGACCTTCCTTCTTGTGCGTCAGTTCGCCGCGTTCAACTCGCCGGTCTGGTTCAACGTCGGCATCGAGGCGCGCCCGCAGGCGTCCGCGTGCTTCATCAACTCCGTCAACG
>JBDTQB010000457.1:0-3526 GCA_039932395.1 Vicinamibacteria bacterium | reverse complement strand
GCGAAGATCGCCGCGACCACGCCCAGCGCGATCAGCAGCATTTGCGAGATGCGTTCCTTGCCCGGAGTGAGCGACGAATAGAGACGCAGGGGATCCACGTTGAAGAGGATGGCAACCGCGGATTTGGCTCCGGTGTCCCAGTCGTATTGATCATGCGTTGCTCCCGCGGGCACCCCTTTTGAGGTGGTCGTCCCATCGGAGGTGGAACTGGTGCGAGAGACGCGGATGCGCGGACGGGCCGAGCGCTCTGCGGGCAGAGTGTTGTTGAAACTGGAGACGACGATGCCCGTCTGATTTTCCAGCTCGGTGAAGAGCGACGCGTCGTACGGAGTGCTGACCACCACGAACGCCTTGCCCGACTTCGCCACCGCGCGCAGCCGCTTCTTCTCTCCTTCACGCGCCAGGCCCGCGAAGTGGTCGCCCTCGATCCAGGCGGGGAGCGTGTGTAAGGCATCGCCTCGGCTCGACAGCACGACTCCGTCACGCATCACCGTCCAGGTGGCCTGTGGATATTCGGCCAGCGTCGTCGTCATGACGGCGTCCAGATCGGCCTTGGACGCAGAAGGGAGGGCGCCTACGTTGACCGCCGTGGTCGCGGCTGCGCCCAGGCTCGCCTCATGGCGGTCCAGCTCTCCCGTCACAAGGCGTGTTGAGAACGCCAGCATGAGGATGGTCCAGGACACCACCGTGAAGATGATGCCGAGCGCCAGCGGGACCAGCGCGGTGAGCGCGTAGGCCATCATCAGCTTCGCGCGCACCTTGTAGAAGAGGCTTCGAAGGAAGCGCATGGTGCCGGTCCGTGCATTAATGATCAGGAGGACGAACAGCGTGGTCTTCCACGGCAGCGGAATGCTGATGGTCAGCATCCTCTCGGCCACGCCGCACAACGCGCAGGCCAGCATCAGACGGCCGCTCCACGTGCCGGCCAGGAACGTGAAGAGCCGCTTCCAGAGCGGAGCTTCGGTCTTGAGGGCTTCCGTCCCGGGGAGCAGATAGTTCGGACGAATCCGCTGCGTGCCGAGCGAGGTGTCGGGACGGGGGCGCGTCAATTCGCCCGTTTTTGGTTTAAGGCCGCCGCTCACGAGGCGATGTTATTCGGTCCGAGTGTCCGCCGTCTTCCAGATCCAGACACTGAGCACGAGAGCCATGAGCCCGTTGGCCAGAATCGCTTCATTCGACATGCTGGGCCCTTGAGTGTTGAAGTAGTTGCCGGGATCGTGGGCGGCCGGGAACAGATTCGGCCCGGTCATCGGCCACCAGAGCTTGGAAAGGATGAGACAGGCGCCGGCGAGGATCATCGGCTGACGTCCCCGAAGCCAGGCGGCCTGAGCCGCCAGGACAGTGACGAGCGCAACCAGCGGCCAATAGGCATTGAGACGTCGGGACTCAGCATCCAGCGCGATCAGACCCGAAAGTGCTGTGCCGAGGAAGGCGCCGGGGCCAAGCCGAAGCGCGGACCTCAGGACTTCAGGCCAGAGCGCCATCGCGAGCACCGCAAGCGCCGAGTAGTAAGCGGTGTGGCCGACGAGGGACGCGAACGGACCTGATCGGACGAACAGCAGCATTTCGCGCGCGAAGGTGTCGCCGCCAAACGCGAGAGAACCACTTTCGAAGCGCCGCACGTACAGGACGCTCGCCGCGATCAACGCGACGGCCGCCATCACGCCGGCCATGGATGGCTTTGAGGTCGCACGACGGACGTTGAGTGCGGCGACGACAAGCGCGAATCCGGCGGCGCAGCCGAGAACCAAAGCATTCGATCCGACCGCAATCTTCAACTGGGTCGTCCAGACCTCAACCGGCGGCATGGCGACGGCTTTGGTCAGGGCCATGAGCAGCAGCCATCCGACCGGGATCGCCAGGACGATCACAGCGATACGCAGTGAAAGAGGGAGGGGCTTGATGTCCAGTTCATGCCGCGTCTCCCCCATCGCGCGCGGCCAGACCAACAGCGGCAACAGCAGGAAGGCGGCGGGCCAGCAGACAATCGCGAGAACGAAGGCCACGACCATCGCGATCGGGCGTCGCGTGACGTAGCCCCAAACGATGAGAGCGCCCAGGAAGAAGGCCGTCGAGTCGCCGATGGGCGCGTAGTAGATCGGGAGGCGTCCGTTGGCCGGGGTCAGAAACAGTCCGATGAAAAGAATCCAGCGCCCCGCGTTGTTCAAGCTCAGCAGTGCCGCAGCATCCATCATCAACAGCATCGCCAGGCTGAGCAGCGTGAGATTGAGGAAGATGAATCCATATCGGATCGAGGCGGTGTCGAGTGGCTGGCCGGTCGCCTGAAGCAGCGCACGCACGGCGAGGCTCGGCCCCACCCGCTGGACGTAGTAGCTGTTGATTTCACGCATCGGCAGCATCTCGGGTCCGCGCTCCACCATCTTGGCGAAGCGAACCCCATCCCATCCGAGTCCGTCATTGACGGGGATGACGTCGCGCCAGGCAAAAGCGGCGCCCCACACCGCCCACAGGATCAGGAGAAGAACACCCGGGCGGGCGCGATCAAAGGCCTCGCTCAGGACGGATTCAACGGAACACGATCACGGCGCGCGGACAGCCACCGAACAATCGAGCCCGTGCCCAACGCGATGAACAACACCAGGAACAGCTTCAGATGAACCGCGTATCGGCCGTCCATCGACAGGATGGAAATGCTGCCCGTGCCGGAGAAAACCAGAAACATGATCACGATGGCGAACCCCGACACGCGTCGATTGAGCGAAACGAACGCTGCCAAGCCGATCAGCCCCAGCACCAAGACCGTCCGCTGAATCAGGGTGTAGTTCTCCTCGCTGTTCCAGCGCAACCACGCGATACGCGGCCCCGTCTGAACCTTGGTGAACTGATTGAAGAACTTGATCACCAGGTTGCGGACGAAGTGCATGGGTTGAGCGCGCGCGTATTCCCACATCTTCGCTTCGTAGATGCGTGAGTACTCGTAGTAGGTCACGGTAAGGCGGCCGTTTCCGTCGTGAAGCCGGGCCTCAATCTCCGGAATCAAGGCACTCCTCTGGTCTTCGATGTACGGCGTCGCCGCGGCATCAAGACCGGGATGATTGGCGAGCCAGAGATGGACGCCCGCGTTGCTGTTGACCCAGATGGGCTCGTTGTAGACGGCCAGGTTGCGCATCAGCCAGGGAACCAGCACCAGAAACGGAACGATCCCAAGCAGCGCCGCGTGTTTCCAGGCCCGTCCACGCGAGTAGATCAGCCAGGCCACCGCCAGCACAATCCCGGCGGGAGCGGCATTGATGCGCTGAAGGTGAAGGCAGCCGAGACAGAACGCAGCGAGGGCAGTCAACGGCAGCGAAGATTTGTCGACCGCTCGAATCAGCACAGTCAGAAACAAAACCAGAATGAAGAGGTAGTTGTTCTCCGTCATCAAGTAAGCCGAATGGAAGATGAAATCGGGATGCGTGGCCAGAATGAAGGTGGCGATGATCCCGGCCACTGGGCCTGCGAGGCGCGCGCACAACAATCCCGCGAGCAAGGTCATCAGGCCTGAGATCACCGCTTGAATGGTCAG
>JBDTQB010000456.1:0-3527 GCA_039932395.1 Vicinamibacteria bacterium | reverse complement strand
CCGATCACGCACCGCTACGAGACGTTCCTGCAGACGCTTCTTCGGGAAGTCGAGAAGCGCGCCGTTCTTCAAAACCAGGCGGCATGAAGGGTCGCGCGGGGGAATGGCGCGCGCGCCTCCTTCTCGCGGCGGTTTCTTGTTTCCTCAGCCTCGTCTTCGCCGAGATCGCGGCGCGCGTCCTTTTGCGGCCGACCCCGTCCGGGCCAATTGAAGGCACGCCCATTTCCGAATTGTCTCCGACGCTTGGCTGGATAACGCGGCCAAACGGTTCGCAGCGAATTCGTCGGGAGGACTTCGAGGTCTCGGTCTCGATCAACAGCCGTGGTCTGCGCGGCCCGGAGTTACCCTACGAACCCTTGGCCGGGCGAAGGCGGCTGGCGATCATGGGCGACTCGTTCGCCCACGGCTACTACGCGGACGATCCGCAGACGGTTCGTGGACGTTTGGCGACTGCACTCGACAAATGCGGAGTGGACGCCCTCAACGCAGGCCAACCGGGCTACTCCACCGATCAGGAGTGGCTCTACTTCAACGAAGAAATCCACAAGTACCATCCAAGCGAGGTGGTTCTCTTCTTTTACTACAACGACCTTCAGTTCAATATTGACGGGATGGGCACCGCGAATCGGGCCAAGCCGTACTTCATCGAAAACGAAGGCACGCTGCAGCTCGTTCCTCCGGAACCGATCACACCTGCGCCAGCTAAGGGGCTGGACCCCGACAAATTGGAGGCGAGACGGGAAGCAGCCCTTGCCCGCGCGGCCACGCGCCGGCAGGCGCCCAGGTTCCACAAGTCGGCGCTTTGGGCGTTCGCTGCGAACAGGCTTCAACGCGGCCGTCCGGATTGGGCGCGATCTTTGTCGGAATATGGACTCACGCCCGCGACGTCGTCGCACCCGCCCACCGAGTTCATTCCTTTCGGTCCTCAGGGAAGTCGCGAGCAGGCGAGTGTCGATCAGATGTGGAAACGAACGGAGGCGATCTTTGCTCGCTTCCGGGATGATGTTCGCAAGACGGGTGCTGGCTTCACGGTGTTCTATGTTCCCGCGCGCTTCGAGGCAAACGACGAGGCGTGGAGCTTCATTCAGCGCCGCTACGAGCCCGATCGGAACTGGACGCGCGAGGCCGTCGTTCCGCGTCTTGCGAGCCTCCTTGCCAAGCTGGACATTCCTCTGGTTGATGCGAGCGGGGGGTTTCAAGCAGCCGAGAAGTCGAAGAATCCGGCGTACCTGGCGATCGACGGTCATTGGAACGCCCGAGGAAACGAGATCGCATTCGAAAGCCTGCTGCCCTTGATGCGCCGCGCCTTTGCCTGTGGCGTCTAGCTCCCGGGCGAAGGTCGGCTGGGCTCTGGCCGCGGTCGCGCTGCTCCTCACCACCCTGGTGACCTTTGGCTTCTCTACCCGACACGTGGAGCTCAACCTGGGTCCCGGCGATTCTCCCTTTGTCGACGGTTTCGAACAGAACAGCGATGTGGAGGACAAGGTCGGCTGGCACTGGACAACCTATGCGGCGAGCATCAACCTTCCCTTTGTCGCGGAAGGTTCGTCCGTTGAAGCAACGCTGCGGTACGCCCGCGTTTTCGGGGAAGAAGCCGTCGTCAACGTTCGGATCGCCGATGTCGCCACCGAAGAGTTTCGCGCGCGGGGCGGGGAAGTGCGAACCACCACACTCAAGGCGGTTGGAGTGCGCGGGCCGCTGACCATCGGAATCAGCGCCGACTCTCACGAACGTCGAAACATGGGTCTGAAGATGGACCGAATCCAGGTGGAACTTTTGGAGGGCGCGCCCTTGAGGCTTACTCTCGCTGCCGCGGTGCGCCCCATCCTGGTGGTGGTTCTGTTGTGCTCAGGGTTGCTGCTGCTGGGCGCTTCTCCGCTGCTGTCCGGTACGGCCGCCCTTGTCGCCGCCCTGGGCTTCGCCTTCCTGGCCCACCACGACCTCTTCGCGGCCTGGCGTCAGACTGAGTCGTCGCCTCTGATGCTGGTCGCCTCGACCGCATTCCTTTTGGGCGGTCAACGCGCGATGAATGCATGGACAGGGGTTGGCAAGTGCCACCTGACCTGGCTCACGTCGGCAGCGCTCATCGCGATGCTCTTCCGCCTGACCCTGATCTCGCAACCTGACTTCTACTATCCAGATCTGTTGACTCACACACGGGTGGCGGAGGCGATCCGGTCCGAGGGCCCGGCGTTCTTTCTCCACCCGGCGGAAGCGCTGGCCGCGCAGAAGGCCTGGACAAAGCCTGTGCTTGGTTCTGTCTCTTCGCTGCCCTACGCGGTCATCTTTCACACACCCTTCGCGATCCTCGGGGCCGCATTCGATCTGAACATCGATCAGGTCGAAAAGGCCATGAAGTCCGCTTCGGCCTTGATCTCGGTCCTTCCTATCCTTTTGGCTGCGGCTCTGGCCTCCAGACTTGGGCTTCCTCCTCTGGCAGCACTCGCGCTGTGCGTGATTCCCGCCTACACCTCACGCCTCAGCTTTGCTCTGATGCCGGCGCTTTTCGGACATGTCTTCGATCTGCTGGCGATTCTCGGCCTCGCGGTCCTGGTCGATGACGCGGAGATGAAGCGGCGTCCCATGCTTCAGGCGATGGCCTTGCTGCTGCTGGGTCACCTGGCCTACACGTCCAGTGTCGTCAACGAGGGTGTCTTCGTCTTGGTGCTCTTGGCGGTCCTTCTGACGAAGGGCCGTCGTGGCTTCCGGGTGGCCCGCCGAGTGTTCGCGGCGGAGGCGGTCGCGTCGCTTCTCGCGTTTGCCCTCTACTACCGATTCTTTGTGGGCGACGTCTTCGGTCTGGCTGGAAGAATTGTCGGCATGGGAGCGAACCCTTCAGCCGCCGTCTCGGTCTATCCGATTGAATCGTTCTGGAGCGTTCTCCTCGAACGCAGCAACACGTTCTTCGGATGGGCCTTCCTTCTTCTCGCCGTCGCCGGTGTGGTCATGGTGGGCGCCAGAATCGCCGCCGCCGCGATCGTGCAAGCCTGGATCGTCACCTATCTGGTCTTGATCCTCCTCAGAGCCAAGGTGCCGGACGTTTTCCGATATGGCCATGAGACGCTCTTCCTGACGCCGATCGTCTGCCTCCTCGCAGGCTCTGCCCTGATTTTGATGTGGCAGCGGGGCAGGGTTTGGCGCCTGGCCTCGTGTCTGGTTGGCCTCGTGTTCAGCATGGTGTGTCTGGTCGAGCAGGTTCGCGCCGTGGCTGATCAGCTGGCTAACGCGCTTTGAGCTCCCAACACCTCAAGCCGGGACGGGTTTCGCCATCTGATAAGCTTCCTTTTCACATCGACCTGCATGGCTGAGAAGAACCCGTTCGCACGATTTCTGTCCCACTTTCCCGAGGGGAAAGTCCTCTTTCGTGAGGGCGATGCCGGCGAGGACATGTACATCATCCAGTCGGGCCGGGTGGCGATTAAAAAGCGCACCGGAGCCAACAAGGATGTCACCCTGGCCGTTCTCGAGAAGGGCGACTTCTTCGGAGAGATGGCCGTTCTCGAGCGCATGCCGCGTTCGGCGACCGC
>JBDTQB010000455.1:0-3537 GCA_039932395.1 Vicinamibacteria bacterium | reverse complement strand
GTCTCGTACCGACGCGTGCCGGCGCTGAAGAAGGAGATGCTCGTCAGCAGACGCATCGCACCTCCGGTGTCATGCGTGGGGTCGTAGACCTCGTAGTAGAAGTAAACCGGTTTCTGGGCGGACACGACGTGGGTCACGCTGGGCAGCAACTCCGAGCCTTCGCGAGCCAGCGGGTTTCCCGTGTCGCGCTTTGCCGACGGTTCGAGCTGCGTGCCGAACACCACCGAGCTGACCTTGATCGCGGTGCGACGGAGATCGGGGATCACGATGTCCGTCTCGAACGAGCCGAACGTCCCGCCCTGGTTCTCTCTCGCGACCACCTTGAGGCGGTATTTGCCCGGTGGCAGCGTGAAGCCGGTTCGATATTGAACATTCTTGCGCCGTGCCTCCGCGGTGCCCTCGATCTTGAGGGTGTCTCGAAGTCTCGCCACCGCCTGCTTCGCTTCGTCGTGCACGACGCCGATCAGATCGAGGCTCAGCATCTTCGTGCCCGTCGCAGGAACAGACCCGGGTGGAAAGAGGGCAGCACCGGGTACCGCCACGGAAAGAGGCACATAGAAGCGATTGTCGCCGGTGCGGAAATGCGCGGCCTGAATCCAGACCGGAAAATCCGTGGCGGAGAGATCGGTCAGAAGCTGATCCTGGAGCTGTCGATCGCGATCCTCGTGGCCCGCGTGCGCGAAGTCGCGCTCGGCGTAGTAACCCGAGCGGTGTTCGACCTTGAGATCGGCGCGCTTGAGCGTGACCCGGACCCGGCGGAAGCGTCCGTCTTTCGCCGCGTTCGTGCTGGTGTAGCCCAGCACGTAATACGCGGAGCTGTCGGTGACCACGCGCTCGAAAGCCCCCGCGAAACTGTTGGTGTCGAAGAAGGCCTTGCCGCCGGTGTCGCTCGCGAGGGAGGCGAGCGAGTCTTGAGACTGCGCCTGCTGGTCGAATTGCCGGGCGGTTGCTCGACCCGAGAAGACGTCGCTGCCCGCGCGAGAGGCCTGGCGCGCGTCTCCTCCGGGGACCACCGCTTCGAGGCCGCGCGCGTCGACGGGATAGACCGAGAGATTGGCTTTGACCGCGCGATCGATGGCGGCGCGGAGTTCCACCTGATTGTCGGCCCCGGCGCCGCTCATGCCGCTGCTGAAGTAAATCACCGACTTTTTCTGGACGATGGGCATGAGAGCCTTCGAGAGGTCTTCGATGGCGCGCAGCCGACGGTCGATGTTGAAGAGGTCCAGCTCGCTGGTGTCCGGGGTGAAACTGTCGGCTGCCGCAGGATCGTCGGTGTTCGCGGCCTCCGCGGCGGCAGCGTCCGCGCTGCTTCCATCATCCACTCCCGCCACCCGATCGAGCGCGCGCCTCAGGAGCGCCCGATCCGCGGTGAAGTCCTGGCCCACCTCGAGACCCGCGCTTCCGATGGACGCGACGGCCACCAGATCCGCCGCGGTCATGCGATCGTCGATGTAGGCGTGCGCCGATTCCATGGCGCGCTGGAGTTGTTCAGGTTCCATGCCGCTCGAATCGAAGAGCAGCACCACGAGACGCTTCCCGCCGAAGTCGATGCTGGCGGGCGCGGGCGGCGCCGGACTTCCCGCGGTCGCGGCCTTCAGCACCGCCGGGGTCGTCGTCGCTGGCGCGGTCGAATCCGTGGGTTCCTCGACCCGTTCGGTCGAGACTTCCTCGAACTCAAAGGCGTCGATGGGTTGGGGCTTGCTGTCCTCGGTGATCTCGAAGTCTTCGCGTTTCAGCCCGCGAACCAGCGCGCCTTTGGAATCGCGCACCACGACACTGATCCGGACCAGGGATACGTCTGCACCGAACGTCAGTGGACGAACCGCCCGCGGCTGTTGGCCCAATGCGTACGACGGAGTCATCGCCGTAGCCAGGGCGAGAACGAACGCGATCGCGACCCGACGCTGCTCCGCCGGTCCACCCTTGCGGCGGATCAAAACCGCAGCCTCGTTTGAAACTGAACCGTCCGCATCGCGCCAACATTGATGACCTGGCCGAAGGTGGGCGAGTTGACCACGGTGTCGATGCCTGTGAGCTGGGGCGTGTTGAAGAGGTTCGTCGCCTGAATGCGGATCGAAAGAACACGCGGACGTCCCAGGGAGAAATTTTTGATCAGGCCGGTGTTGACGAGAAACGTCCCTGGACCCGTGATCGTGTTGCGTCCGGCGTTCCCGAATGTTCCCGACGTGGGAACAGCGAAGGCCGACGTGTTGAACCAGCGAGCGATGGTCGGGTCGCTGAGATCGACCTGAGCTCCCGTCACGTTGGCGCGCAGTGTTCCGTTCACGCCGCGAGCCACATCGGCGATGTCGCCGACGACGCGGGCCGTGAACGGAGCGCCGGATTCGACCGTGATCGTGCCGCTCAAGATCCACCCTCCAAGGACGCTCGCCATCGTTCCTTCACGCAGCCATTTTCGTCCCGTGCCGAAGGGAAGCTCGATGAGGTAATCGCCCGCGAGCCGATGCTTTCGGTCGAAGCTCGATCGGCCCCGCTCGGCGTCGAGGTTGGTGTCGTCCTGGGCCACCACGATCGCACCGCCACCGATGGACGAGGCGTTGTCGATCGAGTGCGCGAGGGTGTAACTGAAACCGCCGCCGATGCCATGAGTCAGCCGACGCCGCGCGCGCAGGGTCATCGAGTGCGCGATCGACTTCGCGTCCGAGGACTGCCAGACGAACGGCGCGACCCCGGGAATGCGCAGTCCGTTGGCGCTGCGATTCGGCGCGCGCAGCGTGTCGAGATCGTAGCCGCGGCTGCCCGAGTAGGACGCGGCGACGAGGAAGCCGTCCGAAAGTTCGCGTTGAACGTCGAGATTCCACAGCAGCACCGCGGGCAGTTGGTAGTGCTTGTCGATGCCGTATGAGTTTGTCGTCGCGTCGGCACTGGCGGTGCCGAACGCGTTCGCGAGGCTCAGCGGAGAAGTGCGACTCGCGAGGTTCGTCTGGCTGGTGGCGAAAGGCGGTTGGCCTGCCAGCTTCTGTACGATCGCGGCATAGGCGCCGAGGTTGTAGTTGATTCCAAAGCCTCCCCGCACCGTGAGGCGGGGCCGCGGCTTCCAGGCCGCCCCGAAGCGCGGCGCGACGTTGTTTGTGTCGGCGTACACGAGACTGTCCGGGAACGCTCCGCTGAAAGCGCCCGACTGCCCGGCCAGCACGGGTGCTGCCGCCGTGAAGCCCGGAGTCACATCGAGATTCGCGAGATGATTGTCTTGCTCCTGGTAGGGCGAGACGTACTCGTAGCGGATGCCGAGATTCAGAGTCAGATTCGGGCGAACCCGCCAGTCATCCTGCAGGAACAGATTCGCAGAATGCGAGTCGTAACGCACGCGGCCTGGCCCGAACTGAACCGACGCCTGCTGCGGCCGGCCGAGCAGGAAGTCGGCGAAGTCCAGACCCGTGTAGAAGCCTGTGAACACAAAGCTGCCGCGCGCATTGGCGTTGGTCTGGCTTTCGAGCTTCTGCAGACGGACCTCGCCACCCGCGCGCAGGGTGTGGCCCTTGAAGGTGCGCGTCAGGGTGTCGCCGAGGGAGAAGC
>JBDTQB010000454.1:0-3546 GCA_039932395.1 Vicinamibacteria bacterium | reverse complement strand
AGGACCTCGCCGATCTCGCCGGCACCACCATCGAGACGTCCATTCGGATCATGAGTCGATGGGGCAAGGAGGGCGTCGTTGCCACGGAGCCAGACGGCTTCGTGATCCGAAACCGTGCCGAGTTGGAGCAAATAGGGAGCTGAGCGCGTCCCGTTCCGGGATCCTCAGGTTTGTCGTTACCGCTTCTTGAGGTTGAGTGTTCCATCGGAATGCGCTGACGCGCCGCATCGCATTGACCACCCAATGCCGCGAAGAGGAAACTTGTTTCCGACATGACGAAGATCATGCGCCAGGTGGGACGAGTTCGGCACAATTCACGTGACGATCGCGATTAGCAGCATCGAACAGACCACCGACGAGTTCCATGGGCGGGGTCCGCCTGATTGCCACATCACCCGCAGGGTTACTTCATCGTGCGCTGAGGTTCGTCCTAGCGAACCTCGAAGCGGTCGTGTCGTACGGGGTCGTGGCCCATCCTTCCTCAGGGCCACGCCCCCTCCTTTCAAAGGCGGTGTCGCATGCTTTTGATGGTTGATGGTTACGACGGTCTCGTGCGATGAGGCACGCGGCCGGAAATCCAAACCTTCATGACGGCGCTCATATGAGCGCGTTTTCATGTCGCCGATGATCCCCTCACCAATGATGCAGAGAGCCGATCGCGATAGGGCCATGGAGCCGTCAGCATGGCGCGATAGCCCTTTGTTCCAGCAACGAGGGTAGCGATGGAGACAGACGTTCGACGTAACCCGGCATTACTGAAGCTGGATCTGTATTGCCGGGGAGTTCGTCTCCATCCGTCGTGCCTTGTTGAAGAAGACGGCGGACGGAAGATTCTCCGCACGCGCGCCGGCCTGGGCAGCGGGATTGAACTTCTTTTGCCGGGCGACCTATGGACCAACGTGCCGGTCAGCGAGCCGTTCGCGAAGGAATCGCCCTACGACCTGCGGCGATCCGGGGGCGCCTACCAGCTGTATCGCGCCGACGAATTCATCTGCACTGTCAACCTCGCGCCGCGCCCCGGCTGGTATGAGCGGAAAACCGCGACGGGCAAACCCATGACGCGCATCGGCACTCTCCAAGGAACGTATCTGGGGATCTACCAGGCGAAAGTCTGCGAGTTCTGGACCGAGAAGATCAAGGTGAACTGCAAGTTCTGCTCCGTGGGCTTGAACCTCGGCATCGACGATGCGAACGAAAAGTCACTTGACGAAGTGATGGAAGTGATCTGGGCAGCGCGACGCGAGTCCGGCATCACTTACGTCGACTTCAACACGGGTCACTTCAAGGACGAGACGTATCTGGACATCCTGGAACCATTTGTCAAAAGGATCAAGGCGGAAGTGGGTCTGCTGGTCGGGATTCAGACGCCGCCACACCACGATCTCTCGCGATATGACCGACTGCGCGCCATGGGCGTCAACCGCGTGTCGTTCTGTTTCGAAATCTTCGACCCTGAGAAGTTCAACGAGACGTGTCCGGGAAAGAGCCGCGACTACGGTCTTGAGCGCTATCTTGAAGCGATCCGCTACTGCGCGACGCTTGGGCGCAAGGGACCGCTCACGGAGCCGTGGGTGACGAACGGGGAAATCATCGCAGGGTTGGAATCGCCGGAGTCGTCGATCCGCGCCATCGACTGGATCACCTCGGTGGGCGCGATCCCGACCGTGTGCGTATTTCGACCGCTCATAGGCACCAACTACGCGCACCTTTCGCCGCCGAAGACCGAAGAGATGGTTCCCGTCTTTCGTCGACTGTATGAAAAGTGCATGGAACACGGCCTGCCGATTGGCGCGGCTCCGGACATTCACGTCAGTCTTGTGATGCTGCCCGAGGAATGCGCGTCGTTGTCGGATGCCCACTATCGGGTTGGCGAAATGAAGCTCAGCCTGCTGGGCAAGGTGGTTCGATACGGACTGGAAAAGCGCCTTCGCGACCGCGAGCGGCGGTTCGGCCCTCCCTTGCCGGTCAGAGAATCCGCGGGTCTGTAAGTCCGACTCTTTGTCCCTGGCGGACGCGGCTATGTCGGCCTGACCGGAGTGTCGGCATTGGCGAACTTAACCACGTCGGTCCCTCGCAGATATCGGACGACCGAACGGATCATTCCAAGATAAGTCGCAAGCCAGGCGGCAAGGCTGATGTACAGGAACACCCTCGGTATCACGAGCAGGAACGGGAGTTCGAGTGCTTGTGAGAGCCGAAAGGTCGACGTCGTGTACATCCCGAGCGGGAAGACCAGCCCCCAGTACTGCGGGTCGTAGGTGATGGGATCGCGCTTGTAGACGTGTCGCCATACTCCGAGGACGAACAGCAGGGGGATCCACCAGGTTCCCGCGACCCAGAAGAAGAGGGTGAAGCCTTTCACGAACGCCTTCAACTCGATGAGAAGTTGCCAGTGATCGGAGTTGAGAATCAGAAGCGACCCGGAAAGAGTCGTGATCGCGACAGCTCCCATGTTGATCCAATAGGGCGGCGTGAATGATTGAGCCGTGAACTCGAGAAAGGTGAAGCGGTAGAAGATCAGGGTGATGATGTTGAGGTAGAGCATGCAGCCGAGCAGATACGCGCAGAGCGAAACGAACATCATTACGGGCTGATAGCCGAAGTGCGGCGCGAGAAAACTGCCAAGGGTCGACAGCGACTGCGTTGCGACGGCCGCTATGAGCCATGCCCCGTTTATCCCCGCCTCGAGCGACGGCTTTCGCTCGCGCGTGACCACGGACCCGAAGAACGAGTACATCACCAGAACCCAGAGCACGATGCCCGCGGCCCAGAGCCCTGTTGCGACCGCATACGCACCGGTGAGCACGACGAGTTGTGAACCGAACACGCACATGCCGGCTACGACGCTGAAGAAACCCGGTCCTCGAGTGTGATCGCGCAGGTCGGCGAGCACCGAACTGAAATAGAACACGACTCTCAGCAGAACGATCGTGGAGAGAACACAGAAGTGAACGATGTTCAGGGCGAGCAGCACGTAAGCAATCGGCTTCAGCCCGAGCAGGAACGCTGCAACCGAAGCAATGCCCGTGGCCATGACGAGGGCAAAATACGCAGGGAAGAATGAGGCGATGCCGCCCCTCACGCGCGCTTGAAGAAGGGGGAACAGTGACGGCGTTATGACGGTACAGTCCTCTGGCTTACAGTCCGGCATGCGGCTTTCCGCCGCTTGCATCGAACATCAGGACCATCCCGTAGGGAAGGTAGGCGAGTCGATCATGGTCGACGAAACCGTACATTCCCGCTTCGGGAATGCGAAATTCGACGATGGCGCCGCTTCCTGCGGGGATCCCGTAGGTCTGGACATCGCGGATCTCGAGCGACCCGTCACGAACGGTTTCCAGGATCGTCCCCATGACGTGGATCGCGGCGATGCCGGGTCCGACGTTGACGACGTACGCGCGAATCAGGTCTCCAGGCTTGACGGCTAGGTTTTCGTGTTCCAGGCGGCCGTTGAACATCATGAAGGCTGGGTCGTTGCGCTGTGCGCGTTGGGGCGAGGTTCCGGGGATCAGTCCCGCCGCATCGGGATCGCCGTAGACGCCGCTC
>JBDTQB010000453.1:0-3555 GCA_039932395.1 Vicinamibacteria bacterium | reverse complement strand
GTCTCGATGATCTGCTGAGGATCGAGGCCCGAAGTCGGTTCATCGAGAATTAGAACCGGCGGATCGGCCAGGATCGCTTGAGCGATGCCCACGCGCTGGCGATAGCCCTTCGAGAGACGGCCGATGATCTTGTGCCGGACTTCGCCGAGCCGGGCCTTCTCGATCGCGCGATCGATGCGCGACTTGCGGTTGGCGGGCTTGACCCCTTTGATGCGGGCGCAGAAATCGAGATAGGAGGTCACGTCGAGATCGGGGTAGACCGGCGGGGTCTCCGGCAGGTACCCGACGCTTCGCTTTGCTTCCATGGGCGACTTGAAGACGTCGTAGCCGGCGACGGACGCGCGCCCCGAAGTAGCGGGCATGTAGCCGGTGAGGATCCTCATGGTGGTGGTTTTCCCGGCGCCGTTTGGCCCAAGAAAACCAAGGATCTCGCCTTTGCCCACGGTGAACGACACTCCGGAAACAGCGTCGAATCGGCCGTAGCTCTTTCGAAGATCCGCGACTTCAATCATGCGTGAGAATCCCTTCCCAAAAGTGTGTGCGGGGCTGCCTTCACGGAGGAGTTGCCCGCCGTCCATTGGCCTGAAGCCCTCACGCTACGCACAGCCTGTGCGGAGGGTTATGGTAACAAACCTCATGAGACATGTTCTGGCTTTTGGACGCGCGGCCCGAGCCTTCGGTCGGGTTCTTCCCGCGGCTTGGATGATGATGGCGCTGAGTGTGGCGTTCTGGTCGGCTTCATGCGCGCCGCCCGAGCCCAAGGCTGTCCTCAAGACATCCGATGTGGAGACCTACTGGATTCTCGACCCGTCGCGCACTTCAAAGCGATACCTCGCTCCGGCCATCCGCTTCACCGTGGAGAACATTTCTCCGGAGACGTTGATCTCCGTCGAGGCCACCGGAGGCTTCCTTCTTGAAGGCAAGGGCGAGCCCTGGGGCTCGGGATCCTTTCGCCTGACGGAAGGACGCAAGCGCATGGCTCCTGGCGAGAAGATCGTGGTCTCCATCAGTTCCGACGCGCGCTACACCCTTGAAGGCGATCCCGAAGCGGCGTTCGCGAACCCGAAGTTCCAATGGGTCGAAGCCAAGTACTTTCTCAAGGTGGGTTCCTCTGTCTGGGTGGAGTTCGGCAAGACCAAGGTCGAGAACGTCCTCGGATCCAAGGAAGCGCGCGCCGTCAATCAGGCCCCCAGATCATAAAAGACCGATCGTGCTAATATAGGTCATGCTTTCGAAAGGCGAGACCACACGAGCGGCGATTTTGGATGCCGCCCTCGCTACCGCAAGCCGGGTGGGATTCGAGGCCTTGAGCATCGGCGAGCTGGCGAAGGAGGTCGGCCTTTCGAAGAGCGGTCTGTTCGCTCACTTCGCGTCCAAAGAAGACCTTCAGATCGAAGTGGTCAAAAAAGCCATCTCGAAATTCGTGGAACTGGTGGTGACGCCCTCTCTCAAGCAGCCGCGTGGCGAACCGCGCGTGCGCGCCATGTTCGAGAACTGGTTCAACTGGTCCCGCGCGAGTGAATTGCCCGGCGGCTGCCTCTTTATCGCCGCTTCCAGCGAGCTCGATGACCAACCTGGTCCTTTGCGTGATCTCCTTCTCGCATCACAGAAAGACTGGCTCGGCGCCCTTGCCCATGCCGCGAAGATCGCGGTGGAAGAGGGTCACTTCAAGAAGAATCTTGACACCGAGCAGTTCGCCTGGCAGCTCGATGCCTTCATTCTGGGCTATCACCATTCAGCACGTCTCCTGCGTTCAAAAGATGCCCAGAAACGCGCCCGCAGCGCGTTCGAGTCGTTGATCCGCGCGTCCCGCGCCTGAGGATTCTGAGCCATGACTTCGGACATCGCCATCGAAAATAGAAAGAGCACGAACGGTCGGTCTATAGACGAGATGGTTCCGAGAATCACCCGCGGCATGACCATGATGGGCGCCGTCATACGGGGCGTTGATCGCGTTTCGCCGGCCCTCGGGGCGCGGGTGGCGGCGCGGATATTTCTTTCGCCGCGGCGCGCGCGTCTTCCCGAGCGCGAACGCGCCTGGCTCGGGAGCGCAACTCCCGAGGTCTTCGTTGCCGACCGCTTTCGTCTCTCGGGCCATCGATGGTCTTCGTCGGGCGAGCCGGTCCTTCTCGTTCACGGATGGGAAGGACGCGGTTCTCAGCTTGGGGGGCTCGCGCTCGCCATCGCGGCTCAGGGCTATCAACCCATCACCGTGGATCTTCCTGCCCACGGCGCATCGAAGGGCGCGCAGACAAATTTGATCGAGTTCTCTCGCGCGGTGACTGCGATGGTCGCGCATCTGGGCGGAGTCGCGGGCATCGTCGCTCACTCCTTCGGCGCGGCCGGGACGACCATTGCTCTGCAGGCAGCGCTCCCCGTGGGGCGCGTGGTCTATCTGGCGCCGTCGGAAGACTTCGATCATTTCCCGCGCTTCTTCGGGAAGATGCTGGGCCTGCCGAGGCCTCTCACCGGCCGCATGCAGCTCGCCATCGAGACCGGTCTTGGAAAGACCATGTCCGAATTGCGCGGCAGCAAGCTCGCGTCAGGAATGACCGCGCCGCTTCTCATCGTCCATGACGAGGACGACACGGACGTGCCGTGGCGAGACGGGAAGACCTACTCCGAGGTCTGGCCCGGTGCGACTCTGATGACCACACGGGGCTACGGCCACCGCCGGATCCTCCGTGAACCCGATGTTCTGAAAGCTGTCGCGGAGTTTTTCAAAACCGCGGAACCCAAAGGAGCGACGAAATGATGAAAGTTCGATTCGACGTGAACGACGTAGCCGGCCGCAACGCACTCCTCCGTGAGGTCATGCCCCGCGCGCTTGAGGCTCTGCATCCCGATCAGACTCCCAACTGGGGAGGGATGGGACCGCAGCAGATGGTGGAACATTTGTTGTGGGCCTTCGATGTGTCGAACGGACTCATTGAGACACCGTGCCCAACCCCCGAAGAACGACGCGTTCAGGTTCGACCATTTCTGAGCAACAACCGCGCGATGCCCATCAGCTTCGAGAATCCGTTGCTCAAGGATGGCTTGCCCTCGCTCCGTTTCGAGACTTGGAGCGAAGCGACCGCGGCTCTGACGGACGCCGCCCGCACCTTCCTTCGCGTCGCGGAATCGGATCCTTCGATGGAGCGCACTCATCCGCTCTTTGGCCCGCTCAATGCCGAAGGCTGGTCACGGCTTCACTTCAAACACGTCGTCCATCACTTCCTGCAGTTTGGCTTGATCGAAGTGGAAGAAGTTCCAGCGGAGAAAGCTCATGCCTGATCGCGCGCGCGTTCGTCAGTTGATCGAGATGGTCGAACGAGGTGAGTACGTGGAGGCGATCCGCGACTTCTACACGGACGACGCCACGATGCAGGAGAACCTCGGAACTCTTCGCAAAGGTCGAGAGCTCATGATGGAGCACGAGCGAAAGGCCATGGCCAGCGTCAAGCAGATCCGGACCGTTCCCGGTTCTACGTTCACGCTGGATGGCGACCTGGTCGTGATCCATTGGAAGTTCGACATTGAAGCGAAGAACGGAGCCGTCCGCCACCTCGATGA
>JBDTQB010000452.1:0-3557 GCA_039932395.1 Vicinamibacteria bacterium | reverse complement strand
CGATGCCCCCCTTGGCCGTTCCATCGAGCTTGGTCAGCACCAGGCCGGTCAAAGGGATCGCGCGAGCGAATTCTTGCGCCTGGAGCAGGCCGTTGGATCCCGTGGTGGCGTCGAGCACCAGCAGAGTCTCGTGCGGCGCTCCCGCGGCCTCGCGCGCTGCGATGCGTCCCATCTTCGCGAGTTCGGCCATGAGGTACGCTTTGTTCTGCAGACGTCCCGCGGTATCGACCAGCACCCGCTTGATGCCCGAGGCCTTCGCCTTACGGAGCCCATCCGTGACGACGGATGCGGGATCCTGGCCCTCGCGTGATTCGTGAAACGCCGCGCCCGAGCGATCGGCCCACGTCTTCAGCTGCCCCACGGCCGCAGCCCGGAAGGTGTCGGCGGCCACGATCAGGGTGCTCTCGCCGGCCGAGCGGAAACGCGCCGACAGCTTGCCGATGGTCGTGGTCTTCCCCACGCCATTGACGCCCACCACGAAGATCACGTGTGGGTTCCCTTGGGTCACGACCGGGCCCGGAATGTCCAGAATGGAACGGACCTTCTCCTTCAGCGTGACCCGGATCAGCGAGGGATCGGAGCCGCTGTCCAGGTCCTTACGAATCGCGACAAGGATCTCCCGGGCGGCCGCGGGGCCGAAGTCAGCCGCCACCAGCGCGTCTTCGAGGGACTCCAGGGTCGACTCGTCGAGTTTGGCCAGACCCTTGACCAGGTCAACGACGTCGGAATTCAGGATCGCGCGCGTGCGCGTCAGTCCCTGCTTGAATTGTTCGAGAAGGCCCATGAGGTGAGTCTATTGGCTGGCTCTGGAAAGCCAGTCAGACGCGGTGCGGCTAGTGTGGGAAGTTCTTCAGGCGCTCCGCGGCCTGGCGGCCTGAGGCGCCCGCGGGATCCTTCTTGAGAACACCTTCAAACGCGGCCCGCGCATCCTGAAAACGCCCGACCTTCGTATAGACATCTCCGAGCGTGAGCTGGATCATCGTGTTGCCCTGCGCTTCCTTCATGCCGGTCTCCAACTGCGCGATCGCGCTCTCCGGCTGATTCAGCTTCACGAGAACATCGGCCATCCCGACGTACGCCGCGGCGAGGCTCTTGTTCTTGTTCTGGGCCGCCTGGTACCAATTGAGCGCCTCGGAGTATTCCTTCTCCTCGAAGTAGGCCTGGCCGAGATTCCAAGCCGTCACTTCGGGAGTTGGACACTGGGGGTCCGCGAACGCCTTCGCCAGCTCCGCCTTGCCGTCGACCCGCTTGCCGAGACGTAGATATGCGATTCCAAGATCGTTGCGGAGGTCAACGTAGTCGGGATTCAAAGCCAGCGCGCGCTGGGCGGCATCGACGGCCTTCTTGAGATTCTCGCTCGTGCATGAGTTGTCGCCGGGCTTACAGCGATCGGCCATCTGCGAATAAGCGAGGCCCAGACCCTTCAAATAGTAAGAATTCTTGGGATCCTTCTTCAGCGCGGCCTGAAATTCGCCGAGGGCGCGATCGGGGAAACCGTCGCGAAGGAAGCGAGCGCCGGCGCCGAACCTGATCTCCGCCTCGGCGTCCTGGGCCAGAACTCCCGAAGCCAAGCCAAGAACGAGGGCTACAGCGACACATTGTTTCAACATCAACAGGCTCCTTTCACCGAGGGTACAGCGACTGCGGGAGGCGGGAACACCGCCTGTTTGGGAAGAATCAGGAGGCGCTCTTCAACGGAGGGCCATCGCGGCGGGCCGCGACGGCGGCCACGCGAGCCTTGGCGCTGGTGAGGTCTCCTGAAGCCACCGCGCGGGCGATGGCGTCGACGCATTGTGGATCGAACTTCTTGCCCGAGAGAAATTGCAGGCGCGCAATGGAGGCGTCGAACGTCATGGCCTTGGAGTAAGGACGGTCGGTGGTCATAGCGTCGAAGGCGTCGGCCACGCTCACCATACGTCCGAGCAACGGGATCTCGTCCCCCTTGAGCCCATCCGGGTAACCGCTTCCGTCGACATTCTCATGGTGCATCAGGCCCGGGCCGGCAAGTGCTTTGAGCTTGGGCACCGCATCGAGGATCTGAGCGCCCTTGGTCGGATGCTGCTTCATGATCTCGTATTCCTCATCGGTCAGCGCGGCCGGCTTGCGCAGGATGCGGTCTTCGATGCCGATCTTGCCGACGTCGTGAATCAGGCCGGAGAGATGAACGTTCTCGATCTCGGCCTCCGACATCCCGAGTTCTTTGGCCACGATCGTCGAATAGTAGGCAACGCGCTCGGAATGGCCCCGCGTGTACGGATCCTTCGCGTCGATCGCATTGGCGAGCATGCGAACGGTGCCGATGAACAGCTCGCGGTTGGTGTCGGCCGCCTCGCGGATTTCATCGACCGCGCGTTCGATGCGCTCGCCCATCACGTTGAATGAATCGCCCAAAACGCCCACTTCATTGTTCGCGGTGACGTCGACGCGGGTCTTGAAATCCCCTCGTGCGAGTTGGAGCGCCGCGTCGCGCAACTTGCGGATCGGGCGGGTGATCTCACCTGACAGCCAGAGCCCAAGTCCGAGAGCGAAGACGCTGACCAGGCTCACGACCAGAATTGAGTTGCGGCGCATGGCGTTGGCGCCGGCATAGGCCTTCGCCTCGTCGATCTGCGCGACAACACCCCACCCCGAATCATCAGCGACTTGGATGAACGTCCCAAGCATGTTGCGCGACACTCCGGTCTCGTCCACCATGGGGAAGGGCATCGACGCCGCCGCGCGACCGCCCGCCTTGACGAACTCGCTCACAATATCGACTTTGGTCATATCGGCTCCGGTCTTCGCAAACGCCGGATTCGAGTGCGCGACCAGAGTACCGCCGGCTGTGACGATGTAGACGTCGAGGAGCCCGCCTTCGCCGGATTGACGGGTCAGACGGACCACCGGCTCAAGGGTGCTGATCGCGATGACCACGGCCTGTGGCGCGCCGTTGGCACCTATGACCGGATCGGAGGAAATGATGATCGGTTCGGAAAGGGTCGTCGACCAGAGTGGCGCGCTGGTCGTCGCCTGTCCTTTGAGACCGCTCACGAACGCGGCCTGAATCCCCTCGGTGATGGCTGGCTCGGGCAGGGCGAGCCCTGACCGGGCGCCGAAGCCGTTCCGATCGACCACGTTCACGGAAACCAGGGAGTTCGACTCGCCCGGATACGCCTCCAGCGTTCGACGGGCGCCGAGACTGTCGATGCGCTTTCGGTAGTCGGCCGGCGCGTCAATGCCAAGACTCGTGGCGAGGGCCTGAACAATCGCGCGTCGCGAAGCCCGAAACTCGGCGATCCACTCGGACAGGTAGCGAACCTTGGCGATCTGCAGAGAGCGCTGATCGAGTTCGAGATCGGCACGTGCCTGATTGACCAGATACCGCGAAGTCAGGACGAGCGGCAGGAACGCCGTGAGAAACAGCAGGCCCAGCATCGCCGCAAGAATGGAGCCGCGCGACTTACCTCCGCGCTCAAGCTTCTGGAGCGCCTCAATCGGCTCGGTGTTGGGCATCGCGAGAAGCGTCTCTTCTAAGACCCCAGACTGCCGACGTTGACCGTGCTCGTGGCGGGAGCGGC
>JBDTQB010000451.1:0-3562 GCA_039932395.1 Vicinamibacteria bacterium | reverse complement strand
TCAGCCTTATTAGCCGGGGGTCGGTGATCTAGGCAGCAAGCCCAAGATCATCAAGGCCCCCGAGGGAAACCTCGGGGGTTTTGCTTTTTGGGCTCAGATTTTTTTGAAAGGCGGAGCGAATGACGGAAACACGATCCAAAGGGCAGCGAACGGGCGCGCAGATTCTGTGGGAGACCCTTCTCCTCGAAGGCGTCGATGTGGTGTTTGGATATCCGGGCGGCTGCGTTCTTCCCGCGTACGACGCGATGGGTGCCTACCCGATCCGGCACGTTCTTGTGCGCCACGAGCAGGGCGCCGCGCACATGGCGGATGGTTACGCGCGGGCATCGGGCAAAGTCGGCGTTGCCCTCGCGACCTCGGGTCCGGGGGCGACCAACCTGACCACCGGGATCGCGAACGCCATGCTCGATTCCGTGCCCACGGTGTTCATCACGGGCCAGGTGTCGTCGCATCTTCTGGGCTCTGACGCGTTCCAGGAAACAGACGTTACGGGAATCACCATTCCGATCACCAAGCACAACCGGCTGGTCACCAGAGCTGAGGACATCGCACTCGCCTTGCGTGAAGCCTTCGCCATCGCGCGCCACGGCCGTCCCGGACCGGTTCACGTCGACATCTGTAAGGACGCCCAGCAGGCGACGACGGAGTTCATCTGGCCCGACGTTCCAGATCACGCAAGCCTGCGCGACCGGGAAGAACCCGCGGCCGAGGACTTCTTCAGGGCGATTGATCTAATCCGTCAGGCCAAACGGCCGGTGATCCTGGCCGGTCATGGGGTCATCAAGTCCGGAGCCACCCGGGCCCTCGTCGCCTTCGCCGAACGCACCTGCACGCCCGTCGCTTCGACCCTGTTGGGCCTTGGGGGATTTCCGGCGAGCCATCCGCTCGCGCTTGGCATGATGGGCATGCACGGCGAGGCTTACGTGAATAATGCGATCCAGCAGGCAGACCTGCTGCTGGCCTTCGGCATGCGCTTCGATGACCGGGTGACCGGGACGCTCAAGACGTACGCGCCCCACTCCCGCAAGATCCACGTCGAGATCGATCCTTCGGAAATCGGGAAGAACGTCGCGGTGGATGTGGCGCTCGTCGGGGACCTTCGGCCCATTCTCGAAGCGCTCAATCCCCTGGTGCCCGAGTTGCGTCACGACGACTGGCTCGCCTGCATCAACGAAGGCCGGGCGGAAACCAAAGGGCGCGACATCCTTCACTGGGAAGACGACGGCCGTCTCTACGCGGCCCACGTGATCCATGATCTTTGGGAAGCGACCGACGGCAACGCCATCGTGGTCACGGACGTCGGCCAGCATCAGATGTGGGAAGCACAGTATTACGCCCACGAACATCCTCGAACCTTGATCACGTCGGGCGGCCTCGGAACGATGGGGTTCGCGCTGCCCGCCGCGATCGGAGCGAAGTTCGCTCGGCCCGATGCCGAAGTGTGGGTGGTCGTGGGGGATGGCGGTTTTCAGATGACCCAGGCCGAACTCGCGACGATTCAGCAGGAAGGCCTCGACATCAACATCGCGATCATCAACAACGGATTCCTGGGCATGGTCCGCCAGTGGCAGGAGTTCTTCTACGAGAAGCGTTACGCCTCGACGCCGATGTTGTCGCCTGATTTCGTGAAGCTGGCGGACGCGTACGGCATCGCGGCGCACCGAGTCACGACGCGCGGGGAGACGCTCTCGACCATTCGTGCCGCTCGTTCCTCGGGCACGGCGGCCCTGATCGACTTCAGAGTCGTTCAGGAAGAGTCGGTGTTCCCGATGGTCCCCGCAGGCGCCGCACTCGACGCCATGATCCGACGGCCGGCCCTTCAGGAGGCGACCGCGTGAGACACACACTGACAGCTCGCGTTCAGGACGAGCCCGGCGTACTGAACAGGGTTGCGAGCCTGTTCCGCCGGCGCGGCTTCAATATCGAGAGTCTGACCGTGGGTCAGAGCGAAACCACCGATGTCTCCCGTATGACGGTCGTCGTGGACACCGCGAAAGTCCCGGCAAGGCTCGTGGAAGAAAGTCTGCGGAAGCTGATTCCCATCGTCGAGGTCCAAGACGTCACCGACCTCCCCACCGTGGACCGGGATCTCGCGTTGATTCGCGTGCGGTGCGGTGCCACGGATCGAGCGGAAGTAACCCAGCTCGCCGAGATCTTTCGGGGGCGGATCGTCGATGTGGCCCCCGATTCCGTGATCGTCGAAATCACGGGCGATCGCGGCAAGGTCGATGGACTCATTGACCTGTTGAAACCGCGAGGCATCGTGGAAATGGTTCGAACCGGCAAGGTCGCGATGTTGCGAGGCGTCGCACCCGCGCCGAAGCACTAGTTCAAAGCCGCACGCGAGAAAACAAAAAGAAACGAAATACGAAGGAGAAGACATGGCAAAGATCTACTACGACAACGACGCGAATCTCGAGGAACTGCGCGACCGGCGCATCGCGATCATCGGCTACGGGAGTCAGGGTCACGCTCACGCCCTCAACCTGCGCGACAGCGGCTGCGACGTCGTGGTCGGGCTTCCCTTGGAGAGTCGCTCACGCGCGAAAGCACTCGCGGATGGCCTGACCGTGCTGACCCCGTCCGAGGCGGCGGACCAGTCGGACATCGTCATGGTGCTGACACCCGACACGTCCCAGGCGGCGCTCTATCGCGATGAGCTTGCGCCCCATTTGCGCCCGGGAAACACGCTGATGTTCGCTCACGGTTTCAACATTCGCTTCGGAACGATCGATCCGGCTCCAGGCATCGACGTGTCGATGATTGCGCCGAAATCGCCGGGACATCGTGTGCGCGAAGTGTTCAAAGAGGGACAGGGAACCCCAGCCCTCCTGGCGGTTCACCGCGACCCAAGCGGTCGGGCCAAACAGACGGCTCTTGCCTATGCAAAAGCCCTCGGCTGTACGCGAGCGGGGGTGATCGAAACGACGTTCGCAGAAGAGACAGAGACAGATCTCTTTGGCGAGCAGGCGGTTCTGTGCGGCGGCGTTTCGGCACTCGTCAAAGCCGGCTTCGAGACGCTGACCAAGGCCGGCTATCAGCCGGAGATCGCGTACTTTGAATGCATGCATGAGCTGAAGCTCATCGTCGACCTCATGTATCGCGGCGGTCTGTCCTACATGCGCTACTCGATTTCCGACACCGCGGAACACGGCGACTACACGGGCGGACGACGCCTCGTGACCGACGAGACACGCGCCGAGATGCAACGGATGCTCGCTGACATCCGCAGCGGTGAGTACGCGCGCGGATGGATCGCGGAAACAGACGCGGGCAGGCCATGGTTCAACGCTCAGCGCAAAGCCGAACGGGAGCATCCGATCGAAACCGTGGGCTCCGAACTTCGTGCCATGATGCCGTTCCTGGCTCCGGTCGCCATCTCGCCTGACGGACAAGTCGTTGAGGCGAAGAAACCGGAACCGGCGGCTGTAGCCGGCTGAGATGACTGGCTGAGATGACCGACAGAGGAGAACGTCACCGATGAGAAGCCGTCTGATCAAGGAAGGACCGGAACGGTCGCCCAATCGCTCGATGCTGCGGGCCATCGGCTACACCGACGAGG
>JBDTQB010000450.1:0-3583 GCA_039932395.1 Vicinamibacteria bacterium | reverse complement strand
CGGTCCGCGCGCTCGGTCCAGCAGAGCGCGTCTGAGACATAGACGAAGAACGCCCCACGTCTCCCCAGGTCGCCGCTGGGCTTCGCAGTACAGCCCTTGCGCTCGAGCGCGCGCAGCAGCCTTTGCGTCCAGGCTTCGGCTTCCTCGGTCCTCACACCCTCGCCCAGCCAGGCGGCACTCTCGGCGGTTCGGCCCAGCACATCAAGAGCAATGAGCAAGGCGACATCGCGGTTGATCGCGGGCTCAGGCCCGAGCTGCGCGATGCGACCGTCGGTGCGGATGACCGCGAGCCGATCCCGCTCGGCCAGGCACGGGACGCCCTTCAGGTAGGCCTGAGTCTGGGTCGGGAACATGTTGCTTCCGTCTTCAGTATGACCGCCGCACGTCGAGGTGTAGAGCGCGTTGATCATCTCGCCCCGGTACTGGGCGGTGATCCCTGCGGTTTCCGCGACGGCACGATCGGTGAGCGGATGCTCGGTGCTTTGGCCGCGATAGACCTGGCACGCGGGCGTCGCGCAGATGTCGTAGCCGCGCTCCTTGTACTGGCCCATGTTGCGCAGCGCGTAAGTTCGCGCCGCCACCGCCTGGGCTTTCAGCGCCTCGATCTGGGGGAATTGAACAGGAGCCAGTTCATTCGGCACAACGCCGCGCAGATAGTCCTCAAGGTTGAGAGTGTTCACCGCGGTCACCCCGCTCGTTCCCGCGCGAATCTCGACGAACCCTCTCAGGGGCGACGTGCCCACGGAGAGGCGCTCCAGCGGATCGACGGCCTGAAGGGTCACGCTGGGCGCCGTTTCTCCCGTCTCCACGATGCGCACGAGTCCGAGCGCTCCACCAGAGGGACTTTCCGTCACCACGAACGACCCCGCGAAGCCGTTGGCTGAGATCTGGCGCGCCAGAGCTGCTGCGTCCTCCCGCGCCGGAAAACTTCCTGCCTTCACCTGATAGGTCTTCGTGGTGTCGTTCCAGATGGACTCCGCTCGAAGACCGGTGCTGTCGAAGATCTTCTGCGCCGCCGCCTGGGCGACCGCAAGGTCAGCGACGCTCGCGGCCTGCACGCGGAACCGGATCGACGACCCCGCGGCTGAGTTCGCCAGTTCGAAGGTCAGCCGTTGGGCCACACCCTTTGACTTCCCCGCCCACACACGCATGCCGGCATCCGCGCCGCCCACACTCACCCGCGCCGCATCAACCACGAATCCAATCCGGATCGTGGGTGCGACAAGTGTGCCCGCGATGGCCGGATTGTCGGGAAGGCTGGGCGCCGGCCGAACCGTCGTGGAGGGAGACGGCCCAGGGGTTGGGGTTTCGGTGGGTGTCCGTTTCGGCGTTGCGCTCGAACCGGGATGGGCTGGAGGCTTCGGCTTGGACTGCGAGTCGCCGCTGTGGCAGCCGGGAGCCGCCAGCAGAGCGAAGGCTCCGAGAATCCGCAGGATTCGTATCGCGCGGATGCGGGGTGCGAGGCTAGTAGACGAAGGTGACGCGCATGGTGACGCTTCCGTTGGGATAGTCATCGGGGAGAGGGAGGAGGTTACTCCCCTGCAGCGCGTTGGCCGCAGCTCGGTCCAGCGCGGGCATGCCCGCCGAAGCGACCTGCGTCAGACGACTGATCACTCCGGAGCGCTCCACCGTGAACTCGATTCCCACCTGGCCCCTCACGCCCAAGCGGGCAGGTTCCGGGATGATCCAATTGCGATAGACCTCGCTCTTGAAATGATTAATCCAGCGCGTGAAATCGGCGCCTTCAGGATCGAAGAACAACGGGCCCATCTGGGATCCGGCGATTTCGATCTGAGTCGCTTCCTTGCGGTCGCGCAAAGCACGCTCAACGCTTCGAGTGGATGCGCTCAGCAGCCCGCCAGACGGTCCCACCATGCGTGGATCGTCGGCCCGGGCCAGGCGTCCTCGATCGGCCTGCGGCAGTTGCATGCCGCTTCGCTCCGCATCCGCTCCATGACCTTGTCCCGACTGCTTTTCGGACTCGGGCTTGGCTTCCTCCGGAAGCGCGTCTTTCTGCGCCACCTTCGCTCCACGCCGTCCAATATCGCGATCGCGTTCCAGATTCAGCTGTTGAGCGCGCTGATCTGAGGCTTCGCCGATGCTGATCTTGGCTGATTTCGGAGGAGGCGGAGGGGTAGGGGCTGGCGGCTGCGGAGGAGGCGGGGTCGGCTGAGGCGCGGCCTTGGCGACCTGCTTCGGGGCCGGCGGTCTCTGCAACTCTTTGGGAACGAAGAACGCGCGGTGTTCCTTCGGTCTCTCTTGCTCGACTTGGAACGATTTGGGATCGCGCGGCTGGATCAGAAAGAGCAGGGTGAGCAGAACAACATGCATGAAGACGGATCCGAGGATCGGCGTTTCACGGCGAGGGACTTCGATGCGCGGTATGGGCCGGCGCGGGTCGTCGGTGGTTTCCGTGACCTCATCGACTTCGTTGAAATTGAATACCGCCACGTTCCAACTGTGATGTTCTCAGGCTCGACCGTCTGAGCCCATCCCGCTCATTTTGTCGAGGATGTCTTTCGCCATCCTTAAGACCGCGACACCATCCGCTCCCGATACGACCGCGGGCGTCTTCGTCTCGATCGCGTTCACGAAGGAGATGGCCTGACGCCGCAAGGGCTCGCTCTCCGGATCATCCATCCGCGAGGTGATCGCGTCGAGCTTGATCTCGGGCGCGCCGCTTTCGTCCGCCACCAGCCGGGCGATCTGGGCCTGACGCGTGAGGAAGTCGCAGGAGGCGTAAAGACGCGACCCAAACACTCGGAATTTCCGGATCTTCTCCATGGAGACCCGGCTGGCGGTGAGATTCGCGATGAGCCCCGATTCAAATCGGATGCGGACGTTCGCGATGTCGAAACGGTCTGTCAGGACGGGCACGCCCACCGCGTCGATCTGCACGGGCTTCGACTTGTCGAGCGCCACCAGCAGGTCGAGGTCATGGATCATCAGATCTAATATGACGTCGATATCGAGGCTACGGTTTGGAAATGGCGAAAGCCGATGCACTTCCACGAAGCGCGCCTTCTCGATGCGCCGAAGGGCCTCGGACGCCGGATTGAAGCGCTCGACGTGGCCGACCTGCAGGACGACATCGTTCCTCTCTGCGAGCGCCACCAGAGCTTCCGCGTCTTCGACGGTGGTCGTCATCGGCTTTTCAACCAGCACGTGACGCGACGCCTTCATCAGCTTCTCGGCGACCGCAAAGTGGGCCATGGTCGGAACTGCGACCACCGCCGCGTCCACCTGGCTGATGAACTCTTCAAACGTTGATGCAGCGGGGGCATGGAAAGGCGCCCCGACCGAGGCTGCCTTTGCGCCGTCAAGATCGAACACCGAAGTCAGAGTCGCGTTGGGCAGCGAAGCGAAGACCCGCGCGTGATGCGACCCCAAGGCGCCCGTGCCCACCACGCCCACCCTCAGCCTGTTCGCGCTCATGCCTTCGTCTCCGCTGCTTTTCTGACCACTCCTACGACCGTGATCCCACGTTGCTTCGCCGAGGCTAGAAATTGGGCCTTGTCGAGCAGCAAAGTCTTGCCCGCTTCCACCGCGAGGACCGCAGCCTTGGCTTCGACCAGGGTGTCGA
>JBDTQB010000449.1:0-3588 GCA_039932395.1 Vicinamibacteria bacterium | reverse complement strand
ACTACGCGGCGTCCGACCTCATCGTTCTGCCGTCGCACTACGATGGCTTTCCCAATGTCCTCATTGAAGCGATGGTCCTGGGCAAGCCCCTCATCGCGGCGGCGGTCGGTGGAATGGCGGATGTCCTGGTCGATGGCGAGACCGCTTTTCTGTTTCCGCCGGGGGATGAAGCGGGTTGTCAGGACGCCATCGCGCGCGCCGTTGACGCGAGCGATGAAGCCTTGCAAACCATGGCCGCCCGCGCCATGGCCGTCGCCCGTGAACAATGCGACGCCCGGACCGAAACCGCGCGCTACCTCGACGTTCTTGATCGAATCACCGGAGAAAAACCCACATGCCAAGATTCACAATCCTCCTCGGCGCCCTTCTAAGCGCCTGCGCTCCCGCTGCGGAGCCGCCTCGAACGGCGGCTGTCGCGGCCCCCGTCGCCGCGGCCCCGGCGGCAGCGGCCCCCGTCGCCCCCAATTCGTCGTCGGCCCTGGTCATTCGAAACTACGGCGGCGCAGAACTCGTTAGTGTCCAGCCCGGCCCTGACGGATTGGTGACGGTCGCCTTCGACGCCAACGGCCAGAAGACGACGCTCGTCGGCAAAATGAGCGACCCTGCGAAGCGCAAGTACCGCTCCGGTGATGCCGTCTTGTTCGAGACGAAGTGGGATGACGACGGCTTCAAGCTTCGCTCTCCCGACGGCGCGCTGCTCTACAAGGTCAAACTGAAGGACGACAAGATCAAAGTCAGCGACAACGAAGAGAACGCGAACCCCTTCGAACTCAAGACCCGTGGAGGCGATCGCATCAAGCTGGTGGCGCCCGGCGATAAGGAAATCGGAAACGTCCGCGGTACCGTGGTCGAGGACGGAGCGGGGAAGAAGATGTTCGAGGCCACCGGCCGCCCGGGTTCCGCGGGGTACGCGGTTCTGCTTCTCGACAAGATTCCGCCCGCGCAGCGCTACATCATCCTTGCCGAGCTCTTCATGCGAGGGAAGTGACGCTTTACTACGCGGTTGGCGGAGGCCTTGGACATCAAGCCCGCGCCCAGCGCGTTCTTCGGGCGCTCGGCCTGGACCACGCGGAGATCATGACTTCCGCGGATCTCCCCGCAGACCTTGAGGGCGACCGCGAAGCTCACCGTCGTTGGCTTGAGCCGAGGACCCGCGGGCGTCACGTCATCGTGGATGCGTTTCCGGCGGGAATCCAGGGAGAGTTATCGGGGATCGAGGGTGCGACCTTCGACCACGTGGCCCGCCTGCTCCGATGGAAGTCCTACCGCGAGGCCGTGCCCTTCGACCCGCCTTACTTCGCGACGACCTACGTTGTCGAAGGTCTCGATGGGGAACACGAAGCGATGATCCGCGCGAACAGTGAGCGCGTCGTGACGCTCGCTCTCTCGCCACCTCTACCCTCTGAGCCGGAGGTCAGTCTCGCCGCGCCGTACTCCCTCATCGTCCATTCCGGCCCGACCCCGGAAGTTGAAGAGCTCGTCGCCTACGCGCGCGAGTTGGGCGATCATGCCTTCCATGTGGTGACGAGGTGTGATGTCGCGCTACCGGAAGGATTCCACCGCCTGACCACGGATCGCCCGTTCGACTACTTTGAGCGCGCCGAGCGTCTCGTGACCGCGGCTGGTTTCAACGTCATGCTCGAGACGGAACCATGGCGCCACAAGCGCCACATCGTCCCGTTTCCGCGCCGCTACGACGATCAGTTCCTGCGCGCCGCCCGCGCGAGGAGACCTACGCCCGCTTCGTAAGCAGGCCTTCCCATAAATATGGGAAAATGGGTTCGTGAAGACAACGATTGAAATCCCGGACGCCCTCTTCCGCTCGGCCAAGGCGCATGCCGCCCAAGAGGGGCTGTCACTCAAGGTATTTTTTGAGCGGGCCGTCTCGAGCCAATTGCGCGCGAAAACCGGTTCACCGCCTCAGCCCGCGTGGAAGAAGTCCTTCGGTGGTTTAAAGGGCATCCGCTCGGAGACACGCGCTGTCCAGAAGGTCGTCGACCAGGAGTTCTCGCGCGTTGAGGCAGGGACTTGGAAATAGCGCTCGATACGAACGCCCTGTCGAGCTTTGCTGAGGGCGACGAGAATCTGGGAGCCGTGTTGATGCCGTTTCGCAGCCTTGTTCTTCCCGCTCCCGTGCTGGGCGAATACAGATACGGTCTTCTGGGTTCCAGGAAGCAGTCACGCCTGAGTAAGTGGCTCGACGAACTGTTAGGCGAGGTGCGCGTCCTTGAGATCAAAGAGCGCACGACCCAGGTCTACGCGCTTGTTCGTCACCAGCTGAGAACCGCTGGTACACCCATTCCCGAGAACGATGTCTGGATCGCGGCGCTCGCGATTGAGCACGGTCTGCCCCTGGTCTCCCGCGACAAGCACTTCAAGGTTGTCAAAGGCCTTGAATTGCTTGGCTGGTAACCCGGCGCCTGGACCCTACGGCTTCGTAGCACCCGCCGCTTCGAGTTCCGCCCAGCGGGCGTAGAGACGATCCACGCCAGCCTGCGCCGCCTCGACTTCGGCGTTCGCTTTGATGACAGCCTGATAGTCCGACGCGACGTCGGGGTCGGCAACTGTCGCTTGCGATGCTTCGAGCCGTTGCTCGGCCGCGAGGATGTTCGCTTCCATCTGATCCCACTCGCGCTGATCCTTGTAGCTCAGCTTCTTCGGCTTGGCGGCGGGAGCAGCGGGTGCCTGCGAGGGCCGACTGCCCACGACGGGTGCGGCAGCCGTAGCGGTTGGAGGCGGAACGTAACCCCGGCCCTGAGCCTCCTCCCATTGAGCGCAGTCGGCATAAGGAATCAAACCACCGCGACCGTCGAGTGCGAGGATCTGCGTGGACACGCGATCGAGCAGATAGCGATCGTGAGTCACGAGCACGAGCGCGCCGGGGAATTCGAGCAGGCTTTCCTCAAGGACTTCGAGAGTTGGGATGTCGAGGTCATTGGTGGGCTCGTCGAGTAGCAAAACATCGGCAGGCTCCAGCATGAGCTTCGCGATGACGACCCGCGCCTGCTCTCCGCCGGAGAGACGACTGACCGGGGTGTCGAGCTGCTCGGGACGGAAGTTGAAGCGCTTCGCCCAGCCGACCACGTGGATCGAACGGCCGTTGAAGATGACGGAGTCGCCGGACGCTCCGAGCGTCTGCTTGAGCGACTGGGTGGGATCAAGACGTGAACGATGCTGATCGAACATCACGATCTTCAGCCCTTCGGCGTGTGTGATGCTGCCGCTGTCCGGCTTTTCCGTGCCGGCCATCATCCGCATGAGCGTGGTCTTGCCGCTGCCGTTCCCGCCCAGAAGTCCCAGACGCATGCCGGGAGACAGTGTCAGATCCAGATTCGTGATGATCGGACGATTCGCATAGCTCTTGCTGAGATTTTTCGCGACGATGAGCTGCTTGGTGCGGCGTTCCGTGGCCGCGAAGTCGATGCCGACGGTGTTTTTCTGGGACCGCCGATCGAGATCGGCCAGTTCGCTCTGCATGCGCCCGGCTTCGTCGATGCGAGCCTGCGCCTTGCGGGTACGCGCCTTCGCCTTGCGTGACAGCCACACGAGCTCACCGCGCACGCGATTGCGCAGCGCATCCTGATACGC
>JBDTQB010000448.1:0-3589 GCA_039932395.1 Vicinamibacteria bacterium | reverse complement strand
TGCGCTGGGCGAGGCCTTCGACGATGGCGGTCTTGCCGACGCCGGGCTCACCGATCAAGACCGGATTGTTCTTGGTACGCCGAGAAAGCACCTGAATCACGCGGCGCACTTCATCCGAACGTCCGATGACGGGATCCAGCTTGCCCTTCAAGGCGGCGTCGGTAAGGTCCCGCGAATACTTCGTCAGAGCTTCGTACCGATCCTCGGCATGAGGGTCGTCCGACTTCTCCGCGCCGCGAATCTGCTGCAGCACCGCGGCAAGCTTGTCGCGCGTCACACCGCGGCGCTTCAAGAGGTCGGAACCGCGCGAATCGAGCGCGCTCAGGGCCAGGAGCAAATGCTCGGTGGAGACGTACTGATCCTTAAGCTTGCCCGCTTCCTTGACCGCCGCCTTGAGCAGCGTGTCGACGCGGTTGGAGAGAACGGTCTTTCCGCCATCCTGCTTAGGCAGACCTTCAAGAATGCGGTCGATATCAACCGAGAGCTGCTGGGTGTCTACGCTCAATCGCTCGAGAGCGGACGACACAACGCCACCTTGCTGATCGAGGGCGGCCTTCAGGACATGGTCGGGCGTGACTTCGGCGTGGTCGGCTCCTTCGGCGAGCGACTGGGCGGAAGCCAGAACTTCCTGGGCACGGACCGTGAATTGATCTTGTTTCATGAAAATCTCCTCTTTTAACCAAGTGGATATTACTCATTGCCATCGTTCAAGTCAAATTATATGACTGTAAGCAAGTCATATAAATATCAAGACAATAGTAGATACCGAGATTCATAGGAGAGCAATTCCAAGGCCATGGACCCCAACACTGGTCGCGACCGCGTCAAAAATGACGGCGGGGGTAGAACCCGCTATCGCTTGCGGGCGCGGCCGGGCGTCGAACCGAAGAACGCCTTGTACGCCACCACGAAGCTGGCCGCATTGGCGTAGCCGACTTCGTGAGCCACCGACTCGAGGGAGAGATCGGTAGCCCGGAGACGCCGCTCGGCAAGACGCATACGAGACGCGGTCTGATAGTGAGACAGGGTCATGCCGTAAACCAGCTTGAAGGCCGCGCGCAGCTTGGTGCGATTCATGGCGGCCATGCGCCCCAGCTCTTCGATGTCGTAGTGACGCGCCGGGTTCTCCTCTACAAGGCTACGGACATTTTCGAGCCGAGCTGCTTCCGCGGCGGTGGGTCCGGCGGCCTTCGGGGTTGAGGCGGAGAACGTATCGAGCGCGGCCGCGAGGAACGAGGCAGCAATCGCATCGGAGTGGATGTCGAGGAACGTGGGCGACAGGCGCAGAAGCTCGTCGAGACTCGACATCACCGACATCAAGCGGCCGGACACGCGTCCTTCGCGATGGAAAGGACGCTTCCCCATGATGACGTCGCGTGTGGGATCGGGAAGCTTGTTCAGCCGATCGCCCAATCGCGCCTTCAGCACCGCCGGCTTCAGGAGGAGGGAGATCGAACGCTCGGGAGCGGCGCCGCTGCCCCGCATGATCTTGCCCTTTTCCATGTAGAGGATGGTGACGTCGAGGCCCTTCATTTCGACGCGATCCTTGCCGGTCTGATAGGTGCGATCGCCCTTGGTGATCAACCCGGCGCGGATAGAGATGCGGTCCTCGCGAACGCGGGTATCGATGGTGGCCGCCTCAGTGTGGGGCGTCGAGCACATCGCGAACATCAGCGTGTCCTTGCTGGAGTGGACCAGAAAGTCGGGTGGGACGGAGCCGGAAACCGGCTCACCAGAGATCGGCGCTTCCCAGCGAACGATCTCCATGCCCATTTCTCGAATCTGCGCACGGAAGGTTTCGTGCTTAGGGGCGTCGCGGATCGAATAAAGATGAGAGGCCATGGGTTCGGAGGGGGCGGGACGCGGACTTTACAAGCAGAGGGTCGAAACTCCGCAGAAGCGCACGCCGTTTTGTCAACACCGCACGCCGAAGCGCGGCCGCTCCTACCGCCGGGTGCTCGCGAACAGCGGATTGAACAGCAGGCGGAAGGTGTTGTGAGGTTGACCCGCCAATGCGGACGAAACCCGGTGACCACCACCTGCCCCTTGCCCACCGGCACCCGCGCGGCGGCGACCTTGCCTGCGAGGTAGCGCGCGCCGCCAAGCTCCCACCCGCTCGCGAGGAAATCCTTCCGCGCATATTCGACGTACACATCGATATCGCGGCTCGCCCGCTTCGTTCCCTCGGAGGCCGCCGGAACAACGGTGAAGGCTTGTGAGCTGTTGAACATCGCGATCGCTTTTTCTTCCATCCCCTCGGCCAGCGGATCGGACGGCTTGGTAACGATGTTGATCAGCGTGCCGGGCACGTAGAACTCCGTTGTGCGGGTATCGGCCACGGAGTTGCGCAGGGGCAGACCGAAGGTCGAGATGGCGAAGTCAGCGGCGCTGTCCCACGCCATGACCCAGCCGCCCGCTTCCACGAAGCGACGCAGATTCAAAGACCCTTCGATCCCAACCCCGCCCACGTATTCCGCCGGCATGGTTCCGGGCAGATTTCCATTGAGGATTCGATCGGCGGGCTCGTCGGCGAACAGAATGATGTCGAACTGCGACAGATCCTTCTTCTGCAGGTCCTCGTTGCGCAGCGTCGTGTAGGGGAACTCGTACTGCTCCAGCACCCAGCGCGTCCAGCCTTCGTCCATGTTGCCGAGGAAGCTCTTGTAGAGACCGATGCGGGGAGCGCGGATCGCCACGGCGGCCGCCGCCACGACGTCGGCGGCGTCGAAGCGAACGCCCAGTTGCTTGCCTACCGTCTCGACTGCATCGCGAGTCGTGCCGCTCACGAAGATCATGCCGTCAGGAGCGACGGATGCCTGCGCTCCCTGTTTGAGCAAACGATTGAGCGCCTTCGCGCCCATGTTCAGCTTCGGCGACAACGCGAAGATCGAGCCCGAGCCGAACACGCCGCCGGTCGCGGGCTTCACGTCGATGACTTCGCGAGTTGGCAGCGCGAAAGGCGTCCGGACGCGATCTGCCTTCACACCCATCTGAAGACCCAGCTCATAGCCCGTCATGTCGTACGGAGGATCCGGAGGACCGCCGGGATACAGACGCCGATCCGGATAGGTCTTGGGTTCCATCAGATCGATCACGTGCGGACGGAAGGCCTGGGGCCCGATCACGTACGTTCCCGCCGGATACGACTTCCCCTCCGCGGAGAAAGGCGCGTCGGCCTGGCGAATCTCAACGCCCGCGAGCCGCATGGTCCGCAGGAACTCGACCACCCGGGTTGGGTCGTGCTGCGCCGCAAGGTCGATCACGTAGGCAAACGGACCGCCCTCCGCCTTCTCGCCCCGCGCGATCTGCCGCTTGCCCATGAACCAGATGTTGTAGAGGAAGTCCTCCTTCAGCTTCGAGGCGATGTCGAGGGTCGCCTTCGACGCCGTGACCATGTAGTCGATGGCGTCCTTGAGGTGCCAGCAGCCGCCCATCCATGGGTTCGTGTAGCCGGTGGACGGCGTCTTCGCGGGCAGATACGAACCGCGCTCGCCGAACGTCTCGGGAACTTCTTCAGGCGCGTAGCAGTGTGGCGTCGCCATGCGATACAACGCGGTCTCCGTGAGGTAGCCCGCCATGTTGTGGAAAT
>JBDTQB010000447.1:0-3623 GCA_039932395.1 Vicinamibacteria bacterium | reverse complement strand
TTCGTCAAGATGGTTCACAACGGCATCGAGTACGGCTTGATGGCGGCGTACGGCGAAGGACTCAACATCCTCAAGAACGCGAACATCGGCAAGGCGACCCACGAGAAGGACGCCGAGACGACACCGCTGCGCAATCCCGAGCACTATCAGTACGACTTCAACATCGGCGAGGTCACGGAGCTTTGGCGGCGCGGCAGCGTCGTGGCCTCCTGGCTGCTCGATCTCACCGCGCAGTCGTTCCTCACCAGTCCTGATTTGTCGAACTTCTCAGGCAAGGTCTCCGACTCCGGCGAAGGTCGCTGGACGGTGGCCGCGGCCAACGACGAGGGTGTTCCCGCTCACGTGTTGACGGCGTCTCTGTTCGAGCGCTTCGCTTCACGCGGCCAGGACGATTTCCAGAACCGGGTGCTCTCCGCGATGCGCTTCGGCTTCGGCGGACACGTCGAAAAGAAATGACACCGAAAGCGCCTCCCTCCGACGCGCTTGTCTTCTTCGGCGCCACGGGAGATCTTGCCTACAAGAAGATCTTCCCGGCGCTGCAGTCGATGGCCAAGCGCGGCCAACTGACGTTCCCGGTGATCGGCGTCGCGAAGTCAGACTGGAACAACGACCAGCTGATTGAGCGTGCCAAGGCCAGCGTCACGGCGTACGGTGGCCTGGACGAAGCCGCGTTCAAAGTCCTCGCATCCAAGCTCCGCTATGTCGACGGCGACTACAACGCGCTCGAAACGTTCACGGCGCTGAAGGCCATTCTTGACAAAGAGAACGCGACCCATCCCACTCACTATCTCGCGATTCCGCCGAGTCTCTTTCCGACCGTCATTCAACGCCTGGCCGAGTCCGGCTGCGCGAAGAATGGACGGGTGGTCGTGGAGAAGCCCTTTGGCCGGGACCTTGAAACAGCGCGCGCGCTGAACGAGGTGGTCCATCAGGCGTTCGATGAGGCGTCCATCTTCCGCATCGATCACTACCTCGGCAAGGAGCCGGTCCAGAACATTCTCTATTTCCGCTTCGGCAACTCGTTCCTCGAGCCGATCTGGAACCGCAACTACATCGAGAACGTTCAGATCACCATGGCCGAAAGTTTTGGGGTCAGTGGTCGCGGGAAGTTCTACGATGAGACGGGTGTGATTCGCGACGTCATCCAGAATCACCTGCTGCAGGTCGTCGGCTTCCTCGCCATGGAGGCGCCGTCGTCTGGCAGTCCGGATGCGATCCGGGATGAGCAGGCGAAGGTTCTCCGCACCGTGCGTTCCCTCGATACGGCCCACATGGTTCGCGGACAATTCCGCGGCTACCGGGATGAGCCAGGGGTCGCGAAGGATTCGTACATCGGCACCTACGCGGCGTTGAAGTTGTGGATCGATTCCTGGCGTTGGGCCGGCGTTCCCTTCTTCGTGCGAGGCGGCAAGGCGCTCCACAAGACGGTGACCGAAGTGGTGGTCGAATTGAAGACGCCGCCTCAGGTCGTCTTTCATGAAGCCGCGTTCTCGCAAGGCAACTACGTTCGCTTCCGTCTTGGGCCCGAAGTGGAGATCGCGATCGGCGCGCGGGCCAAGCGTCCGGGTGACGGCATGGCGGGGCGTCCGGTCGAACTGAAGGTTGTTCAGGACAACAAGGGCGACGAGATGGACGCGTACGAGCGTCTTCTCGGCGACGCGATGGACGGCGATCCGACACTGTTCGCGCGCTACGACACCGTGGAGGCGGCATGGCGAATCGTGGATCCCGTCATCCATGGGGCGAGCGACCTTTGGGAATATGAACCGGGCTCATGGGGCCCGCATCAGGCAGATCGTCTGGTGGCAGATGTGGGAGGTTGGCACACACCCGAATGACGAAACGAGTTCTAGTTCTGGATGTAGGCGGCACGAATCTCAAGCTTCGGCTGACCGGTGACGCCGAAGCCACGAAGATCTCGTCCGGCCCGACCTTCACACCGCGGGCTCTCGTGGCCGCGGTGAAGAAGTTCACGGCGGGTAAGCCGTTCGATGTGGTGACCATTGGCTTTCCGTCCGCCATCATCGAGGGGAAGATCGATGCGGAGCCGGTGAACCTGGGCGGCGGATGGATGCGCTTCGACTTCGCCAAGGCGTTTGGGAAGCCGGTCAAGCTGGTGAATGACGCAGCCATGCAGGCGCTTGGAAGTTACGAGGGTGGCACCATGCTGTTCCTCGGTCTGGGGACGGGCCTGGGATCGGCGCTCGTGATCAAGGGCCAGATAGCGCCCCTTGAGCTGGCCCACCTCCCCTACCGGCGCGGAGAATACGAGGACTACGTTGGTCTTCGTGGCTATGAGAAGTTCGGCAAGAAGATCTGGCGCGAACACGTGGCGCGCGTGTCCTCTCTTCTGAAGGCCGCCATGGTCGCCGACTATGTCGTCTTGGGCGGAGGGCAGTCCAAGAAGATCAAGGACCTGCCTCCCGGCTGCCGTCGTGGCGACAACGACAACGCCTTCAAGGGCGGCCAGCGAGTGTGGGAGCCGCGCAAAGCCTGATTCGTTGAGCTTCTGAGCCTCTGAGGATGGGGGAGATCGTGCAGGAACTTCGTCACAGCGTTCGGTCGCTGCTGAAGCAACCCGGCTTCACGGCGGTGGTGATTCTGACGCTGGCCTTAGGCATCGGCATCAACACCGCCGTGTTCAGCGTGGTAGACGCGGTTCTCTTCCGCCCGCTGCCCTTCGAGCGCTCGGACCGGCTGATGGATCTGTACCAACAGACCGACTCGAACTCGGTCTCGCTCGCAGCGCTTCCCTTCGATCAGATTCAAACCTGGCGGAATCAGACGGACGTGTTTCAGAGTGTGGAGGCGCATTCTCAAACTCAGTTCACCATGACCGGCGGAGGCGAGCCCGAGTCCATTTCCGCCGTCTCGGTCACGCCGGGGCTGTTCCCCATGCTCGGCGTGGCGCCCGCCCTGGGACGGTTGTTCTCACCGGAGGAGGCCACGACTGGGAATGATCACGTGGTCGTTCTGAGCGATGGCTTCTGGAAGACACGACTCGGTGGCGATCCCGCGGCGATCGGAAAGACCGTGACGCTCAGCGATCAGCGTTTCACCATCGTCGGCGTCATGCCGCCGAAGTTCAAGTTCCCGCGGAACGCGATCACGTTGTGGGTTCCCCTGGTGCCGCCGATCGTGGAGCCGGGGAAGCGAGCCGGCTACTTCGGCGCGCTGGCGCGATTGAAGGATGGCCTCAGCGTGGAGGTCGCGCAGAGTCGGCTGAATGCGTTGAAGGTCAGCCTGGCGAAGGATCGGCCCGACGTCTCGTGGGGAATCAAGCTGATGCCGCTGGAGGATCATCGCGTGAACCGGCGCCCGCGCGAGGCGCTGCTCGCTCTGCTAGGCGCCGTGGGCTTCGTCCTTCTCCTGAGCTGTGCCAACGCGGCGAATCTGTTGCTCGCTCGCGCGGCCACTCGGCAGTCGGAGATCGCGATACGAATGGCCATGGGTGCCCGGCGAAGCCGTCTGGTGCGACAGCTTCTGGCCGAGAGCCTCGTGCTCGCCGTGGTCGCGGGCATCGTCGGCGTCGCGTTCGCCTGGCTGGGTGTGGACGCGCTTGCTCGCCTCGTGCCCAGCGAACTCACGTTCATGTCGGTGGCGAAGATCGACATCGATCCAAG
>JBDTQB010000446.1:0-3631 GCA_039932395.1 Vicinamibacteria bacterium | reverse complement strand
CCGGATGTCGTCGTCTATCTACAGGCACCCACCGAGATCCTTATGCGGCGGATTCAGGGACGCGGCCGGCCCGAAGAGCGCGGGATCGCGCGCGACTACATCAACGAACTGGGGCAGGCGTACAGCCATTACTACTTCCACTACGACGCGACTCCGTTGCTTGTCGTGAACACCGAGGATGTCGATTTTTCGAAGCGGCCTGAGGATGTGGACGACGTGTTGAAGCAGCTTCGGTCGTTGGTGGGTGGAACCCAGTACTACACCCCCAGACCGCGGGGGTAGGTCCTCAGCCGCGTGATGGCGGCGAGGAGAGCAGTTTTTGCTCACGGGCATCAAGGAGCCGATAGTGCCCGCTGGGCAGGCCGCCCAACTCGAATCCGCCTATCCCGACCCGGACCAGGCTCAACACCTTGAGGCCCACCGCTGCGATCATCCGGCGGATCTGACGGTTCTTCCCTTCGTGGAGTCGGATACGAAGCATCGACTGCGCCTCGATGACATCGACGCCGGCGGGGCGGGTAACTTCACCTCGCCCTATATCGAGACCTGAGCGAAGGTGTTTCAGTCCAAGGCTATCCGGAAGAGCATCGACCCGGACTTCGTAAACCTTGCCGACGTTGCTGTCGGGGCTCGTCAGACGTTCTCCAAGTCGATGGTCGTCGGTAAAAATCAAAAGCCCCGACGTGTCCTTGTCCAGCCGGCCAACCGGAAAGACGAACCGATCCAGCTTGCCCAGCAGGTCGTAAACCGTCTTGCGGCCCTGAGGGTCCGCGCGGGTCGTCACGTATCCGACTGGCTTGTGGAGGGCGATGACGATGTGTTCGCGAGACGTTCTGGGGGTGGCTCCTTCAACCGTGATCCGATCCAGATCGAGGGAGACGCGGAGCGCGGGATCCCGACAAATCCGGTCGTTGACGCGAGTCCGTCCATCGGCAATGAAAGCGAAAGCCTCCGTTCTCGAGCAGAGGCCGAGTTTCGAGAGTGCTCGCGGGAGGCTCAAGGGCCGACGAGCGACATCCACTACTTGGTCAGGAAAGCGCTGAAAAGCTCCGCAATACGCTCGATGGGGCTTTTCAATTCTTCAATCAAGGTCGCGCCTGCTCCATGTGTATCTATCTGTTCATGTCTGGCCGAAGTCTATGACCCAGACTTGGGAACTATTTCACAGACGCTGGCTTCGTCGATAGGCGGCGCCCTCCGCGCCATCCAAGACGATTCAGGATCCTCACCCAAAGCGCGGGAACACAGACGCCGCGATTGTTGAGTGTAGCTACCCAATCGTAAGGGGCCAGCCTCGCGAAGTCTCCGCGCGGGGGCTTAGCGTAGGCACCGGACACCTCCAAAGTGCGAAATCCCCAGAGTTGTTCGAAGCAATACTGCAGCGTGGCAGCGGCGAGCGCCACGTCGCACCCCTCCCGTTGGTGCGTGCTCGGGGTTAGTCCGGTGGCGAACGAAAACTCCACGGCCCGATCTTCGTCGGTCAAGAACGCGCTAAAAGGTGGAAACCCGAGAAGTTTGCGGCGATCATTTCTTGCGAGGAGCCGTCGAGCGAATTTCGTCGCGCTGCGCGCAAGCGCCTCTTCGGAGATGCGTGGAAAGGCGCGAAGGGGTTCCTTCGCCGCAGCGACGTAGGCCGCCGCGTATCGGTCGAGTGCCGAGGTGTTGTCGTGGGCCGCGCCCAGCACCCATTCATCGCCAGGAAAGAGCACGACCGGAGTGCGGCCCAGTTCCTCGATGACCTCCACGGCGCGATGAACGGTGTTCGCCTCTGCGTTCATGAACGCGTTTTCCTGCTGACAAAACCTCACAAAACTCGCGAAGGGGATGACCCACCGCGGATCGAAGGTCTCGACCTGCTTCCTGAGTTCGTCCAGCTTCCGGGCCGCCGCGGCCTTGTGCCTGTCTGGCTCATCAGGGTTGCCGACCCAATTCGCATACGAGAACTGCGTCAGAAGGATGTCTACTTTCCCTACGCGATCGCGAATGCTCGGCAGATCGGCTTCGCGCGGAGCACAGTCGTTCATGTTCAGGACGCGAAACCCGCCGGTTTCAGCGAGAAGCCAGGAGTCCGTGTGATTCTGGCCTTTCCCGATCTCGAGCCGCATGTCTGGAATTTCCGTTGTCTGACCGGAGTCCATCTCCACGCAATCCGCAAAGCCCAGCCCCCGACAGAAGCCGACCAGCTTCCGATCATTCGTCGTTTGAAAGAGAATCTGGACTTGGGCGCGTCGCTCGGTCGAGAGGCGTCGCCTCAGTGTCTGCGGCGAAAAACGGTCAGGATGTTCGTGCGAGAACCAGATATGTGTTGCATCTGCGAGGTCCACGTTGGGGGCACACGGGGCGAGGAGGCTCCACCCGTGGTGAAAGGCAAGGCCGTCGACCCAGGGATCGCAGAGCAGGCGTGATCGACCGCTTGTGAGGAAATATCCGGCGTGGTTAACCCAGCGAAGCTTGGGATCGGTTGTTTCGCGCAGGGACACCAACATCGCGCCGGGATGTTATCTCTCGCCCGTAAAAACTATCTCTGGCGACAAGCTCGAACGTGTGGGGAGAGAGAGAGCCAGATCCTGCCACCCAAGCTCCGTGTTTAGGGCTGGACGTTAGACGGCGCATCACCCAGCGCGAAGGTCATTTGACCTTCGCAGACGACCACGCCATCGACCCGGGCAATGCCGCGGAACGAACCCATCTTGGCGCGCAAACGGATCACGATGCCTTCAAGCTCCACTGTGTCGCCCGCACGCACGGGCCGCCGATAGCGCACCCGATCGATCCCCATGAAATAGACGAGACGCGACCTGTTCTCGGGCTTCGAGAGCACCAGAACCGCGCCCACCTGGGCCATGGCTTCGGTCAGGATCGACGCGGGCAGCACAGGGATGCCGCCGGGGCCGCCAATGAAATACCGCTCGTCGGAGGTGACGTTCTTGATGCCCACGATCCGCTTGTCGGGCTCAAGGGCGATGATGCGGTCGACAAAGAGAAAGGGGTGGCGATGCGGAAGGATCTTCTTGATCCCTTCGATTTCGATCGGAAGCGTGAGCGGACTCATGTGAGCGGTGGAGTTTATTCGACCCGACGCGGTAGCATCGCGGGTTCCTTAACGCCGATGATCGAGAAAGACGAACTCACCGAATCCGAAGTCGCCCAAATCCTGCCCGCGGTGGCGCAGATCGAGTCGGAACTTGATCCCGAGGCCTTACTTCCGGCCATCGCAAATCAACTGCGCGGGCTGGTCAAGTACGAGGCGCTTCTGCTGTATTTGGTGGGGCCCGACGGGACGTTGCGGGTGGCTCATGGCGAAGGCGAGCCAACAAGCTTGATCGTCGCTGAGACGGGCGGAGCGCAGGTCACCGAGACGATGGAGAAGCGCCAGGCGCTGGTTCGTTCGCACGATTCGATCCACGTCCTCACCCAGCCCCTGATCTATCGCGATCGCCTGGTGGGCGTTTTGGGCCTGGAAGCCAACCAGAGCCGAACCTTCGGGAAGCGGGGCGTCTTGCTGGTCAACATGATCGCGGGAAACCTGGCGACCGCGATCGAGAATGCCACCCTTCATCGCGACGCGCGCTGGTACGCGGGCTTGCTGGCCATGCTGTACGAGGCCGGAAAGGAGATGGGCGCGATCCTG
>JBDTQB010000445.1:0-3644 GCA_039932395.1 Vicinamibacteria bacterium | reverse complement strand
AGTTGCTTCTGGGTATAGATGCCGGTCGCACCACCAATCTGCCCGTCGATTCCGCTGAGAATGACGTCGCCGGCAACGGCCTTCTTGTGCAGCAGGCGAAGCAATGGCTGAATCTCCGTCGTGGTCGACCAAAGTCCACCCACGGCGTTGGAAAGCGCCGCCTCGGTCGCGGTGCCTGATCGATAGCGCTGTTTCAGGTCTTCGAAGTCGTAGAGCTGGCTTTCAAATGCCACATGATTGAAGTGGCATTTCGTCACCAGGTCTTCAATGATTTCGGCTTTGACTTGAAGTGCGACCGCGCCGCCATGCGACCCCTCTTCTCCCAGAAACACGAGCTTCGCATCACAAAGATCGGCGACGACTTTCTGGATCTCTTGGGCATTCCGTACCTCCGATGGAGGGTGCGGGCTGGCCGCGGAGGCACCCGCGGAAACCAGGATTGCGAGTGCGGTGACTGTGGAGAGTCGTATGGACCGTGCAGGGGACATGGGGTACGGCTAGATTAAGCGATGGCTGAGTATCCGCCCGGCCTGTCTGGCCAGGAAAGGGCGCTCTGCGCGGCGTCGCTCGGGTAGTCTTCGCTCGTCGAAAACACAGGGAGGTCAGTTCTTGGACGAGCGAACGCCGATCGGCCGTGTGGTCATCGCTGGTGGCAGTGGATTTCTCGGACAAAGCCTCGCCCGCCGATTGGTCGCACACGGTTGCGACGTCGTGATCCTCTCCCGTTCGCTGCCCGCCCGTGGTGTCGGACGACACGCACCTTGGGATGCGCGGACCCTGGGCGACTGGGCGCACCACCTGGACGGCGCCTCCGCGCTGGTGAATCTCACCGGTCGAACCGTCGATTGCATCAAGACGCCGGACCACTGCGACGAGATCCTCAGGTCGCGCGTCGAATCGACGGCGGTTCTTGGGGCCGCGGTTCGCTCGATCAAGAATCCGCCTTCGGTATGGGTTCAGATGTCGACCGCGCACATCTATGGCGACCCGCCGGAGGAGGTCTGTGATGAAGACTCGGCCTTCGGGTACGGTCTCGCGCCGATCGTTGGTCAGGCGTGGGAGGAGGCTTTCGAGCGCGCCGTTCTTCCTTCGATGCGTGGCGTCGTCCTGCGAACGAGCTTCGTGCTGGGGCGCGACGAAGGTGCTTTGAAACGTCTCACCGCACTCGCGCGATGGGGGCTTGGCGGAACGGTCGGTCACGGACGTCAGGGTATGAGTTGGATTCACGAGGCCGACATGAATCGTCTCTTCATCCGTGCGATGACGAACGACTCGATGTCCGGTGCCTACCTCGCCACTGCGCCCAAGCCGATCTCGAACGCGGACTTCATGCGAGCGCTGCGACGATCGATGAACGTGCCCATCGGTCTTCCCGCGGCGGAGTGGATGGTTCGCATCGGAGCGCCGCTGATCATGCGGACCGATCCCGAACTGGGTCTCTATGGTCGCTACTGCGTGTCTCGCCGGCTGAAGGAAGAGGGATTCGAATTCTCGTTCTCTGAAGTGACCGCAGCGCTCGGCGACCTCCACGGGAAAAAGTAGCGACGCGCCGCGCGTCGCTCGGCGGTCTCGCTACTCGTAGCGCAAAGACTCGATCGGATCGAGTGCGGCGGCCCTGGTTGCGGGATAAATCCCGGAGACGAGACCGACGCCCGCCGAGACGAGGGTCGCGAGAAGAATCGAGCTGATCGTCACCACGGTTTCCCAGCCGGCCCAGAGCGAGACACCTTTCGAAATCGCGATGCCCATCACCACGCCGAGCAGGCCGCCGGTCGCGGCCAGCGCGAACGCTTCGATCACGAACTGATTTCGAATATCGCGACGTGTCGCGCCAAGGGCTCGGCGGATGCCGATCTCGCGGGTGCGCTCCATGACGCTTGCGAGCATGATGTTCATGATGCCAATACCGCCGACCAGCAGCGAGATGCCGGCGATCGATCCCATCACGAGATCGAAAAGGCGCTGGGTGCGACGGCTCTGTTCAAGGAGTGCCTCGGGGACCACAAGGGCGAAGTCTTTCGCTCCGCCGTGGAGACGCAGCAGCAGTGTGTCGATCGCGGCAGAGGCCTGCGATGGCGACCGGTCAGATTCCATCTCCACCACCAGTTCGTCGAGCGCGCTCTTGAGCGGCGGCACCGCGAACTTGCGTTGCGCCGCGGTGACCGGCAGATAGACGTCGTCCACCGTCGAAGCGAGCTGCACGCCTTGCACTTCCTTGCCCGCTCCGCGCGCGTTTCCCAGAACACCGACCACGGTGAGCCAGCGTTCGTTGACCTTGAGCGGACGACCAAGGGCCGGCCCGAAGCCGAACATTTCGCGTCGCGCGTTTTCTCCGATGACGCAGACCTGCGCGAACTCGGCCTCATCACGGGCGTCGAAGAAGCGGCCTTCCATCAGGGTCAGGCGCTGCAGCGCGAAATAGCCGGCGGAGACGCCGTAAACCTTCGGCTTGCCCCGACCGGCTTCGCCCATCACCTTGTAAGTCTCGACCACGGATTTCTGCGCCACCCGAGCGACACCGGGCACGGCGTCTCCAATGGCACGCGCGTCGCGCTCAGACAGACCGACTGACGAGCGCCGCAGCTCGAGCAGTTCGTTTTCGCGGGAGGGCTCACGCACCTGAACGACGACGTTGCGCACACCCATGGCGTCGATCAAGAGCATGGCCTGCGCTTCGGCGCCGGCACCGATCGACAGCATGCCGATCACCGCGGCGACGCCGAAGATCATGCCGAGCATGGTCAGGAAAGCGCGCAAGCGCTGCGCGCGCAGACTGTCGATGCCGCTTTGAAGCGCTTCGCGCCAATCCATCAGCGACCTCCGCTCGTCGCTGCGGGTGCGGCGGCGGTGCTGCCGGCGTCACCGGTCGTTCCGCGTCCGCGCCGGGGATCACTGAGTGCGACACGGTCGCCTGCCGAAAGACCCGTGAGTACCTCGATCCGGCTGAGCGTGGCGGCGCCGACCGTCACGTCCGTTTCGCGCAGCGAAGAGCCGTCCGCCTTCAGCACGTAGCGACGGCCGTCTTTCTGAAAGAGGGCTCCGCGCGGGATCCACAAAGCGTCCGCGAGTTCGGCCAGCAGAATCGTCGCGCGCACGCGTTGTCCCGGCTTGACCTGACGGAACGCCTCGGCCGGAAGATCCAGCCAGGTTTCGAAGTACTTCACCGGCGACCCGCGCTCGCGCGGTTTCGCCAGGGTGTCGACGCGCTTCACCTTCGCTTCGTAGGCGAGGCCGGGCTGGCCGTCGACCTCGATACGCGCTTTGTTTCCAGCGGCCAGGCCGAAGGCGTCGCCCTCGAGCACGAACACCCGCGCCTGAAGTTGCGAGAGGTCGGGGATTTCTGCGACGGTCTGACCGGGCCACGCGGCGTCGCCGATGTTCAGGACTTCTCCCCGCCAGTTCATGGGGAACACGAGAATGCCGTCGTGGGGGGCGGTGACGCGCATGGCGGAGAGACCGGTCTCCGCGCGTTTCAGCTTGAGCTCGGCCTTGCGTCCTTCTATGGCGGCGAGTTCCATGTCCACCGACGTGAGCTTCTGGGTCGCGTCCTTCTTTTGCGAGGTCGTGGTCAGGCGCTGTTCGAGCACGCCGCGGTCGAGCTGTCCCTCGATGATCTGGTTGCGCGAAAAGATGCGCGTGTCTTC
>JBDTQB010000444.1:0-3647 GCA_039932395.1 Vicinamibacteria bacterium | reverse complement strand
CCAACGTCACCAACCTGTTCGATCAGCAGACGGTCACCCAGATCGCGTTCGCGGCCTATCGTGACGCGCTCACCATTCCGGGCTTCACCAACAATCCGGGAGGAGCGTTCTTCCAACCGGGTGGGTTCGATACAGACGCGATTCAGGCAGCACGCTTCGCGGCGGCCGGTGGAACCACGGGTCGCCCTGATCCGCGATACAAGCTGCCGAACGCCTACCTGGGCGCACGCGCCATTCGTTTGATGGCCCGGTTCTCGTTCTAGCGGATCCCAAGGCGGGGTAGACCTCGCCTTTGAGTCAGTGTCGTAAGGTCGGGTGGCGAGATGGTTTCGCCACCCGATTTCTTCGCGCTGAGCAAATGAGCAAGATTCCGGAAGTCGTCCGCGGCCATGCTGCGTACGCTGATGGCATGAAGACAAACAACACTCATGACATCGATTCGACCCGCCGGCAGACCGTGACGGGCCTTCTGGCTCTTCCCCTCGCTGCTGCCAACGCAAAAGCCGCCACGATCGAGGTCGCGGTCGGGGCGCCAGGCTCCGACGACGAACTGCTTAAGGTCCGCGAAGGGGTCTGGCGCGACTGGTTCGGCGGGAACCGAGCGGCCCTGATGGCCATCCTGCCGTCGGAGTTTGTCGGAATTGGCGCCGGCGAAGGACCGTTTCGCAGCCGCACCGAGACCATCGCGGATGCCGAAGGTTTCGTCGCGGCCGGCAACAGGCTGACCGCGCTGACCTTCACCGACAACCGGATTCAGAACTTCGGCGACATTCGGGTCATCTTTTGCGGCTTCAGCTTCACCACCGCAAACACGACCGGTCAAGCCCGCACGACGACCGGGCGCGCCACGGAAATCTTCCGCCATTCCGGCGGCACGTGGCTTCACCCCGGCTGGCATCTCGACTCCGGGCGCTGACTCCGAGAGTCTCGACGAAACACGGCTATTTGCATGCTCGTCCGCCGATCATGACGATGGAACCGATGGTTCCCGCGAAGAAAACCACCGACATCGAGACCAACTTCCCAGTCGAGCTCGGCGGCGCGGCGCCTCCGGGGAATAGCCGCTTGGGCGCGCCTCGCGATGCCCAGCCGTGGATGTACGCTGAAACATCACATGCCACTGCTGCTCATCCCCCTGTTCGTCGTGCTTGCGCTTGTCGCCTTGATCCCTTTCTTGATCCTGCAGCGGTATCGGATGGGGACTTCGCGCCAGCGGGCGAGAGGCTGGCTTGCGACCATCAACGTCGTAGGCATCGCGATCTCGCTGTGCCTCTTCCTCCTCGGCGCCGCGTTCACGAACATCTGGATTCCGGGCGCCTTCACTCATACCGTCTTTGGCTTCGCGTGCGGATGCCTGCTCGGGATGATCGGCCTGCGGGTGACCCGCTGGGAGCCTGCGAGCGGAGCGCTTCACTACACACCGAATCGCCTGCTCGTGCTCGGCATCACGCTCGTCGTGATCGCGCGGATCTTCTATGGGATGTGGCGCGGCATCTCTGTCTGGCGCACGGGGGGTGAAGAAGCTTCGTGGCTCGGCGCGGTCGGGGTCGCGGGTTCGATGGCTGCCGGCGCGGTGGTCCTCGGGTACTACTTCGCGTACTGGCTAGGTGTGCGGCGGCGGTTCCGGCTGCACGCCGGGCCGAAGAAGCGGTGACTAGTTGACCTTCACGATGTCGTCGGAGGTCAAAACCTCCACTGACACCGCGGTCTCCAGATCGGTCGCGACGCCCCGATGTCGTCCGTTCTCCTTTGCTTTGTAGAGCGCCTCGTCGGCCGCCCGCAGCGTGCCCTCGATCGAATGCACGAACGACGGAACGACGCTGACTGCGCCCATGCTGAGATGCACCGTACCGGTGGACGCCACTCCCGGAACCTCAACCTTGTTCATCGCGCGAAGGGTTCGGGTCAGGAACCCCTGAGCCTCGTTCCAGTCGACATTCGGGAGCAGGAGGGCGAACTCATCGCCGCCATACCGCGCTACCAGTTCGCCGGGACGGCGCCACATTTGGCTCAGGGTCTGGGCCACGGCGCTGAGGCAGGCATCTCCGCCCGCGTGACCGCTACGATCGTTGAACTCCTTGAAGTGGTCGATGTCGGCGATCGCTACGGTGAGCCGGCTGGACGACCGGGCGAGCCGCCGCCATTCCTCCTTGAGCACCTCATCGAACCTCCGGCGATTGGCGATGCCGGTTAGAACATCGACCGTTGCCTGGCGTTCGAGAAGATCCCGTGTGGACTTCAGTTCGAGATGGGTGCGCACGCGAGCGCGAAGGCTGTCGGGATTGATGGGTTTGACGATGTAGTCGACACCACCCGCCCTGAACCCGCTCGACTCATCTTCGGCCTGGTCGAGCCCGGTCACGAAGATAACGGGAATCGCCGCCGTTGCCTCGTTGGCGCGGAGGCGACGACAGACGTCCAGACCATCTATGTCCGGCATCATGACGTCGAGCAGGATCAGGTCGGCGCAGGCAGCCAACTCCAGCGCTTGCTTGCCCGTGCTCGCCACGAGCACCCGATGAGCCTGGCCAAGCACCGCTGTCAGGAGGACGAGGTTGTCGTGATTGTCGTCCACGATCAGGACGCAGCAACTTTCGAGATTCAGGTGATGAGACCCAAGCATCACTCCAACAATACCGGGCGGTCCCGACCGCCGCGCGAATCCTTTTTAGAGGGTGGTGAGAATCGACACATTCGGATAGCGGGGGGTCTGCGAAAGGAATGTTCGACACCCGCGTCGGTCGCTAGGCGCTCGCTAGCCAACATTTCGCCTATCCGCGCAGGAACGACCGATAGGCCGGATTCGCGCTTTCGTCACAATGCGGATAGCCGAGCCCGTCGAGGAATGTCCGGAACTTCTTCATGTCGATTGCGGGAACCTGGATGCCGACGAGGATGCGCCCGAAGTCGGCGCCATCGTTGCGATAGTGGAACAGCGAAATATTCCACTCTGGACTCATGGCCGAGAGAAACCGCAGCAAGGCGCCGGGACGCTCGGGAAACTCGAAGCGGTAAAGCAGCTCGCTTTCGGCGCTGGCTGATCGACCGCCGATCATGTGACGCAGATGCTGCTTGGCGAGCTCGTCATTGCTCAGATCCAGCGTGGCGAACGCTTCCTTGCGCAGCGCGCGCGTGATGCGCGTGCGATCGGCATTGCCGCTGACTTGTAAGCCGACGAACAGATGCGCCTGATCGGTATCGCCGATCCGATAGTTGAACTCGGTGATGTTGTGGCCTTCGAGCGCATCGCAGAAGCGCCGGAACGATCCGCGTTGCTCGGGAATCGTCACCGCGAGCACCGCCTCACGCGCTTCGCCCACTTCCGCGCGCTCGGCGACAAAGCGCAGGCGATCAAAGTTCATGTTGGCGCCGCAGGCCACGGCCACGAGGGTCTTGTCTTTGCCCGGGTTTTTCGCCGCCCACACCTTCATGCCGGCAATGGCCAGCGCTCCGGCCGGTTCGAGAATGCTGCGCGAATCCTGGAAGACATCCTTGATCGCCGCGCAAATGGCGTCCGTTTCGACGCGAATGATCTCGTCGACCAATTCCCGACACAGACGGAAGGTTTCCCTTCCGACCTGCTTGACCGCGGTGCCGTCGCAGAACAGGCCGACATCCTTGAGCACGACCCGCCGGCCCGCTTCGAT
>JBDTQB010000443.1:0-3652 GCA_039932395.1 Vicinamibacteria bacterium | reverse complement strand
TCACTTCGGGAACCGTGTCGAAGGCGCCGCCGGTGTGGCCCGACAGACCCTTGGCCCCGGCCAGCGCGGTGAAGAACACGATCGCGTCGCGACACAGCTGAACGTTGTCGACCAGGATCGCGCGCTGTTCGGCGGTCAACGCGGGCACGCGGGGGTCCAGCTTCAGGGGATTCGGCGAGGGCAGGCAGATCGCGCAGATCGTTCTGAAGGAAGTCGACCACCGCGCGTGCGGCGGTTGCTTCCTGATCCGCTCGCCTGCGCTGCTCCTCGGCCGCGAGTTCCGCCTTGTGCGCGCGTACCGCCTCGCGGGTGCTCGCCACCACTCCAAAGACGAGAGCCAGAAACACAGCGGCTGCGCCTGCCACCAGGGCCTTGTGACGCCGCACGAACTTGCGCATCTGATACGCCGTGATCGGCTCGGCGGCCAGATGGCGCCCCGACTCAATGTTGCAGGCCAAGGTCTTTCCTCAACCATGTCAACAGTTCCCGCTGCCGATCGAACTTCCTGCTCCTTTCACTTGGAGCACACTTAGCGGCGCGGGATGCGGTGTTGACGAGCTTCGTCTTCGAAGACGATCACGACTGGCTGCGATCCGACGTGCAGTAAGGGGACGAGTAGGACGACCGATGGAGAGAGTCATTTGGGATGAATCGAAATTCAAGTCCCTAAGGCAAGCTGAAAAGAGCTATTCCTCAGCCGCGGGACGGTCGAGTCGCCTTCACCATGTCGCGATCCGTACAGCGCGGTTCAGGTGTAATACACTCTGGGCACACCGCGTTAGACCATCATTTCTGCGAAGGAATCACCGATGCTGAAGCACTTTGTCGCCGCCACCAGGGCCACAGGCGCACCCGCGCCAGTAGTCGATTTCAACGGCTTATGGAAAAACCAGCTGAGTTCTGAGATGGATTTAGCGGTTGACGCGCGAGGAAACGTCACGGGGGTCTATCGAACAGGAGTGGGAGCTCCAGCACCCGCGGAGGAGTTTGACTTGGTGGGCTTCGCGACGGGCGACTTGTTGTCTTTCACCGTGAACTTCGGCAAGTATGGAACTCTGACGAGTTGGTGCGGCCAGCACACACTCGACACGGGCGGGACGCCGCGTATCAAGACCATGTGGCTGCTGGCGCGGAATGTGGAAGACGCTGACGAACCGACAAATCTTTGGGGAGCGGTTCTGACCGGCGCGGACACCTTTTCTCGCTGACCCTTTGCTCGCCGTCTTCGAGCGGGTCGGCGCCCTAGCCACACCCCTTGTTCATTCGGCTGATAAAGGAGACAACCAGTGGTCAACGAGATGTCCCCCAAAGCCACTTCTGTCGCAGACGTCGCGAAGAGTGGCTTTCCTCTTCAAACCGCAGTCGCCCGCATAGTGGCGGGGGCGAAGGGCTGGAAGGTTCTCTCGCAAGAGACACCGTGGGACGATGACGGAGATCCCGAGTTCATCGACGTTGTAGCGTGGCGCGATGCCGTGACGCTCGTCATCGAGTGCAAGAAGCAAAAGGAAGGCATCCTGACGTTTCTTGAAACTGATTCAGACGCAAAACCTGTTACGGCCGTCCGCCACGCGGCGATCACTTTCAGTAAGGATTCCTTCAGGGTTCGCCAGTTCCATATAGGTCGCTCGTTTTTCGCGCCAGCATCCGCGGAATCCATGTTTTGCGTCACGAGTAATTCTCCGCAGAGCCGATTGCTTGAGAGAGACGCGGGACTGGTGGCACGCGCAGCAGACCAGCTCGCGCGAAACATCCAACTTCGGCAAGCCGGATTTCGAGAGATAGGGGTGCCCGAAGGGTTTCTGGCTGTCCTCGTCACGACTTCAATCCTCTTTCGAGCGACCTATGACTCCAGCGAGGTTTCTTTGGAGACTGGTGAACTGGCAGGCGGGGCGGTCCATGAAGAGCTTCCTTGGATTCGGTTCACAAAGGCGTTCTCCGTGCCGCAAGATTATCGAGACGTGGCAGAGAGAACCGTGTTTGTGGTTTCAGCGCGTCATCTCCAGCCATTCCTCGAACAAGTCAAGATCGTATGAGCGCGCGCGTGCCGACTCGCCACACGCGTCCCACAAGAACGATCACGACCCCGCGGTCTAGGAGGTTGGCAAACCGATCCGCTCGTGGCGGACGATTGGCCCCCGGCAGGCCCTTAGCACGTCTGGACCTGAGTCGCTGCTCCGACGCTTTAACCCTGGGGTTGATTAGTCCCCACGCCAGAACCGACAAGCACCACCTCGCTCCGGGAGAGGTTGAGCTTAGGCCTAAGTCCGGCCTTCAGCGAGTGGTCACGTCTCTTCGGATCGTGTCGGACGGCCAGCTCGGTTTGGAGAGAGTTCGATGACTGACCAGTACATCAATCATCACTATGTGCCGATCTGGTATCAAAGACGTTTTCTGCCGGCGGGTCAGCAGGAGCAGGAACTGTTCCGCCTCGATCTCCGGCCCGGCTTTTTCTTTGACGGTCGAGGGCGCCGTCAGATCTACATCAAGGTGTGAGCGTGCGCATCGGCGTTGAAAGTTGCCGAGAACGCGCGAGAACGCTACTGCCAGGCGACTTGGCGTGCCTACCCGCGCTCAGCGGGACGGCTGGCCAGGCTTTTGCAGTTCGATGTCGAGAATCTTTGTAAGTTCCGCGAGGCTCTTGGCGCCGACTACCGCCTGCCCGTTGATGAGGAATGTAGGAGTCGCTTGGACGCCGAGACGCTGGCCCTCCGCGATGTCTTCGCGCCACGATGCCTCATATCGGCTGCTATCAAGGCATTCTGAGAACTTCCCGGTATCGAGTCGCAAGGTGTTGGCCGCTCGCTTGAGATCATTGACTTGAAGTGATTTAGGGTTTTCAAACATCCATTGATGCATTTCCCAAAAACGACCCTGATCACCGGCACAAGCGCCCGCCTCGGCAGCCTTCGCGGCCTGTGGATGAATGGAGAGCGGAAAGTCTTTGAAGACAAACCTGACGCGATCCTTGTAGGTCTCTCGCAATTGTTTGACGATCGGGTAGGCCTTTTGGCAGAACGGACATTGGAAATCGGAGTACTCCACGAAAGTCACCTGTGCGGCTTCCGTTCCCTGCGTGCGGTCGGGATGTAGTGAGACTTGACTTGGCGCGGGCAAGAAGACCTGCACTGCGGCGCGTCGCCGTAGATCGGCGACCAGTTTCTTGCGTGCTTCGGCCAGGCGGATAGAGCGCAGATTGTCGCCGATCACGCGAAACGCGTCCGCCTCGGTCTTCCCCACATAGGCCTGAGGCATCGCCTCGAACACCGCTCGCTTCTGATCCTCGGTTACTGCCAGAATTCGACTCTCGACTTCGAGCTTCTGAAACTCTTCGAGTGAGAGTCCGCGAGCCTGCGCTGCGTCCGCAAGAACCTTGTTCGTGAGGTACTCGTCGAGGATTTGTCTCTTCAGCACCAGTTCCTCGGCCTTGATTCGCGCGAGTTTAGATTTTCCTATCTCTTCGAGGTCGGCATTCGATATGGCTTTGCCCGAGATCATCGCAACCACGTCGGGTTTGGGAGCGCTTGCAGCCTGCGTGCCGCTCAAGAGGGTCATGGCGGTTTGAACTGACAGCAGGGCGAGAGTGAACGGAGAGATCAAGCTGATTTGCATTGAATATTGGTAAACATTGGCTGCGCGGTTGCGGGGTTCAGCC
>JBDTQB010000442.1:0-3654 GCA_039932395.1 Vicinamibacteria bacterium | reverse complement strand
CGAACTCGATCAAGCAAGTCATCGCGCTGAGGCGCGGCATGGATCTGCTGATGTCGCAGCCCAACATCGACAAGGCGCGGGTTGGAGTCGTCGGCCATGACTTCGGCGGGATGTACTCCATGATGATGGCCGGAGTGGATCAGCGCGCGCGAACGTATGTCTACGTTGCGGTCGTGCCGAGCCTGAATGACTGGGCCTTCCTTGGTCCGCAGCCCAAGTCAAAGACCGACTATCTTCGCCAGAATGCGCCGCTAGAACTCACCGACTATCTCAGTCAGGTGAAGAACGCGACGACGTTCCTTCAGTTCGGCAACAAGGACGTGTTCATCTCCCGTGTCGATACCGGAATCATCGCGCGTGCGGCAGGCATTCTTCCCAAGGACATCGCAACCCATCGCAAGTTTTATGACGTCGATCACGCCATGGTTTTGCCCGAAGTTGTCGCGGATCGCGATGCGTGGTTGTTGAAGGAACTCGCCTCGCTGCCTGGGCGTTAAAACCGACCGGCGCAATCTCCTCAGCAACTTGGTTGCCCGTCCGGAACTTTGAAGGCGGGCCCATCGTAAGGCATAGCAAGGAGAAATTCATGTTCGAAACGCTTCTGGCCGATGTTCGCTATGCGTTCCGCTGGCTACGCAAGAGTCCGGCTTTCACTCTGCTGGCGATTTCTTCGTTCGCGATTGGCATCGGATTCAACACGGCCTTGTTCACCCTGGTCGACAGCCTGCTCTTTCGCCCTCTGCCGGTTGATCGGCCCGATCGGCTGGTGGACATCTACACGAGCAGCAGCGATGGCGACATTTACTCCACCAGCGGCTACCCCGACTTCGTGGACTGGAAGAAGCAGAACACCGTCTTCAGCGACATGATGGCCTATAGCCCATCGCTGGCCGCGGTCAGCATGACGGATCGGTCGCGGCTTGCCTTGGGGGAAGTGGTCACGGGCAGCTACTTCAACGTCCTCGGCCTTCACGCGGCGCTGGGCCGGACCTTGCTTCCCGAGGATGATGTCGTGGGTGCGCCTCGCGCGGTGGTGCTGTCGCATCGCGTCTGGATGCGCGACTTCGCGGGAAGCGCCAATGCCATCGGCCAGTCGCTTCATATCCACGGCCAGTCGTACAACATCGTGGGCGTGATGCCGGCGTCCTTCACGGGAATGATGCCCATGCTGTCTCCCGAGTTGTGGACGGCGGCCGCCTACATCGACGAAGTCGAACCGGGTGGAATCCAGGACAGCGTGCCGTCGCCCTCGGGCACCACTCCCCTCGACCAGCGCGGCCGCCGCTGGTTGTTTGCCAAGGCGCGTTTGAAGCCGGAGGCGACGGTCGAACAGGCCGTCGCCAACATGAGTGTGATTTCCCAGAACCTCGCGACGGAATATCCACAGACCAATCGTGCGCGCAAGATTTCACTGAAGCGAACGAGCGAAGTGCACATTCACCCAGACGCCGACAAGATGTTGCTCCCCATCGCGAGCGGTCTGATGGTCGTGGTCGGAATGGTGTTGCTGATCGCCTGCGCCAACGTGGCGAGCATGTTGTTGGCGCGCGCGTCAGGACGTCAGAAGGAGATCGGGATACGCCTCGCGATCGGTGCCAACCGCCGACGCATTGTGCGGCAGCTCGTCACCGAAAGCCTGGTGATAGCGGGGCTTGGTTCGCTCGCCGGTCTGTCCCTCGCATGGCTCTTGCTCCGTGCGGCCATGACGACGACGTTGCCCATTCCCATCCCGCTCACCTTCGCGTTGAGCATGGACGTGCGTGTTCTGGCCTTCACGGTGGGGCTGACGATGATGGCCGGAATGATCGCGGGCCTTGCGCCTGCGCTCAAGGCCACGCAGTTGGACTTGGTGGGCGAGTTGAAGGGCGACGCCGCCGTTGTTCCCGCGAGCCGAAGGCGCTTCACACTGCGCGACAGTCTGGTCGCTTCGCAGATGGCGGTGACGACCGTGCTTCTCGTGGTCGCGGCTTTGCTCTCCCGCAGCCTGCTTTCGGCGCAGAAGACCGGCCTTGGTTTCAAATCGGAAGGCATCGCGGTTCTATCGGCCGAACTCGACATGCTTGGCTACACCAAGGAACGGGGGAAGGCGTTCTGGGACGAAGCGATCCCGCGTCTGCGCGCACTTCCGGGGGTCGAGGCGGTGGCTCTGACCGAGCGCTCGCCCATGTCGATCAACTACAACCGGAATGCGATCTTCTTCCCCGAACGTCCCCAGTTGCCGGAGGGACGCGGCAACGTCGTTGATGTCACGCGCGTGACTCCGAGCTACTTCGAGACGCTTCATGTTCCGCTTTTGCGCGGACGCGTCTTCACGACCAGTGATACGCCGGAGTCGCCCGGCGTGGTGATCGTCAATGAAGCGATGGCGCGCAAGTACTGGCCCGACCAGGACGCCATCGGCAAACGCTTCCGCACACGCACGGTGGACGGCCCTGAATTCGAAGTCGTCGGCGTGACCGCGAACTACCGCGTCAACACGATGGGCGAAGAGGTGACGCCTTACATCCACTTCGCGGCGACGCAGCGTCCGGCCAATGGGTATGAAGTCCTCGCGCGCGGCAGCGGCGATGCAAGCGCGTTGCTGGCTTCGGTGCGCAAGGAGCTTCTCTCGATGGAGCCGAATCTGGTCTTCCTGCAGAATCAGACGCTCCAGCATCAAGTGGGCGCGACCTTGTTCCCCGCGAAGGCCGGTGCCTGGGCGGTGAGTTCAGTTGGCATCGTTGCCATGCTCCTGGCCGCGATCGGTCTCTACGGGGTCATCGGATACTCCGTCTCGCGCAGGACCAAGGAGATCGGCGTTCGCATGGCGCTTGGCGCGCAACCCGGAGAAGTGTCCCGCTTGATCATGCGGCAGGGGATGCGCGTGGCTGGTGCCGGCTTGATCGTCGGCGCGATCTTCGCGGTCGGCGCTGGTTTTGCTGTCTCAGGCGTGCTGTATGGAATCAGCCCGGTCGATCCCATAGCGTGGCTTGGAGCGGTTGGCTTGTTGAGTGGCGTAGCTGCTCTCGCGAATCTCGTTCCCGCGCAGCGCGCAGCCAAGGTCAAACCCTGGCTCGCACTCCGGACGGACTAGCGGTACGTCTGTTTGCCATGCGCGCAGGGGATTGATGCGGCGCCTGCGTCCTGGCTACACGCCCGGCAAGCAGAGGCAGGCTGACTTGATCTTCACGTCAGCCTTCCTCCACGTGACCACGAACTGCTTCTCGTAGGTGGCGGCTTCCGCATCCTTCTTCTGAAGACGAAGCGCGCGGGCGAGACCGAACTGACTCCATCCATTGCCGGGAAGCTTCGCGAGATCGGTGCGGAAGACCTGCTCGGCTTCCGCAAAGCGCCCAGCCTGAAGCAATGCGGCGCCCAGCGGATGACGCGTGGGCTGCAGCCAGTCGGGCGGTTCGTCGTAACGGAGTTTGTCTTCGCGAACGACGGCTTCACGCAGGCTCGCAAGGCCATCATCGACCTTGCCTGAGCGGAAGAGAATCTCGCCCTTCATCATGCTCTCCGCGACGTCCAGCAGATCGTTCGCGGTGTTGTTGCCAAACGTTGCTTCCTTCGTCACTCGGGTGCGCGCTTGCATGAAGGCCGCCTGTTCCTCAAGCGCCTTCGGCACATCTTCCTTCGCGACGTAGGAGACCGCACGCGCGTAGTGCTGCATCG
>JBDTQB010000441.1:0-3671 GCA_039932395.1 Vicinamibacteria bacterium | reverse complement strand
ACGACGAGTCGCGATCTGTTGTGAGGGAAGGAGGCTTGTGGGCTTCATCAAGACGTCGGATCGTCTCTATGGTACGTCACGGCGGGTGGAATTCCGGATCAGCGGACGCCGAGAATCACTTCCAGAGTGAGCTGATCGAGGCGCTCATACTTCAGACCGCGCGCTCCGAGCGCCCGGCGATCGAAGGATGCCGCCTTCAACGCATCTGCGTCGGCGCGGCTGTAGGACTCGCCATTAGGCAAGCCGTCCGTGGGCACATCGGACGCTTCGCGAATGAGCGCCTGAATCTCCTTGTCTTCGTTGAAACGCCGCGCCTTCTCTTTGTAGAGCAGATAGCTGCGCATGCTGCCTCGCGCGAAATCCTTCACTCCGTCCACATCCTCGGTTCGGTAGGCATGCGAATCGAAATGCCGACTGCCGGCATATCCCACGTCTTCAAGAAACTTGACGGTGAAGAAGCAGGACTTGATGGAGTGCGACCCAAACCGCAGATCCTGGTCATAGCGGCCAAACGCCTGATCGTTGAGATCAATGTGGAACAGCTTCTTCGCGTCCCACGCCTGCGCAATCGCGTGCATGAAGTTGAGTCCGGACATGTGCTCGTGGGCCACTTCAGGATTCACCCCGACCATTTCCTTGTGGTCGAGGGTCTCAATGAAGCCGAGAATCGAACCTGTCGTGGGCAGATAGATGTCGTGGCGCGGCTCGTTCGGCTTCGCCTCGAGGGCGAAGACCATGTCGTACTTCTGATCCTTGACGTAGTGAGTGAGGAAATTCATGGCGTCACGGAAACGCTTCAGGCCATCAAGCGCGCCTTTGCTCGCGTCCGTCTCCACGCCTTCGCGACCGCCCCAGAACACGTAGACCTTGGCTCCGAATTCGGCGCCCAGATCGATCGCGCGCATGGTTTTCTGCAGGGCATAGGCTCGCACCCGCGGATCATTCGAAGTGAAAGCGCCGTCCTTGAACGCCGGATCGCCGAAGAGGTTCGTCGTCGCCATCGGGACTTTGAGGCCGGTGGCCGCGAGCGCCTTCTTGAAATCGGCGACGATCCGGTCGTGCTCGGCGGGTGTCGCATCGATCGGCACGAGATCGTTGTCGTGGAAGTTAACGCCGTAGGCTCCCACTTCCGCCAGCAGGTGCACCAGTTCAACGGGCGAAAGAATCGGCCGCACTTCGCTGCCGAAGGGGTCTCGTCCGGGATTTCCCACGGTCCACAGACCGAAGGTGAATTTATGTTCGGGTTTCGGCTGGTAGGCGTCTGACATTTCGTTTCCTTTTCTAACTTCTATCGTGCGACGACTTCGAGAGTGCGGGTCTGGGAGGGCTTGAGACTGGACCCCACCATGATGTCGAACAGACCGGGTTCAACGACACGGTTCATCTGCTCGTCCGTAAATTGCAACGCTTCGGGGCCGATCGTGAAGACGACCTTTCGTCTTTCCCCGGCAGCGAGCGTGACTCGTTCAAAACCACGGAGCTCTTGCACGGGGCGCGTGACCGACGAGACGCGGTCGTGGACGTAGAGCTGCACGACCTCATCGCCGGCACGTGATCCCGTGTTCGCGACCTCCACCGTCGCCGTGATATGTCCGCCGGGTCCGATCTTGTCCTGTGAGAGCGTCAAATTCTCGACCGCGAACGTGGTGTAGCTGAGACCGAAGCCGAAAGCGAAGAGAGGGCCGCGCGGGGCGTCGAGATACGAGCGAAACGATGTTGGCTTTCGACCGTAGTACACCGGCAATTGCCCCACGTCGCGCGGGAAAGTGATCGGCAGCTTACCGCCCGGGTTGTAGTCGCCGAAGATCACCTCGGCAAGGGCGGTGCCGCCTTCTTGTCCCAGATAGAAGCCTTCCAGAATCGCTGACGCCGCTTCAGCGATTCGGGGGATGGCCAGGGGACGCCCGTTGATCAAGACCACGACAACCGGCTTGCCGAGCGCGGTCACCGCCTCGAACAGCTCGTCCTGTTGAGAGGAGAGACGCAGATCGGCGACATCGCCCAGGTGATTGTCCGCCCAGGCTTCGCGCGAGGTGGACTCGTTGGTACCGATCACCAGAATCGACAGGTCCGCCTGTTTCGCCACGGCTACCGCTTCCTTGATCCTCTGCCGATTCTTGACCGGATCTCCGAAGGTCACGGAATCGGCGGTCCAGTTCGGCTCATGCTCGGTGATGCGCACGCCCTCGGAATAGAGGACACGAACGCCCGTGCCCGCTTTGTCGGTTATGCCTTGCAAGATGTCCACGCCGCGCCCGGGCAGGCTCGAATAGCCGCCCAGTCGCACGCCTTTGGCATTAGGCCCGATGACTGCGATCGACTTGAGTTTCGAGCGGTCGAGCGGGAGGACACTCTTGTCATTCTTAAGAAGGACGAGGGCCCGGCGAGCAGCGTCAAGGGCCACCGCCTGATGCGCGGGAGTGTTACTCACGCTCGCAGCGCGGTCAGGATCGACATAGGGGTTCTCGAACAGACCCGCCAGGAATTTCACGCGCAGCAGCCGCGCCACTGCGCGGTCCAGGGTCCCCTCTGAAATGCGGCCCGACTTCACGGACTCGATGAGGGTCACGTTCGTCTTGGGATCGGGAAGTTCGATATCGACCCCCGCTTCCATCGCCTGGATCGCCGCGTCCGCGTAATCGGTGGCGACGTGATGTCGATCGACCATCTGATCGATCGCGTAGTAATCCGAGGTCACCATGCCTTTGAAGCCCCACTCCTGACGTAGCAATCGGTCAAGAAGGAATCGGCTTTTGTGGGAAGGCACGCCGTCGATCTCGTTGTACGAGGGCATCACCGCCATGACCGGTGTTTCGCGCAGCGCGACTTCAAACGGGAATAGATACTGGTCTCGAAGCGTGCGCTCGGGAAAGTTGCCGGGGGCGGTGTTGATGCCGCCTTCATTCTGGCCGTGGCCCGCGAAATGCTTCGCGGTCGCCAGAACCTTGTCCGGGCCCAGCACCTCGCTCCTGCCCTGATACCCAACGATCGCGGCGACGCCGAGCCGTGACACGAGGTAGGGATCTTCGCCGTACGATTCCTCCGTGCGCCCCCAGCGGGGATCCCGTGCGAGGTCGAGGACGGGGGAGAGGACTTCGTGCGTGCCGCGCGCCCGCGCTTCGAGAGCTGCGACGCTCATGACGCGTTCGAGCAGGCTTGGGTCCCAGCTGCTCGCGAGCGCAATCGGAATCGGAAAGCTGGTGCCCTTGGGCGCGGTCAGGCCGTGGAGCGCCTCTTCATGAGTGATGGCAGGAATGCCGAGGCGAGTTTTCTCCATCAGCCACTTCTGCACGGAATTGACGAAGATCGCGTTCTCGCGTGGTCCCAGGAGGATCTTTGTGGGGGAGTCGCGTAACTCGCTTGGGCGCGCCAGTTGGCCCACGCCATGTGGCATGACGGCCTCCGCCTTCGTTGGCGAAAAGGCGCCCTCGTTCTCCGTGATCTTCGCCTTCTCTTTCCAGAACGAATACGTCTGCGCCACCTTCTCTTCGAGGCTCATTCGGCTCAGGAGATCACGCACGCGCTCGTCCACGGGCCGCGCGGCGTCTTTGTAGACGGGCGAGTCCGCGGCGAAAGCGAGCGACGACAGGAGCACGCCGCCGACGGCGAGAGATGCCAGGAGTCGTCTCTTCATGGGTACATTGTTTCATAATAGGATAAAGTCAAGTCAA
>JBDTQB010000440.1:0-3674 GCA_039932395.1 Vicinamibacteria bacterium | reverse complement strand
GCGATCGCGACCCTGATCCCCGCGACGGGTGCTGCATCCGCTGATCCAAGCACGCTCCTTCGCACGGAATGAGCGCCCATGGGTTTAGGTTCCCCCTCAGTCCGTAACCCACTGCATCCGGCGAACTGCGTTTGGGCGGTACTATCCCAACTTCCCCCTTTGCCGCGCGACAAGACAGAACCCATCGAGAGGCCCAAGCTCCCTCTCAAACTCGCCAAGGACTGGTCCTTCGACGAAGCGGAGCGGCTTGGCCCGGCGGGCGGATTTGGCGAGGTCTTCGCAGGCTCATCCACGGAAGGAGAGCACGTCGCGGTCAAGCGCATCAAGAGAGTGACCGCGGGCCTTGCGACCAGCGAGGTTCGAATCGCGCGCTCTTTGATGGCACGGCCAAGTGCCCACGTGATTCCTATTCTCGATGCCGGCATCGACTCCTTGACCGGTGATCACTTCATCGTGATGCCGAGGGCCGACGAGAGTCTTCAGGAACGCCTCGACCGCGAAGGCCCCATGCTGGATGAGGACGCAATGGCGGTTTTGTCGGATGTTCTAACCGGCCTGCAGGAGATGGGTGGCATCGTTCACGGTGATCTGAAGCCAGCCAACGTCCTTTACCACGACGGCAAATGGAAGCTGGCGGACATGGGCATCGCGCGCAACCTCGACGAAGCGCCGACGGCGTTGTCGGCTCGCATGTTCGTGAGCGACCCTTATGCCGCTCCCGAGCAATGGCGCTTCGAACCCGCGACGCGAGCGACGGATGTGTACGGTTTCGGGTGTCTCGCCTATGCTGTGCTGACCGGGAATCCGCCTTTCCCAGGGCCTGCGCAGGAAGACTATTGCGTCCAACATCTGGAAGCAGCGCCGCCACCTCTCTCCGCTTCGCCACCGGTTCGCGCGCTGATTCAGATGTGCCTGACCAAAGACCGCGCCTCGCGTCCGTCGATCAACACAGCCCTCGTTCTGCTGCGTCGGGCCTGGCTCGCCAAGTAGACGCACCGCGGTCACGGCCGCGTTATCCTTTGTTTTGTCGGCTGCGTCGGCTTCGTTGGTCGCGCGCCATCCCCCAACTCAATTCGAGGAGATTTTCCATGGCGAACGCCCGTCTGCGCACCGGCCTGATTCGGGCGGGCTCAGTGTCGCTCCTGCTCGCCGCATCCGTGTTTGAGCGCGCGGGAGCTCAAGAGGTGCGACCGACGCCGACTCCCGTGGGTCAGCCGCCCGAGAGTGAGATCTACCTGGCTCCCCTGACCGGCGCGGGGCCGACCCTGAAGGTCGGCACGCCGAAGAACATCTCGAACCATCCCGGTTACGACAATCAGCCGAAGTTCGACACGGACGGTAAGAGCATCCTCTACACGCGCGGCGACGCGGCGTCGAAGACGGACATCTTCCGTTACGACCTGCTGACCGCGAAGTCGGCACCGGTGAAGGAAACCGCTGAGAGCGAGTACTCGGCGACACCCATGCCGGATGGTCGTGGCTATGGCGTCATCCGAGTGGAGCTGGACGGCACGCAACGACTCTGGCGCATGGATCCGGCCAAGGGGAAGAGTGACGAACTGCTCATTCCGAACATCCGTCCGATCGGCTACTTCGCTTTCCCCGAACCCCAAGTCGCAGCATGCTTTGTACTCGGTCGTCCGGCGACGCTTCAACTGATCAACCTCGCGACCGAAGAAGCGAAGCTCATCGCTACAAATGTGGGACGTTCCGTGCAGAAGATTCCCGGGCGCCCGGCGGCGAGCTTCGTCCACAAGATCAGCGCTGATGAATGGATGATCAAGGAAGTCGATGCGAAAGGCGCGGTGAAGGATGTCGTGCGCACACCGAAGGGCCGTGAAGACTATGCGTGGCTCAACGACGGCACACTCGTGATCTCTTCCGGCTCGAAGATCCTGGCGTTGAAGCCGGGCGTCGATACGGAGTGGCGAGAGATCGGTGACTTCGAAGCGCTCGGGCTCATGGACCTGAGTCGTTTGGCCACACATCCCCGCGGCGATCAGATCGCCATTGTGGCTTCGCCGAAGTAGGCTACGCAGTTCAGGCGGCGCGTTCTCGTCGCGATCATTCACGAAGCGCGACGCGCGACATCAGTCAAGGAATCGAAGCAGACATGTGGGCCGTGGGCCGTCTTTCACTTCTCTCCAGAGGCCTCGCGGTCGGTCGCGGCCTTGCCGAGCCGAAGGACCTTAGGGCGGTGGAGGCGGCGGCCGTCCCGAGTGCTCCGCCGGTGGACGTTCCCCCGTTGGAGGCTCCCGCGATTTTTGAGGAGCCGTTGGGGGCCGCTGTCATCGAGGTTCCGCCGATTGCGATCGATGTGCCTTCCGTCGTCGAGGCTCATGCGCCGGCAGCCGACCAGGCGGCGCCTGCCGCGGTGGCTGATACGCCTACAGTCGTCGCGGAGGTCGTGCCCATCGCTGAAGCCAGCCTTGAGGTTCACACACCTCTGCCCGCGACCGACGTTCCAGAGCAAGCGATCGTGGGCGAGTTCCGATCCGCTGAGATTCCCACAACGGAGGCGCTGGCGGAGCGCCTGGCGCTCGATGAGGCACCCACTCCGCAGAAGATCGATGCCCTCGATTGCCCGAGTCCGGATGTCGATGGCTGGGATCCACACAGCCGCGTGGCCGATTCGCCGGTCGAGGCCATGCCCGAAGTCGCGTCCAAGGTCGTGGCGGCGGTGGTGCCCGTCGTGGCGGTCCCCGAGCCTCTGGTCGAACGGACGCTGGCCGATCTGAAGCCTGCCGATCCGCTGAGAGAAACACCGCCGCCCGCCGCACCCCAACCCGAACCTCCTCTGGCACCGGTTTCCGCACCCAGCTTCTTCCGGCGCATCGTGATCAAGGTCAAGAGTTTTTTCCGATCGCTCTTCGGGTAGACCCCGCCACCGCATCTTGGCCGCGCTATCGTCGAATCTCACTCTTGGAGATTCGAATGCCATCTAGCCGCCTCGCCCTCACCTTCGCCCTTGCCGCGGCCCTCGCGGCGCAGGGCCGACCAAGCACGGTCCATGCCGCCGCCACGCCCACGACGCGCTGCGATCTCCTCTTCGCTCAGGGCCGGGTGGTCGACGGAACCGGCGCACCGTGGTTTCGCGCGGATGTCTGCGTCGTCGGCGACCACATCGCCGCGGTTGGCCATCTGGGAGACATCGCGGCGAAGCGCCGCATCGACGCGACGAAGCTCGTCATCGCGCCCGGTTTCATCGACATGATGGGCCAGTCGGAATACCGGCTTCTCGTCGACAATCGCGGCGCGAGCAAGATCACTCAGGGCATCACCACCGAGATCACGGGCGAAGGCGGCTCGATCGCGCCCTTGAATGCGCGCATGCTGGCGGCGGGTGCCTCGACCTATCAGCACTACGGCTATACCCCGACGTTCACGACCATCGGCGGCTACTTCGACGTACTGAAGAAGCGCGGCAGCGCGCTCAATGTCGGAACCTTCGTGGGCGCAGGCGGAGTGCGTAACTTCGTGATGGGCGAAGGCGACCGCGCCCCCAACGCGGCGGAACTCGAAGCGATGAAGGCAGCGGTCACTCAAGCGATGAAAGATGGCGCTTTGGGCCTATCCACGTCGCTCATCTACGTGCCGGATCATTTCGCCTCGACGGAGGAGATCATCGCCCTCGCGAAAGTGGCCGCAAGCTTCGGCGGCAGCTACATCACCCA
>JBDTQB010000439.1:0-3688 GCA_039932395.1 Vicinamibacteria bacterium | reverse complement strand
AGCTGTAACACGATGAGCTGAGTTGATCAGCAAAGGCGAACCAGGGCGACCGAAAGGTCGCCCTTCGGTTTTCCGTCACCCCGGCGGACGCCGGATACAAACAACGTCACCCCGGCGAAGGCCGGGGCCTAGCGCGAGAGTCCGTTCGCGACCCGCGAAACCATGGGCACACCTGTCGGCAACAACCGCATCCTCGTGGTTGCCCGCGGCGGAAAACGGGCCTGGCAGAGTCTCTCCCGTCGGGCACTTTTTCGAAGGGCTTCGCAATGCGAACCCCTTCAACGCAAAGTCGCTGCGCTCGTTTGTCATTCGTCGCCGACTGGACGGAAACGGTCGGAATCGTATTGCTCCTCTCTCGCTCATCGTCGCGAAAGGTCGGAGAACGATGGAGCGACTGAGCGATCAGTCGTTAGAGTGTCGCTCGTCCACAGCTGACGAGGGGGCTCGCGCCGAAGGCCCGTCGGGAGAGACTCTGCCAGACCCGCACGCGCCGCTCCAGTCACGGCCCCAAAAACTCAAGCCTCGAGATCTTCGCAATGACGATGGGCTAGGGTTTTAGCGGGTTGACGTCGCGGAATCAGCTCAGAGAGCTTTCAATGAAGATCGCGCCGTGCTCCGTGAACGCAAGGGGACCGACGCTTCACGTTCTGCCCGCGCTTCAAGGTCACAATTTGTGACCTTGAACGTTGGAGGTCTTCTGTTTCCAACGACGAAAGACGAAACAGAAAATCCTGGGGAAACCTGCGGGCATTGCGTTTTCACCGCCTGATCAAGCGCTTTCGTCCTGACCCCATAGAGCCCGCGAGGTCCGCATCAAGGATGATCCGGGCGCCTCGAACTGAGCCTCGCCGACATGCGTCAGGCGGCGCGTTGCGTCGTTTTCGCCGCCAAGTCGCGCAGTCGTGCGTTGAGCGCCTCCACAACCGCAGCGTACTCACGCGCCTCCAGCTCCGCGCCATGGATACCGTACCGTTCCCAGGAACCATCGCGCGCCGCCTGCGGCAGGCCAGTCTCGACGCGCGCGGGAAGCAAGCGCACAGCGTCGCGAAGGGAGTCCACCACGACTTCTCCACCGTCTTGGACACACCATTCAACGACGGCCCAACCGAGCTCGGCGTGACCGGCCTCGTCCGTTGCCATGCCTCTGAGGGTGTCGCCGATAGCTGGGACCCGGCACCGGCCTGCAAGCTGCGCGAGGACATTCGCGGAAACGCGCTCCCCGAGGGCGCCATCAACCAGGGACTCAACCGCCAGCTTTCTTAGGGCGAGCCTTCGGTCCCGCGGGGGTGTGTCCGTCTGGGCCGCTTCGGGAAACGGCGCGGGACTCAGCGCGCTGCCGTCGATCGCCCGGGCGACGCTGAAACAGAACTCGGCATGCCTGACCTCACCGAGTGCAGCCAGGTTCGCCGCAGCGATGAGGCTCGGGGGGGCGCCGACACCCATGAGGTCGAGAGTAAGGCGCGCGAACGCCGCGATGGACGCGTGCTCGACGGCTCCGTTCTCGCGCCACCGGTCTGCGAGCCCGTGCGGGAACGGCGACGCTCCGGGCTCTATTGCCAGCGTCGTCCAGGTCCCCTGACTCTCGGTAGAAGGAACGAGAGACTTGCCGCGAGACCGCAGTCGCCGCCCGTGGGCCATGCCACTCATCATCACGAGCGCGGCCCAGACGACCCAGGCTGCGACGGCACCGTTACCGACGAAGCCAAGCACGGCCCATCGAAAGGATGTTGCGCGATAAGCCGCCCATTTCTTCGGGAGAGTCAGGACAAAAACGAGTGCGCGGATCGCTGCGATACCCGTCACAAGAGGCAGGAGCGATAACGCGTAGTCGCCCATCCCTGCCCACCACAGGCACCCGCAGACAAGGAAGAGACTGGGCGTCGATAGAACGACCTTCAACGGAGTCAATTTGGGTGTCGGTTCCGGGGGCGGGGGCAGATCAGGCCGAACTACGCGCGGGCGGGGCGAACTCGATGGAGCCATGTTTGTGACCTCTCGGCAAAGTGTAGACGTGATCTGGCTAGCGCCCTGGGGCGCCCGGCGCTGAGGCGCGGACTACGAAGCGTCGGGCTGAACCGACAGGGAGACATGCTCCATGCGTTCAGCCAGACCGTCCCTACCGACGTGAATGAGTCGCGCCTTCTCGAAGGCCACCGTGAACTCTTCCCCGGCCAGCCCAAGCGAGCTGTTGGCCGCTTCCATCGCGACGTAGCCGGCGCCTCTGCGCGGCCGCAGAGGTCGTTCAGCGAAGACGGGGCGAGGCTTGCTCAGGGTAGGCGGCAGGGTCCATACGGTCAGGATATCTGCGACGGTCGGCACCACGACTGGCGCCGTCACTTGCTCGTGAAGGATCGCCTTCAGTGCGTCACTCTGAGTGAGACGGTCGGACATGAAGTCATGAAGTGTCTGCTGATAGTTGGAGAAAGACTTGTACCCGGAGATGTAGACGAAGCCCAGTTCGATCAGGATCGCGCTGATGTTCTGATGCTTCCGTTCGACGGTGCCTTCCGAGCGGCCATTGAGGAGGTTGAGAAGGCCTCGACAGTTGGAGTGAACCCACGTGACCAATGAAGGAAGCCTGTCGCCGGCCCTTCAGGTGTCTTGGCGTCCAGCGTCGGGTAGGTCGCGCGACAGCTCAGCTTCCAATTCTTCGATGCTCGGCAGACTGGTGTCGAGTGGTTCCGGGAGGGCACGGACCAACTGATACTCCGCGATGCCGATCGGTTTGTCGATTCCCGAGAGCGCATACTCCGCGACAAGGCGGTTCTGGTTTCGGCAGAGAAGCAGCCCAATGCTCGGGCGGTCGTCGGACGCCTTGATCTGGGCGTCGATGGTGCTGAGATAGAAGTTGAGCTGACCCGCGTGCTCCGGTTTGAAGGCGTGAGCCTTCAGTTCCACGACGACGTAACACTTCAAACGCGTGTGGTAGAAGAGCAGGTCGATGAAGAACTCGTCTCCGGCGACTTCAAGACGGAACTGACGGCCGACGAACGCGAAACCAGCGCCCAGCTCCATCAGGAATCGAGTGATGTGACGGATGAGCGCGTTTTCGATGTCTCGCTCATGCGCCTCGTCACCGAGGCCGAGGAAGTCGAAGTGGTAGGGGTCCTTGAGAATCTGGCTCGCGAGGCCGGCCTCTGGAGTATCGAGACGCGCATCGAAGTTTGTGACGGCGGCGCCCTGCCGCAGGTGCAGCAGATTCTTGATGTGAAGAACCAGCGTTCCGCGAGGCCACGAGCGCAGGATTGCTTCCCGCGCGTACCAGCCACGTACGCTTCGATCAGGAAGCGTGGTGATCAGTGTGACGATGTGAAACCAGGGCAATTGGGCAGCAGACTGCTGCCCAATTAGAAAGTCGGGACACGCCTGCGCGAAGGCCTTCATATACTTGAGGTTGCGAGACGAGAGCCCCTTCATGTCCGGGAAGGCCGCACGCAGGTCGGCTGAAAGCCGGTCGATCACTTTGGCGCCCCAACCCTGCGCGCGCTGGCGCTCGAGGATGTCGCGGCCGATGTCGTGATAGAGCCGAATCTGCTCCTCGTTCGCGGACAGCGCAGCCCGCTGCCGGGCGCCCTGGATTCGTTGTTTGAGACTCCGCAACCATTCTGCGTAGTCGGCCGGCAGGGAACCTGATGTCTTCGCCATTTTCACCCTCGAGTTTCTTTGGGAGTGAGGGCAGGGTACGGCT
>JBDTQB010000438.1:0-3712 GCA_039932395.1 Vicinamibacteria bacterium | reverse complement strand
TCGCGACCCGGTCGGACAGAACGCGCTGAGCGATGGTCTTGGAGATCGTGATCTTGCCGCGATCATCCGACTTGCGACGGTATTTGGTGACCTTCGCGGTCAGGGTGGTCGCATCTTTGTCGTCGCCCGCGAGCATGAGGAAGCCGCGCTCGGCTGGGATCGACTCGAAGACGATGTCCATGACCTGTTGAAGCACTTCTTCGACGGGGCGGGAGGCGACGAGCGTTTCGGCGACGCGGGTCAAAACCTTGAGGATCTGATTCGCACGCTCGATCTCGGACGCGGCGGAGGGATCCTGGCCTGGCTTCTTCGCCTTGGAATCGACCGCGAGGAGCTTGGAGAGGTCACCGACGCTGCGGACGATGGTGCCCGACGCTTCGACGGGCTCGTCGTCGAAGGCGACCTTGGCTTCGGCGGTGCGGCCAAAGAGAATTTCGAGGCTTCCGAGGTTCACCTTGTCGCCATCACGGAGGGGCGACTGGGTGACGATCGATCCATTCACCTTGGTTCCGTTTTTGGAACCGAGATCCATGATCCGCACGCCGCCGGGATCGGCGATCAACTTCGCGTGCTGTCTCGAAATACCGAAGTCTTTGAGGACGACCTGACAGTCGGGCGCCCGTCCGAGAATCAGTTCACCGGATGAAAACTCCTGCGTTTTCGGACCAGTCTCATCTGTGTACTTGATGAAGTAAGCGGGCAAGCTTTCTCAGGCTCCTCTAATGGGGGGAAGACCGTCTTAGTGTACTTCCCTTTTTAGTCTGCGCAACATCAGCGCGGACACCGCATCCTGGGGTGCCACACCTTGAACCAGCACTCCTCGCACCTCTCGTGCGATCGGCGTCTCGACACCGTATTTTTCGCCCAAAAGGCATGCGGCGGACGTCGTCCGGAAGCCTTCCACCGTGCCCAGACTCTGGAGCACTTCGACGGGCTCCTTCCCTTCCGCCACCAGCCGCCCGAACTGGTAATTGCGGGACTGGTTGGAACTGCACGTGAGGACCAGATCTCCCAGGCCCGCGAGTCCAGCCACCGTCTCGGCCCGACCGCCGGAAGCGACCACCAGTCGCGACACTTCAGCGAGGCCCCGGGTGATGAGAGCGGCGCGGGTGTTCTCGCCGCACTTGAGCCCCGCCACCATGCCTGCGGCGATGGCTATGACGTTCTTCAGGGCGCCGGCCAATTCGGCTCCATAAACGTCATCGCTCTCATAGATTCGGAGGCGGGGGCCGGAGAAGGCGCCCTGCACTTCCTGGGCGAAGGCTGCGTCCGTTGACGCGGCAACGAGAGCGGTCGGCTGACCGGCGAGAAGCTCGCGCGCGAAGCACGGACCCGTCAAGGCGGCGAAGGCGGAGCCTGAGGCAACCTCGGCCGCGATCTGGGAGTGCACCTGCAGAGTGCGGGGATCCAGACCTTTCGCCACTGAAACCAACGGCAGCGCTTTCTGGATGGCGTTTACTTTCAAGAGGGTGTCGCGGAAGGCGTGCGAGGGCGCGGCCAGAAGCGCCAGCTGCGCGCCGTCCAACGCCGTCCTCAGGTCGGTCGTGACGGTCAGGCCCGGCTCAAAATCCACGCCGGGCAACGCGGCGTCATTGGCGCCGAGAGGAATCCGCTCGGCCTTCTCGGCACTACGGGTCCAGATGACGACATCGTGGGCGAGCTGCTTGAGGTGGACGGCAAGGGCCGTACCAAACGCACCGGCTCCCACGACCGCGATCTTCAACGCCTCGCTCCGAGCTTCGGCTCCGCTCCCCGCATCAGCCGGCCGACATTGGGGTGATGCTTGGCGATCACCATGAGCGCCGCAATCAGCGCTGTCATCACGATCATCTGGCTCTGCCCAAGCAGGTAGACACTGATCGGCAGACTCAGGCTCGCGAGAATGGAGGCGAGTGAGACAAACCGAAAGATCGCGATGGTCAGCAGGAAAATAACCACAGCGATCCCAAGAGCCGCGGGGGCAAGGGGGATAAACAACCCGGCCCCCGTCGCGACGCCCTTCCCTCCGCGGAAGCCCAGCCAGACAGGATAGAGATGGCCGATCATGGCAAAGAGGCCCGCAACGCAGACTTCCATTTCAGAGGCCCCGAGGGCGCGCGCGGCGATAACCGCGGCGGCTCCCTTTGATCCATCCAGGAGGAGCGCCAGGATCCCAGGGCCCTTCCCCGCCGAACGCATCACGTTCGTAGCTCCGACATTGCCACTGCCCACCGTACGAACGTCCTTGACGCCGAACAGTCTCGCGATGATGAAGCTGAACGGGATCGACCCAAGGACATAGCCCATCAGCGCGAGGAGGGGCAGACTCATCCTTCGAATCCCACAAGCGCGCGACGCAAAATCTCGATCGCGGTATTGGAAGCCTGCTGGATGGTGCGTTCCCGATCGGCCGACGGAAACACGCGACGGAGAGTTCGCGACCCGAGCGATCCTTCGATCGCGAAACAGACCGTGCCGACGGGCTTCTCGGCGCTACCGCCGGTGGGACCTGCGATTCCGGTGGTGGCGATCGCGACATCCGCGCCCGACGCTTTGATAGCACCTTGCGCCATCTCCCGCGCCGTCTCTTCCGACACGGCGCCATGCGCCTTCAATGTCGCGGCGCTGACGCCCAGTTCATCCATCTTGGCCTGATCGGAGTAGGTGACCCACCCACGCTCCAGGAAGGCCGACGCTCCCGCGATGCTCACCAGCCGCGCCGAAACCAATCCACCGGTGCACGATTCAGCCAGCGCAAGCTTGAGGCCTCGCGTGGTTAGAAGTCGCGAGACGACGGTCTCGATGTTCTCCCCCGCTTCCGTGAAGATCCTCTGACCGAGAACCTCACGCAGCCTGGATGCCAGCGCTTCGACGCGCGCCGCAGCCTCGGCCTCGTTCGCACCGGTCCCGACGAGTTGAAGCTCCACCTCAGAGGCCCCCCCCAGGATGGTCGTGACGGGATTGGTGAAGGTCTTGTAGATCGGCGCCACGAGCTGTTCGACATCGCTCTCGCCCATGCCCGCGATGCGAATCACGCGCATCACGATGCGCTCCCCGGACGAACGCGCTTCGACGATGGGCAGCACTTCGTTCTCGAACAGAGGCAGCATCTCGCGCGGCGGACCCGGAAGGAGAACCAGAATCTTTCCATCGCGCTCAATCATCTGGCCGGGCGCTGTGCCTTTGGCGTTCATCAGCAAACGACCGCCCTCGATGCGGTCGGCCTGTTTTTCGTTGACCGCGGGCATGACGCGACCAAACTGCTTGAAGCGTTCCTTCAGCCAGTCAACATAGGACGCTTCGCGGACCATGGAGACACCGAGGGCCGCCGCCGCGCATTCGCGGGTCAGATCGTCCTCCGTCGGTCCCAAACCGCCGGTGGCGATGACCAGGTCGGCTCTCGTCAGCGCCAGCTTGAACGAATCGGTCAGCGCCTGGGCGTCGTCGGCAATGATGGTGCGTGCCACCACCTTGCAGCCCCGCTCGAGGAGGTAGCGCGTCATCGTTGCGGCATTCGTCTCCTGACGCCCAGGAACGAGCAGTTCACTTCCGATGGCGAGGAGTTCTGCCTGCATGTTCAGTCCCGACCTTCCACAAAGTTAGACGGCAAGTTGAGGCATCAGCATCAGCATGCCGCGCAGGACAAGCCAGGCGTAGACGCCGGCCATCAGATCGTCGGCCACGATGCCGACGCCGCCCTTGAAATGCTCGAACTGGCGCGCGGGAGGCGGCT
>JBDTQB010000437.1:0-3713 GCA_039932395.1 Vicinamibacteria bacterium | reverse complement strand
TGAACATGGCGGTGCAGGCGCCGATGCCGAGGCCGAGGATGGCGATCGCGGCCAAGGTGAAACCCGGACTCTTCCGGAGTCCACGCACTCCGTAGCTGACGTCTCGGACGAAATTTTCGATCACGGGGACACCTCTTTGATCTCGATGGATCTCTCTCGTCTGCTCCACGCCGCCGAGCGCGATGCGAGCCAGGCGAAGGGCTTCCGGGCGTGACACACCCGCGCGCATGTAGTCATCGACATGAAGTTCGAGGTGGCTGTCCAGCTCGCGCAAAAACTCCCGGTCGGCTCGCGTCTGGCTGAAGAGGCCGCGCAGGCGCATGAGTCGGGCGCGCATCTGGCGCAACATGTTCTCCACCCGAATCAGCATGGGCCGCTAGCCCTTACTCTCGGCGAGGAAACGCATCATGATGGCGGCCGTCTCTTCCCACTGCTTGGTGTCGCGCTCGATCTGACGCTTTCCCGCGCGTGTGAGTTTGTAGAACTTCGCCTTGCGATTGTTGTCGGAGATGCCCCACTCCGACTCGATGAGGCCTTCCTGTTCCAGCTTGAGCAACGATGGATAGAGCGTGCCGTAGTTGATGGACAGCCGATCGGCGCTGGTCTGTTCGATCCGACGGGCGATGCCGTAGCCGTGCTGGGCGCCCATGGTGAGCAGGGTGCGCAGCACCATCAGGGACAAGGTGCCCTGCCAGACGGAATTCTTTTCGCTTTGGGTCATTTCTATGGTTCTCCCATAGGAAGACTATCAAGTCTCCTATGGTCTTGCCATATAAGACGCTCGCGACCCCGGAAAGTTCCGAAAGAATTAACGCGAGCGGTTGACCAAGGTCCAGCCGCCACCGACCAGCGGAACCGTCGCGCACGAAGGACCGCCGTCGCGTGCGGTCCCCTGGAACCGCGATTCGACGCTGCCGCTCATCGCCAGAGCGCGTTCGACGGTAGCCGCGCTCAGCGATTCAAGCGTGATCTTCGCCCGCCGTGTCCACGGAGAGTGCTCTCCGGCCAAGGTTCCGGAGTTGATGTAGACGAACCGCTCGCCGGGCTTGCCCTGCACGAAGTCGCCGGAGCAGTGCACCGCGCCCCCGGTCACGACGACGTTGATCTCGAAGTCGAAGGAAAGGTCGTGGCCGTCCGCCTTGATCGCGCTCACCGGCCTACCTTGGCTACCCTTGCCGCGCTGGAGCGCGAAGAGGACGCCGCCCGGAGGATCCACCACGATGATCCGAGCCGCAAGGACTTGTTTGACCCCTGTCGCCATGAGCGCGTTAAACCGCCGCCATGGCCTCGACCTCGAGTTTCCATTTCGGGTCGAGCAGCTGACAGCAAATCACGGTCAGCGAAGGTTCGTGGTCTCCGAGATGCTTCACACGCATCCGCACGTTGGCTTCGTCGTCCTTCGGATCGGCCAGGTAGAAACGCAGCGAGACGAGATTGCTGAGCCCCATATCCGCCGACTTCAGAATCGTCTTAAGGTGGCCCCAGATCACTTCGGCCTGGCCCTCAAAGGAGTCGGGCATGGTCTTGCCATCCTCCAAGTATCCGTTTAGGCCGCTGATGATCAGGAGACGGGAATCGCCTCGGATCTCAGTTGCGTGGCTGTAGCAACGGTATTGCGGGAAAAGGCCTTTGGGATTGTGCTTGATAACGGGCATGAATTCGGGAAGTCTAGGCCGCCGGCGGCCGAATGAGTCGTATCCTGCTCGCGCATAATTTTTCTGGAGGTGAGTGTGGCTCTACAAACAATCGATCGGATCGGTCCGATGTCTGTGGCGAAGATCATGGGCGTGCTCTACGCGCTCATCGGCCTCTTCATCGGCGGCATCGTGACTCTGTTTTCCGTCCTGGGCACGGCCTTCGGCGGCGCTGCGACGAAGGATCTGGGCGGGCTCGGAATCATCGGCATGGCCGCGGTTGTGATCGCGCCCATTTGCTACGGCGTCATGGGATTCATCGGGGGCCTGATCGCTGCAGCTCTCTACAACCTCGTGGCGAAAGTCAGCGGTGGCATTGAGATCGAACTGTCATAGCGCGGCGGTTCCGCCACCTACGAAGTCGTGAGTTTCTGGCCCGTCTTCAGATAGTGATTCATGCGTGCTTCCCAGTCGCGCATGAACTGTTCGTAGAACTCTTCGGTGAAGCCCGCCACGAACGCGTCACCCTGAGGACCGAGGCTGGTGTGTGCATAGGTGATGGTCGCTTCACAGGCCGAGTCCGACGACGTGAGCTGAATGGTGAGGCGACACGCCGTCACGTCCGGCGTGATCTTGATCATCTCGACGTAGCCGTCCGTGGGCTCGTGCCGCGTGATGAACCACAGGGCCGGAGTTGTCGGCCCCGGTGTCATGAACACGCAATCGGGCTCGGCCAGACCGCTCTCGCTTAGAACAACGATCGGATCCCATCCTTCTATCCAGTCGGCCTCCCGAACCGGACAGAGCAGGGGGAAGACGCGGTCGGAGCCGGCGACCAGATGCTGAGTAAAGGTTCGGGAGACGCGGTTGGGCTTCTTGATGTTCATGGGCCAGGCCTTTCGTTCGGTGAGACGCGCGTGATATCTACCATGATCCGACACGAACTGCGGGCAAGGCCGAAACCCAGGCACGGAACTGGAACTGCTCTGGACTCGTCTAACCGGTATGCCGACGCTTAAGGTACGACCGTGACACTGACACCCGGTTCGAAGATCGGCCCCTATGAAATCGTGTCCTCCCTGGGTGCGGGCGGAATGGGCGAAGTCTTTCGCGCCCGGGACGCTCGGCTAGGTCGCGAGGTCGCGATCAAGGTGCTGCCCAAGGAGTTGTCGACCGATCCCGAGCGCCTGATGCGTTTCGAGCGGGAGGCCCGCGCGGTGGCGGCACTCTCTCATCCGAACATTCTGGCGATTCATGATTTCGGGACAGAGGGCGAGACCACGTATGCGGTTCTCGAACTTCTCGAAGGCGAGACGCTGCGCGCGAAGATCAAAGGAGCGGTTCTTCCCCTGCGCAAGGCGCTCGACTACGGAGTTCAGCTCGCGAACGGCCTCGCGGCCGCGCACGACAAGGACATCATCCACCGCGATCTGAAGCCTGAGAACATCATGGTCACGCCCGACGGCCGGGTCAAGATCCTCGACTTTGGCCTCGCGCGTGCCGGCAGTGGGGAAGATGTCTCCCAAGGTCACACCAAGACCCACGCCACTGAGGCGGGGATGGTGATGGGGACGCTCGGCTACATGTCGCCCGAGCAGGCGAAGGGTGAGCGTGCCGATCGGCGCTCCGATGTCTTCGCGCTTGGGTGCGTGCTGTACGAGATGGTGACGGGAAAGCGAGCGTTTCCCGGCAACTCGCAGGCGGAGAGTCTGTCCGCGATTCTGCGGGACGATCCTCCCGCGATGTCGCTTTCGGGACGACAGGTCCCGGCGGTTCTGGAAAGCGTGGTCAGCCGATGTCTCGAAAAGGATCCAGACCAACGCTTTCAGTCGGCTCGCGATCTCGCCTTCACTCTTCAGTCGGTTCCGCTGGACGGATCGGCGGTCTCTGGATTCGTGATGCCGGCGCGCGCGCGACGGCCCCTTCCCTGGCGAGCCCTCGCCGCCGCCGCCGCACTGGTTGCGATCGCGATTCTGGTTGGAATGTTTGCCGGAACCCGCAAGGCTCAGACCCCGCAGGTCCGACAGATCACCTTCGACCGGGGCACCGTGAGGGCGGCGAGATTCACGGGAGATCTGA
>JBDTQB010000436.1:0-3721 GCA_039932395.1 Vicinamibacteria bacterium | reverse complement strand
GCCTTGACGCCGACTTTCTCGGCGACCTGAGCGGAGACGAAAGGATCGAAGGCCCACACATCCATGCCGAACGCCTTGCAGCGCGCCGCGACTTCCCGGCCGATGCGGCCGAATCCGACCACGCCGATTCGCTTGCCCGCGATCTCGGCGCCGCCTGCGAAGGTCTTGCGATCCCAGGTCCCCGCCTTGAGCGAGGCGTCGGCCGCGCCGATGTTGCGCGAGGTCGCAAGGATCAAGGCCATCGTGAGTTCGGCGGTGGAAACGAGGTTTCCGCCGGGTGAGTTCATGACGAAGATGCCGGCCTTGGTGGCGGCCACGACATCGACGTTGTCGACACCCACGCCCGGACGGCCAATCACGCGCAGCTTCTTCGCCGCCGCGATGACTTCCGCCGTCATCTTGGTGCCGCTGCGCATGGTCACCGCGTCGTAGTCGCCGATGATCTTCGCGAGTTCCGCCGGAGGCATGGCCTTCTGGTGGTCTACTTTCCAGCCCTCAGCGTCGAGGACAGCCTGACCGCGATCGGTCATGCCTTCGAGTACGAGCAGTTTGTAGGTCATGGAGTGAGGCGAGCGCTACGCTTTCTTGAGGTACTCGGCGTTCGCGGCCGCGAGGCCGGCGCCGGGAGTGAACGTGTGGCCCACGCGATGAAGAGCAATCTCCAGCGTTCCGATGAAGCCGAGGATGTCGGTGACGTCGTAGTAGCCGAGGTGGGCCACCCGAAAGATCTGACCCTTCAGCTTGCCCTGACCGCCCGCGACTTCGCTCTTGAATTCGGTCTTGAGGATCTTCGCGATCTTGCCGGTGTCGATGCCCTCAGGCGCTTTGATCGCGGTGAGCGCATCGCCATAGTCGTTGGGCGAAAGAAGCGGAAGACCAAGGGCCGCTGCGGCGCCGCGCGTCATCGCGGCCAGCAGGCCCGCGTTTTTCACCAGAGTGTCGACACCGCCGACGGAGTCGAGCTCCTTCAGCACCGCGTCAGTCGCGACAACCAGTGAGATGGGCGGCGTCCAGGCGGTTTCACCGTTGACCTGGTTCTTGCGCTCGCGCTTCAGGTCGAAATAAAACTTCGGCGACTTCGTGGTCTCGATGCGCTTCCACGCCTTTTCGTTGACGCTCACGAACGCCATGCCGGGAGGCAGGGCCAGCGCCTTCTGAGATCCGACGATCACCACGTCGACGCCCCATTCCTCGGTGTTGAGCGTCATGGCGCCCATGCCCGAGATGGCATCGACGACAAGAACGACATCGGGACGGTCGCGCACAATCGCAGCCATCGCCTGGATGTCGTGCTTCACGCCGGTCGACGATTCGTTGTGCTGAACGAACACACCGCGGATCTTCGGGTTCGCGTCGAGAGCTGCCTTGAGCGCCTCGGGCTTGACTGCGGTTCCCCATTCAGCCTCGAGAAGCTGAACGTCCATCCCGTACGCCTTGCCGATGTTCGCCCAGCGTTCGCCGAAGTTGCCGGCGACCAGCGCAAGCATGGTGTCGCCCGTGGACAGGGTGTTCACCAGAGCCGCTTCCATGCCGCCGCTGCCGGAGCAGGAGAGAATCAGAACTTCCTGAGTCGTCTTGAAGAAACGCTGCAACCCTTCACGGGTGCTCTTGAAGATGGCGCGGAATTCATCGGTGCGGTGATGGGGAATGTTCTTTCCCATCGCCTGAAGGACGACGGGTGAAAGAGGAGTCGGGCCAGGGGTGAAGAGGCGGGTCTTGGGGATCATGAGATGGCGATTCTCTCGCATGAGGGGGCTAAGTGTTTAATCCGATGACTTGGATCCAAAATTCTAGATTTCAGAACATATTTCTTCACCAGCAAGGCTTCGTCCGTGGAATCTGAGCCTAATGACTCGCTGCGCAGAGCGAACGGAAGCCATCGAAGGGCGTTGATCATTCGTAGCGGAGCCTTGGGCGACGTCCTGCTGACGCGTCGGCTGAGCTACTCCCTTTCACTCCAGGGCTTTCGCTCGACCCTCTTCGCGCCCGCGCGTCATGCTTTCCTGCTTGAGGCCGATCCATGGATCGATCGCGCGCTGGACGCGGAGAGTCCGGTCTTCGCGGGAGCCTTCGCAGGCGAGTGGCCGAGCGAGCATCCTCGCTTTGACGTAGCGGTGGTGATCTCGGCGTCTGCCGACCTCGTCTCTGCAGCTCGCCTCGCCGCGGCCAAGGCTATTCAGTTGCCGGCGATACCGCGCGACCCAAATCGATCTATCGCACTGCAGTGGGCCGAGGGAGCAAACGAACTCTCTCCCGCCTGCATCGGCTCGCTCCCGCCCCTCCCGACGATCGCCGAGATGGCCGTCGCTTCGGACGCCACGTTGATCCACCCAGGCAGCGGCGCACCTCAGAAAAACTGGCCACTCGAACGCTTCGTCGAACTCGGGCTTTCCCTGGGCCGCGCCGGACATCGGGTGATCTGGGTGCGCGGACCGGCGGAGGCGAGTCCCGAGGCGGCGAGCATCCCTCTCGAAATCCTCGATCAGCCCCGTCTCGAAGCCCTGGCCGCCACCCTGGCATTGTCGCGCCTCTTTATCGGCAACGATTCGGGCGTGTCCCACCTTGCCGCCGCGGTGGGCGCTCCGACGGTGGCGATCTTTGGTCTCACCAGCAACGTCGTCTGGAAGCCGGATGGGCCGAGGGTTGCAACCGTGCGCGCTGCTTCAGGAGATCTCAAGGCGATCAATGTCGAATCGGTGCTTGCCGCGATCTCCACATTGACGGAGACTGGCCATGCGGCCGACTGATGCGAATCGAATGGGCCTGAGGAACTTCAACCGATGACGTCACCAAGAAGGGCCAAAGCCTCCCGGCTGGTTGCACTCGCCCTATCCCTCTCCGCCATGACCACCCCTCACGCCCTTGCCCAGGAAGTGGTCGGCAACCGCGTCCGCTATGAAGTCGGGCGGGCGATCGTGTTCTTCGAGGCGGGCGTCATGCCGCCGGAAGAGATGGCGGAGTTCGCGATACTCGCCGACCGCGGTATCAACGATATCGACGCGCTGCTCAACCAGAACAGCGCGGGACCGCGAGAGGGATCACGCATCACCTTTATCGTTCGTGATGACGGCGGCATCTCGCGTTCGTTCCGCCGGACCATCATGCTTCCCGCCGATCGCGTGCGAAGGAAAGCGGCACCGTATCTTCATGAAACCGTGCACGTCCTGTTGCCAATGAAAGACGACAGCCTGTGGATGTCCGAAGGGTTCGCGTCTTATGTCCAGAGCTACGTCGCCGAGCGCATCGGCGGCTACGATGGATACGTGTTCAGCTGGGGCGGCAACCGCAACATCGAACGGCTGGCTCGGCGGACTTTGAATTCGGACCTGGGGCGCGCGGCGCTCCCCTACGTCGGTGGCGAAGGTCAGCCGGACAACCTGTTTCAGAATCGACGTGAGGTGGCGGAACCGCTCTATATCCTCGCGCATTCCTTCGTGAAGTTCCTGGTCGACCAAACGAGTCTTGAAAAGGTGAAGTCTCTGGTTCAAGCGCCCAACATCCGCGGGTTCTCGGAAGCGATCACAGGGAAGACGATCGATACCTGGAAAACCGCCTGGCTGACCACGCTGACGGATCGCCACGCCGACGAGACGGCGACAAAGCCGTAGTCACGAGACGCGTCCGATTGCGGTCGCACGATTCCCAGCAGCGAACGACGGAAGCCCTCTCGCGGCCTCAGATTCGCAATCGATCCTGGCACGGAACTTGGTAGGTCACCGCT
>JBDTQB010000435.1:0-3737 GCA_039932395.1 Vicinamibacteria bacterium | reverse complement strand
GTCGCCATGCGATACAACGCGGTCTCCGTGAGGTAGCCCGCCATGTTGTGGAAATCGGCACGCCGCGCATCGAACCGTTCCACCACATGTCGTAAACGATGCCGCTGTTGTAGCCGGGCTTGCCTTCCAGATCGAAGCGCTTCCTCATGTGCTCGCCGATCTGATTCACGGTGGACACCAGCAGCGGATCGAGATTCGGATTCACCGGATTCTTCATGGGCGGACCCGCGATGCGCCCCGGGAACGGGCTCGACTGATGATGGTTGTAGACGATCTCCGGAAACCATTCCTCGTAGAGCTGTTTCGCCACCGCGCGCGTTTCGATCTGCGTGAACATGTACCAGTCGCGATTGTTGTCGTGGCCGATGTAGTGCTGGTACACCTCCGGCTGAGTCGTGGTCTCGAAGGGAGTGCCCAGGTTCTTCTTGTACCAATCGCCCGCGATGTCGATGCCGTCGGGATTCAAGTGCGGCATGAGAAGCAGGATGACGTTGTCGCGGATCCGGCGCGCCTCGGCGGATTCGTCAGTGACCAGCCAATGCGCGAGTTCCGGCATCGAATGGGAGTTCGCGATCTCGGTCGAGTGCATACCGCCGTCGATCCAGACGATCGCCTTACCTTCCTGCGCGAGGGCGCGTGCCTTGGCTTCATCGACGCCCTTCGTCAGCGCGAGTTGTTTCGCGATTTCCTTGTAGCGAAGACGATTCTTCAGATTGATCTCGCTCGAGATGAACGCCAGCAGCATCGGCTTGCCGAGCGTGGTCTTACCGATCTCCTCGACCACGATGCGGTCGGAGGAGGCATCGAGCTTCTTGAAGTAGTCGACGTCCTGCTCCCAAGTGAAGACTTTGTAGTCTTCCCCTGGCTTGAAGCCGAAGACATCCTTGGGCTCGGGGACCTTCGCCGCGGTCGCGGGACGCGTTGCCAGAGCGAAGCTCGCAGGTGCGCCAAGCGTGATGGTGCTCAGCACGAGACCAGCGGACCAGGGACGAACGAAGGGCATCAGTCTCATGTCGATTCTCCGGCTGCGCGGAGAGGGCCGCGCCGTTGTCGACTTCTTAGCAGGTTTGCCGGCCCGGTGGACGCGAGGCTAGCGCTGCGGCGGAGGTGCGATCGCGTCGGTGAGAGGCCCGTTCAGTTCGTCATAGACGCGATGCAGGTACCAATCAACGAGATAGACGTCAAACAGCATGTTCTGGCGAGGATCGTCCCTGGTGATCGTGGCCTTGAGGGTCTTGAGTGAAGGCAGGATCACTTCCTTCGCCTGATCGGCGTCCAGTCCCTTCGCCTTGAGTTCCTTACCCTGGCGCAGCAGTTCGCGAAACACGTCCATGGTGGCGTGCATCAGTGTCTTGTCGTGCAGTGGTTCGTTGTGCCCGGTGATCCAGAGCGACGCATCCAATCGGTCGATGCGTTCGAGAACATTGAGCCACTCGGAGGGATAGCTGCCTAGAGCGAAGGTGATGGGATTCACGATCAGATCTCCCATGACCAGGACCTTCTCGTTTGGCAGATAGAGAAAGGCATCGCCAGGAGTGACCCCGCGTCCGTAGTTCAGAACCTGAATCTCGCGCTCGCCCAGTTGGAGGGTGAGGCGATCGGAGAAGGTCACATCCGGAAAGACGTTCCGGACGCTGCGCTTCTGGTCGAGGAAGAATTGTCCCATCGAAAGCGCCGATCGCATTCGCGTGAGGCCCGCGGGCGGAGGGATCGCGCTCTCGGCGGTGGCCACGCGTTTCGCAAGATCTTCAAGATAACCAGGCAACTGAGCGTCCAGCCCCGGTTTGTTGAAGGCCAGCGCCGGACCCATCATCAATTCACGGGTTTTCTCGTGAGCGATGACCTTCACCCCCGGAAAGGCCTCGCGATACACCTCGGTGCCGTACCAGTGGTCCCAGTGCCAATGAGAGTTGACAACGTACTTGACGGGCTGGTTGGTGAGCTTTCGGATCTCGGCGAGAACAAGACGGGCCGCGGCCGGTGTTCCGTTGGTATCGAACACCAGAACTCCATCATTCGAGATGATCGCGACCGAGTTGCCGTCCAAACCAACGTCTCCGTAGGGCGCGGTCATGAAGACATGAATGCCCGGGCTGACTTCGAAGTGTCTCGGACTCTCCAGCGGCTGGCTCCACGCCGCGTTGGTGGCAACAAACAGAGTCATCAACGCTAGCAATTGAAACAACCGCGCGCGCCTGCTTGAAACCATTCGCATGCTGACTCCTCTTCGACTTGTTGAACCACCGACCTGAGCAATGACCGTGCCGGTGACCAACCCTCGTCAATAGAGGCCTCAAGCGTTCATAGCGTCCCGCGTACGAACGGTCCCCGTCCCACGGGCGGACGATCAAACGCGCGTCCCAAATAGAATCGGCGCCGATGATCGATCTCCGAAGTCGCCGCCTCTGGCTTTGGGTCGGTCTTTTTCTCACCTTTCTCTTCGCCGGCTTTCGTATGGCGGCGGATCAGGTGCGCGCGCGGATCGCGACGAAGATCGACGCCACCGCGCGTCAGTTGGGGCTACGAATCCAGGTGGACGACATCCACGTCGGCCTGTTTCCACCGGTCAAGCTCAACGGCATTTCCATCGACAAGCCCGGCCAATGGTCCGCAACGATCAAGAGCGTCGCCATGCGTCCGCGATTCAGCCGTGGTCCTAACGGCTTCACAACCACAGGTCGCATCTCGGTGGATGAAGCGCACGTCGCCCTGCCCGCTGATTTCGAACTTCAAAGTCATCCTTCGGTCTGGGATATTGATCCAGCCGGTTCCATCGTGCTCATCTCCCCCGTGCAAGGGCTCACGGTTACCGCGGCCACGACATCAAAGGGCAACGAGATCACCGTTCGCGCTACGCATCTCCCGATCGACCAGCTCGGCTCTCTGGTGCTGGAAGGCGATGCCACGCACGACGTCGGCTCGGTCGATGGCGAGGCCCGCCTGGAGAGCCGCTCGAAGCAGGACTTCCATGCGCGCTGGCGCTTCGAAGCGCTCGGTGCGGTCACCAGCGGAACCGCAGGATCGACGCCCGGCCCCACGGAACCACGCGTGGGCTTCGCAATCAAGTTCGACGGCCTCGACTTCTCCAAGCTGTTCAACGCCCTGAGCATCGACGCGACCCCCAAAGATGAGGCGCTTGGAACCCTGTCGGGAAGCATGAGTACCGAGGGAGTGCTGTCGGATCCGGACACTCTGCAGATCACTCAGGAGTTCAAGTTCACGCCGCCCAAGGTCCTTCCCGCGGCACTTGCGAATCTCCGGAGCGGATTCACTCATGAAGTCATCACGAACACGGGTAGGAAGCGGACCCTCCAGGTTTCAAGCGGCTCGCCTGATTTCATCGCGCTTGGCGACGTTCCCGCGCGTCTGATTCGCACGCTGCTCATCGCAGAGGATGCCGCCTTCTTCTCGCACCCAGGTGTTGACTTCACGGAGCTGCCCAAGGTGATCGCCGGCAACATCGCGAAAGGCGAGGCGGCGCGCGGCGGATCGACCATCACGCAACAACTCGCGAAGAACCTGTTCCTGACCCGGGAGAAGAGCCTGCGCCGCAAGCTCAAGGAACTCGCGTTCACGTTCCTGCTCGAATCGTCCCTCGGCAAGCAGCGCATCCTCGAGATCTACCTGAACATCATCGAATGGGGACCGGGTCTTTACGGCCTGCGGCCCGCTTCGTATCACTACTTCGACAAGGATCCGTGGGACCTGACACCGAAGGAGATCGCGTTTCTGATCTC
>JBDTQB010000434.1:0-3792 GCA_039932395.1 Vicinamibacteria bacterium | reverse complement strand
CTGACACGCCTGACCTGCGCCCGGCACCCGGAACGGCCGGCGTTCGCGGTGTGCATGAAGTGCCAGCAATCGTGCTGCGCAGAATGCTCGACGGAATGGGATGGCGTCAACTTGTGCTTCACCTGCTTGAACCGCGCGGGGAAAACGGCAAGCGAGCGATCTCCTTTCTGGGCGCAGGCATTCGCATGCGTCGCAGCGGTTGGAAGCGTCCTGCTGCTCGGACGGGTGATGGCCTGGAGCATCGCGGTCATGGCGAGTTGGATGTAATGAACGATCGCAAGAGCGTTCCTCAGTGTCTCGACGCGGGACTCGATCTGATGCAGACCATGGGTCCCGGATACGTGGCATTTCTAGCGCTTGCATCTCTGCCCTGGCGATTCGGCGTGGCCCTGGTCGCGGCACGCGCGATCGAGATGGGAGCGGATGCACTGAACTTTGACCCCTACTGGGTGAGATCGTGCGCTGTCCTATCCGTCCTGTTTGTCCTTCACACCGCGGCGCAACTCGTGTTCAGCCGAGCGGCGCTGTTGACTCTCGATGAGGGAATCCCCCCTCCGCCCGGCGCGCTGAAGGGGGGGCTCACGGCCCTGCCGTCCGTCCTGTTCTTGGTGGCTCTGGCGGAAGCGGCCTTCTTCCTCTCGTTTGTCACGATCCTTCCTCCCTTGCTGGCGTGGACGGCTTCCGGAACGTTGCTTGGAACTCGCCCGGTGTCCGCGAGTCCGTCGGTGGTCGGCGCCTGGCGAGCGCTGCGGTCGGAACGGGCGATCGCCGCTCGCGCGGTGGGTGTGCACGCCTTCTCGTTGCTCATCGCTTTCATCGTGTTCGTTAATCTCGGCGCGTTGAGTCAGGGACTTCCAGCGCTTCTCGGCTTGATTCCCGGATTCCCCGTGGAACGTGTGCTCGCCACCGTGTCACTCGACCAGGCACGCGTGATGTTGGGACTTTGGGCCTTTGCCTCGGCCATCGTGGAGCCGGTCCGGCTGTGCGCGGTGACCGTCCTCGGCTTTGAACGCGCCAGCGTCCGGACAGGGCGTGACCTGCGAGCGAGACTTCGACGAATGTCGGCGGAGCCGGTCAGCGCATGATCCTCGGCGTGCTGCTCCTTGCCGCTCTTCCCAGCCTGACTGTCACGGACTACAAGTCACGGCTGGAAGTGATCGATGCCTTTGTTTCTAGTGGTGATGTCGATCAGGTCCGCGCGCTGGCTCATGACCTCCAAGGATCGGAGTATGTGAGCGGCGACGGGGCTGACCTGGCGGTCGACGCGGGCATGCTCAAGATGCTCGAAGACTGGAGGGACGGCGGAGCCACCGGCCCATTACACGCGCGCCTGCGCGCAGCGATCGATACGCTTTCAGGTCATGGGGTCGCCGTCAGCGCGAGCTCAGATCCAGCGCTTGCCGCGAAACTCAGGGCGGCTTGGGATCGCCCGTTGATGAACGGAGAGACGGCCGTGCCCGCCGTGCGGATTCGCAATGTCAGCGGGCTGGTTCCCGAGTGGGTCTACGCGCTCTGGAATCGTTTCGTTGACTGGATCGACTCGTGGATCCCCAAGCGAGAGAAGACGCAGAACGCGGGCGGTTTTGGCGCGTCCGAAGTTGCCGCCGCCATCGCGGTGGGGGCCGTGATCTTGCTGGCCTCGCTCGCCTACTGGGCCTTCAGGAAACGACGCTCCGCGCCAGAGATCGCAACGGTTGAAACTGCTTCAGCCACCGATCTCGATGACGATCCGACCGCGCGACAGAGTGAAGAATGGATCGCTCATGCGCATGCCCTCGAGCGCGAGGGCCGTCTTCGCGAAGCGCTGCGCGCCTGGTACCACGCGGCGCTGTCCGCGCTGATCTCGCGTGGCCTGGTCGCCTACGCGAAAGGCAAGACCAACTGGGAGTACGTGGGTGCCGTCTCCCCGGGAGCGGCGTTCCGCGCGGGCCTCACCAACGCCACGCTGCGTTTTGAGCGGAGCTGGTACGGAGGTGTCGCACCCACCCGCGAGATGGTGGCCCAGCATCGAGCCGAAGTGGAGCGTTGCCTGGCTCAGATCGGACGGAGGCAGGCTTCGTGATGGTGACATCTCGTGGAGCGCTGTTTGCCGTCCTGACCGCTTCGGTCTATGGCGCTGCTTTTCTCGGCCTCGTCACCGAGATGCCGATCAAGGCCGAAGCGGACCAGCGTTTCCCGCAGGGGTCTTCCCTGAGGCGCGCTCGCGGTGGCAGTGCGCTTGCCGCGCAGTATTTGAAGGCGCGAGGCCACCGTGTGGATGCGCTGCTCAATCAGGATCTGACCACCCTCTCCTCCAAATCCGTGGTGTTCGTGCTTCAGCCTCCTTCTCACGGCACGCTTGAAGCACGCCCGCTGCTGACTTCAGCCGAGGAGAGGTTTCTGCGACGCGGCGGACGGATCGTGTTGACCCTGGACGGACCGATCGCCTCGATCGATGCGCGACCCGCGCCCGCGTCTTCGAGCTGGATTCGTGCGCACCCTCTGCTTCCCGACGGCGCTCTCCGCGGAACCCTGAGGACCTACGAGATCGCCGGCCCCTGGATGAACGATGCGCACGCCCTGTTTCTCTCAAGCCAGAAGGTCGTCGCCGCGCGGCGGGTGTACGGCGAGGGCGACCTCATCGCGATCGGCGCTCCGGAAGCCTTCTCCAACGAACGGATCGCGGCTGGCGAAACACTCGGCTGGCTCGATACGCTGTCCCATGACCGGGACGTTTACTTCGACGAAACAGTTCACGGGCTTTTCGAGCGCAAGGGCGTCCTCGACCTGTTGAGCGACTGGGGTCTGCTCCCCGCGGTCGCCGCGCTCCTGCTGCTCGCAATCGCATGGGTGCTTCGCGCCGCCCGTCCCTTTGGTCCGCCGGAACGCCTGAGCCACGTCGACTACGCGGATGGCGTCAACCTCGTGGAGGCACTCGGACTCCTGTATAGCCGGTCTGTCTCAGAAGAAGAGGCCCTGGCGCGCTATGCGCAGCCGCCCCGGACCACCACACGGCAGCAGCCCATCGCCCGTCCTGTGATCGCGCGCGGGCCCTCCGCGTCGGCCAAACCGCTTCCCGATCGTCTGCGAGAAATCAATCAGTCCAAAAGGAGTTCCAACACACGTGCTCGCTCTCTCTGACGCTTCCGCTCGCTGGATCGCCGTACGACAAGGCTTGGATCAAGTGGTCCACGGCCAGGAAATGGTCAAGGAGCAACTCCTGATCTGCCTGCTGACCGGCGGCCATGCGCTTCTCGAAGGCGTGCCCGGCACGGGCAAGACGCTGCTCGGGCTCGCCGCGGCGCGGCTCGCGGGAGGGCTGTTCAAGCGGATCCAGTTCACGCCCGACCTCATGCCGTCTGACATCCTCGGCACCAGCGTGTTCAACATGAAGACGCAGGAATTTGATTTCAAACCGGGACCCGTCTTCGCGGATCTCCTGCTGGCGGATGAGATCAACCGCACTCCGCCCCGAACCCAGGCGGCCCTCCTCGAATGCATGCAGGAAGGCGCTTGCACCATTGATGGCGTGCGGCATCGACTCTCGCCCGTGTTCACGGTGCTTGCTACGCAGAACCCCGTCGAGTTCGAAGGCACGTACCCGCTTCCCGAAGCTCAGCGGGATCGCTTTCTGATGCGCATCTCAATCGACTATCCAGGTGCTGAGTCTGAGAAGAGCATGCTGAGCGACTACGCGGAAGGTCGCCGGCTGCATCAGAACGTGGTGGAGTCACTGGCTCCCGTTCTCACGCCGGCCGAATGGCTGGAGACCCGCGAATCGATGCGCCAGTCGGTGACGGTGCGCAAGGAAAT
>JBDTQB010000433.1:0-3809 GCA_039932395.1 Vicinamibacteria bacterium | reverse complement strand
CTTCGCGCCCGCACCAATCGCCTTCGAGAAGACCTGGATCTCGTCTTCGAGACCTACCTGCACAAGCCGAATGCCGACGATGTTCTGCAGGACAAGGTGGTTGCGAACCGCAATGGCCGATCGGTGCTCATGGTCAAAGCGGAAGCCAGGCGTTCCTTTGACGGCGTCGTGCACGGGTCGTCGCGCGCACAGAAAACGACGTTCATCGAACCAATCGAAGCGGTAGCGGTCAACAACGAGCTGGTGGTCGTATCCGAAGAAGAGCAGGAAGAGATTCGTCAGATCCTGCGCAACCTCTCTGAAGAGGCTCGTGGCGACGTCTCGGCCCTGTCACGAGCCGATCACATCCTCGAAACCTGGGATCTGCTGCACGCGAAGGCGCGGCTGGCTCATGATCTGAAGGGTCGCTTGCCCGTCTTCTCCGACGACGGCTCCGTGACCATCGTTCGCGGTGTTCACCCTCTTCTCGTCGATTCCATTCGGGAGGATCTCGACCTTCTCCCCAGTGGTCGCGAACCGGTCCCGCTCGATCTTGAGATCGCGGGCGATCGCAACATCATGGTGATTGGCGGTCCGAACACTGGCGGCAAGACCGTTGCCTTGAAGACGGTCGGGTTGCTTTCCTTGATGGCGCGCAGCGGCCTTCCCATTCCGGCGGCCGAGGGAACGGTTCTGCCTTTCTTCGATTCGATCTTCGCGGAGATTGGCGACGACCAGTCTTTGGGCGCGGGGCTGTCCACCTTCTCCGCGCAGATCGCGGGAATCGCAAAGATGACGGTGGCTCCGGGTTCGCGCGCCCTGGTTCTCCTTGATGAGCTGGGTTCAGGAACCGACCCGCTCGAAGGAGGCGCGCTTGGCGCCGCCATCATCGATGACTTTGCTCATCGCGGCGCCACCGTCATCGCGACCACCCACAACGCCGACCTGAAGCTCTTCGCGCAGGAGTCGCCTGTCGCGCGCTGCGCGTCTTTCGCCTACGATCCGGCGTCCTTTGCGCCCACCTACAAGCTTGTGCTGAATCAGCCAGGCCGTTCACTCGCCTTCGAGATCGCAAGCCGCTTGGGCGTTCCGATGCACGTGGTCGATCAAGCGCGGGCTCGACTGCCCGAATCCGCCCGCCGCCAGGAAGCGATCCTCGCTGACCTTGCTCGCGAGAAGTCGGAGCTCATCGAGAACCAGCAGCGCGTCGCCGCCGCCGAGACGAACGTCGCCCAACTTGGTGAGACGCTCTCGAAGCGACTGGCTCGCATCGAGGATGAGCGCGAGAAAATGCGCGAGGACACACGCGGCCGCATCCAGGCGCAGCGCGAAACGGAAGACAAGCGACTGCGCGCCTTGTTCACGGACGCGGAAGAAAAGCTCAAAGGCATGAAGACACCGCGCGCCGTGGTTCGGCTGCGCGGCGAAACTCTCTCCCAGATCGTGCCCGCTGAAGAGCAGCGGATCGAATCGGCGAAGGTGGGAGCCGCCATCGTGGTGGGTGATTTCGTCGAAGCGCCCTCGCTCGGTTGGAAAGGTCTTGTCACCGCCGCCACCGCCTCCGACGTCGAAATCGACTCCGGGGGAAAACGCATTCGACTGGGGCGCGCCCTCGTTCAGAAGGCGAAGAATCCCAAGCATCACGCGGGGCCTCCGCGCTGGCCTGCAGAAGCGAAGAAGCCCACCGGCACGTCCGCGAATCAGGCGAAGGCTGACGAAGACAGCGGCGCGCAGATCCAGATCATGCTCGTCGGGATGCGGGTGGACGAAGCGACACCTCTGGTCGACAAGGCGCTTGATGACGCTTTCCTCGCCGATGCGGCGACTCTCCGTATCGTTCACGGCTTTGGCCAGGGCCGTCTGCGTGCGGCGGTTCGCGACCTGCTGAAGGCGCATCCGCATGTCATCTCGTTCCGTGACGGCGCTCCGAATGAGGGTGGCGCGGGTGCTACCGTCGTGGACCTTCGGCGATGAGCTTCACCACCTTCACTCCTTCCTTCCTCGACGAACTCAAGAGCCGCGCCGACATCATCAGCGTCGTCTCTGAGCATGTCGTTCTGAAGAAGATGGGCCGGTCGCACAAAGGCCTGTGCCCCTTCCACAAGGAGCGCTCGCCGTCGTTCACGGTGCGCGCCGATCCCGCTGTCTTCCACTGCTTCGGCTGTGGCGCCGGCGGCGACGTGGTCGAGTTCATCAAGATGAAGGAAGGGCTGTCCTTCAAGGATGCGGTGGAGGCTCTGGCGCGCCGTTTCGGTGTGACGATTCCGGATTCGCGCGAAGAGTCGCCGGAAGATCGCATGCGAGTGGAGGTCGAGCCGGTTCTCGAAGCCGCTGCCAAACAGTACGAACAATTCTTCTGGGCGGATGCGGGTCGTCGTGCGCGTGAATATCTCGAAGGCCGCAAGTTTTCCAAGAAGACACTGGAGTTCATCCGCGCGGGCGCCGCGCGTGACACCTGGGAAGACGTCACGCGCGCGCTCAAGGTTCAGTTCCGCGAGGAGCTGATCGAGATGGCGGGTCTTGCCATCCGCGGGAATCGCGGCTTGTACGATCGATTCCGTAACCGCGCGATTTTCCCCATTCTTTCCGACCGCGGCCGCGTCGTCGCGTTCGGCGCGCGTGCCCTTGATCCGGCGGATGAGCCGAAGTACCTCAACTCGCCCGAAGGCCCGGCGTATCAGAAGAGCAAGACGCTCTACGGCCTCAGCTGGGCCAAGGAAGAAATTCGGAAGAGCGGCCGCGCGATCATCATGGAGGGCTACCTCGACGTGGCCCGTTCCATCGAAGGCGGCGTGCTCTCCGCGGTGGCGCCTTGTGGAACGGCGCTGACTTCACAGCAGGCGCGTCTTCTAAAGCGTCTCGCCCCGCGCGCGGTTCTTTGTTTCGACGGTGATGACGCCGGCGTGAAAGCGACGAAGCGTTCCATCGAGATTTTCCAGGAAGAGAAGATGGACGTCCGCGTGGTGGCGCTCGACTCCGGCCACGATCCCGATACCTTCATTCGAGAGCGCGGTCGCGAACCTTTCCTCGCGAAGATCGAGGCCGCCGAGCCGGCGATCGAATGGCTGGCGCGTTTGTCGGCACGTGAGAACGACATCGAAAGCCCCGCGGGCAAGGCCGCTTACATGAACTCGCTCCTTCCCGCCCTGGGACGCATTGAAAGCGGAGTCGAACGCGCAGCGTGGATTCCGCGCATCGCGCAGATCGGCAAGATCGATCCGATCGCTGCTTCGGAAGAGTTGGCGCGATCACTCGGTTCTCGACAGGCGGTTCGACCCCAGGCTTTCACGCCCGTGGTTCGGACGGTGATGGCCGGTCCCAAGCAGGAACTCACGCGCTCCGAAGTCTGGTTAGTGGCCCTCGCGCTCAAGAACCTCTCGGAGGTCGGCGAAGCGTTCGCCGAACTTGACGGACTTGACCTTTCGTCCCTGCGCGCCGGCTCCATCCTGACCACGCTGGTTCGTTTCTCTGCCATGTCGGGCGAAGCGTCGCTTGGGACCCTCCAAGACGCCCTTCCGGAAGATGACGATCGGCGCGTTCTTCGAGAGATCGCGGTTCAAGACCTGGAAATCGAAGCGTCTTCGGCCCGGTCCTGCGCTCTCTCACTTCGCAGGCTTCTTCTCGAGCGAAGGCTGAGCGAGATCCAGCGAGCCTTGGTGAAGGGCGGCGCCGACCAGGACATCGACGCCATCCTGGACGAGAAAACTCGTATTTCCAGGGAAATCAGGACTTTGCCATCCGACCTCTAACCCGGAAGTTGGCGAAAAGCGCCAAGTCAGGCGAAAATACAAGGTTCCTGAAGCAGCGGAGCACTTAGAAGACAAAAATGG
>JBDTQB010000432.1:0-3812 GCA_039932395.1 Vicinamibacteria bacterium | reverse complement strand
TGTTCATTGAACCTCTTTGATCAATTCGTTGAGCCGGATGGACGGGTGGATGAAGTCCCCCGTTCGAACCCGCGAATCTTACCTTCTGGATCGACAGCGACCGAAACTCAAAACCAAAGTTTTCAGGGACAGCGATCAGGCGCGGGGATGGAATTTGTCGAACACCTGGCGGAGGCGCTCTCGGCTGACGTGGGTGTAGATCTCCGTGGTCGAGATGTCAGCATGCCCGAGCATTGCTTGAAGGGCGCGGAGATCGGCGCCGTTCTCGAGCAGGTGCGTGGCGAAGGAATGTCGAAGGACGTGGGGCGATAGGATATGAGCCACGCCTGCGGTCAAGGCATGACGTCGCACGATCAGCCACAACCCCATGCGGGACAGCGCCCCCCCCGAATGGTTGAGGAAGAGCTCCTTCGTGCGCTTCGACTTGAGAAGGCGCGAGCGACCGTGGCACTCGTACTGAAGGATGGCGGCCAGAGCCACGGAGCCAATGGGCACCAGGCGTTCCTTGCGGCCCTTGCCGAAGATCCGGAGGAGTCCAATCTCGGCATCAATATTCTCTGTCTTGAGGTGCGTGACCTCCGACGCGCGCAGACCACTTGCGTACATGGTCTCGAGAATGGCCTTGTCGCGAAGGCCGAGAGCAGTGGACACGTCCGGGGCCTTCAGTAGCGCCTCCACCTGATTTCGATTCAAAAACCGAGGCAGGGGCTTGAAGGGTTTCGGCGACCGGATGTTCTCCATCGGATCGTCGGACAGCTTCTCCTCCCGAACCAGGAATCGGAAGAATCCCCGGATGCCATGGATCGCGCGGCCCGCCGAACGCGCTCCCAATCCCAGGCTCTTGAGATGCGCGAGAAAAGAGGCGACATCGCGGGGCTTGATGTCTTCGATCTTCTGCTCGCGACCTGCTGCCCAAGCCGACAGCTTCTGCAGGTCGGACCGATAGGCAGAGATTGTATGGGGCGAAAGGCCGCGCTCGGCGAGAAGATGATTGAGGTAGTCGGTGATGCGGGGGTCTTCGCGAAGAGGCTGGGCCGCGTCTCCCGGCTCGCTCATCGCGCGAATCGCTGGCGGATGATCCCCACCAGACGGCCGGCTTCCGGTATGCCCAGAGCCAGGGCTAAACCCAAGTACGTGATCGCCCCGAAGATCACCGGGCCGAGCGCGCCAAGGAGCTTCGCCGCAAGCCCGGCACCCGCCTGATTGACCATGCTCATTGATCCGAGGACAGCGACAGACATCCCCGAGGTCGCGATCAACAAGGTGATGAAGAATCGCCCGTCGATGCGCTTGAACAACGACTCTGGACCCACGTACATGGAGAGGAGGAATCCTCCGTTGGTCAGGTTGCCAAGCGCCATGCCCAGACCAGCGGCCTTGAATCCCATCGTTCCGAAAAGCGCGAACAGTGTGGCGAGGTTCGCTCCCACCGCGAGCATGCTGGCCAACACCGGGACCCGCGGTCGCTTCACCGCGTAGAAATACGGCACGAAGACTTTCGTGGAGGCGTAGGCGACCAGTCCGATTGCCATCCACGCCAGAGCCGTCGCCACCGCGGTCGTATCCGCGGGGGTGAAGGCGCCGTGTTCGTAGATCAGCCGGATGATCGGGCGTCCTGCGCAGATCAGACCAAGGGCGGATGGCAGAGTCAGAAAGATCAGAAGCCGCAGGGCCTGCGCGATCTGACCGTGAGCCTCGTGCCCGTTGCCTTGGGCGATCAGTCGCGACAGCCGGGCTCCCGCCACCGTCCCCACTGCCACGCCGAAAAGGCCCATAGGAAGGTAGAGAACGCGGAACGCATATCCAAGCCACGACACGGCACCCGCCTGGCTCGAAACGAACTGCGTGCTGACGAAGATGTTGATCTGAACGGCGGCCAGACCGATGGTCGCAGGCGCCATCGTCATCAGGATGTCCCGGATCAGCGGGTCCTTGAAATTGAAGTCCGGCCGGAAAGAAAAACCCTCTCGACGAAGCGAAGGCCACTGAATGGCGAATTGTGCCGCGCTGCCGAGGAGCGCTCCGATCGCCCATCCATAGACGACTTGCTCCCTCGACAGACCGGCCCGGTAAAGGCATGCGGCGATCGCAATGTTGACCAGGTTGAACACCGCGGGCGCCAGCGACGGCATCGCGAACTTGTCCCGTGAGTTCAGCATCCCCATCGCCACCGCGGCGAATGAAATGAAGGGCAGGATCGGCATCATGATCCGGGTCAGCGCGATGGCCAGCTCGCTCTTCCCCTCGATTTTTGAGAAACCGGGCGCGAGCGCGTGAACGACCAAGGGCGCCAGGACAATGCCGAGGCCGCAGATCAAAGTCAGGATGAGGAAAAGAAGGGTAAGGAGGCGTCGGGCGAGATCAAAGCCACGTGTGGCGCTTTCGTGGTCGGCGCGTGAATAGACCGGAATGAAAGCAGCCGACAGCGCGCCTTCGGCGAAGAGATCTCTCAAGAGATTCGGAATACGAAACGCGATGTTGTAGGCGTCTGCCTGGAGCGACGCGCCGAGCATCAAGGCGAAAAATTGATCGCGGATGAGTCCGAGCAAGCGAGACAACAACGTGGCCATCGAGAGCATGGCCGTCTTCGCGGTGAAGTCGGAACGCCTGGGGGCCTCGTGATTCGACGTGGTTTCGGGTAGACTCACTGGCTCACAAGGGCGTAACGGCGGGAGTTTGCCCGCATAAACACAGGATTTAGCGTAAGAAGAGGTTTTAAAGCGTGGCGAATCACGACTCCGCACTCAGGCAAATGCGCCGTTCTCGCAAAAAGCGCGCGATCAACCGCGCGAACACCGCTCAGCTCAAGACCCAGGTCAAGAAGCTGCGCGCCGCTATGGATAAGGGCGATGCTCCAGCCGCCAAGGCCATCGCGTCCGCGACTTTCTCCGAGCTTGATCGCGCGGCCAAGAAGGGCGCTATTCACCGCAACGCAGCGAGCCGGACCAAGTCCCGCCTCGCTCGCAAACTGAACACCGTCAGCGCGTAAGCCTGACGAAGTCGTCTCCCGCCTCGAATCGGCAGGCGGGAGAGGAAATGAGCGCGTAGGGACGTAGCTCAGACGCGTCCCCCGCTCACCGCACTGGCGAGCGCGTGGGTTAGAACCGGCACGGTTGGTGAGCTCAGCTTCAGCCGACGGTCCGCCTCGGCGAAAGCAGAGAGAGCTTTCCCGATGTCCACATCGGACCACTGTCTCGCGGCCCGTTCCGTGTCCGCGACCTTAAACGGCAGAATTCCCGCCTGACTTCCCGCGTCCGCGCTCGACATCCCGGCGCGCCGCAGGGCGCGAAAAACCGCAAGCTTGCGAACGGTTCCGTGGGCGGTCGCCAGGACGCGGAGACCGGCCTCGCCTTGGCGCAACGCTTCGTCGAGCAGGCTCAACATCTCGCCCTTCTGCTTCAGCATAAGTGCGTCGGAGAGCAGATAAAGAGGCGGCGCAGAAGTCACTGCGACCAGACCCTCGCCATCCCGGGCAGATCCTCCCTGAAAGAGGACCATCTTCTCGAACTCGCTGACGATACGTCCAAGTGACGGACCGCTCTGCTCCACCGTCTCGCGAAGGACGTCTTCGGAGATCCGCAGACCCATCGCCTTGGCTTCGGCGGCGGCCGCCATGTTCAGCGAACGGCCTTTCAGGTAGTCGACATCAATCACTTCCGCTACCTTGCTGATTTTCTTCCACATGCCGAAGCGACGATCGGCTTTGCGGGTGACCAGGATCAAGCACGAAGACTCGTCGAGTTCTGGAAGGTCATTCTGGGGCGCTGCCTTGGCGGCGCCCTTTCGAGCGGGCTTCTTCCCCTCAGGCTCCG
>JBDTQB010000431.1:0-3851 GCA_039932395.1 Vicinamibacteria bacterium | reverse complement strand
GTCGGCCCACTGCGTTCGGCCGAGGCCCGACGCCCTCCGCGTTCAATGGATGCGCCGTCGTTCGCGGCCGTGGTTCCGGCGGGCCGGGTCGGGATCCGCTCCATCTCAGGCCAACGAGCAGGAACACCCAAGAACCAGATCGGCAAACGGTCTAGCCCCGAGTCGACATTCGCTAGACGATCACGGGTAGGCCGCAGTTCTTAGTCGGGCAGTCCGAGTAGGGCGAGCACCGAGAGGTCCTCATCGAGGACGGGCCAGTGGATCTCCTCACCAGCTCAGGTCAGAGAACATGGACACCAAACCAATCGACAAACGGCCCCTGACGACGAAGGGTCGAAAGGACCAACGGCCGCGAGCGTCTTCGTCAGACCCCGAATGCGTTGGGCGGTTCTCGATTAACGAGCGGCTCCCGATTCGACCCTGACACTTGTCTCCGTTCGTTGGCTCGCACCGGCGGCGGGGTCTCGAAGGACGAAACGAATCACGTAGTTTCCGGCGGGCAGGTCAGGAGGCGTCACGCGGAAGATAACCCGGTCGAAGCCGTCTCGATCCGGCACCACTCGCGTCGCCTCCAGTTTCACCGGCACGAAAGCCGAACCAGCCTTCCCGATCTCGCCCGTGACGTCGACCAGAGGCGCATCCGTCAATCGGGCGGGTCGGGAAAATACGATGACTTCCGAGGATCGTCCCGGCCCAAGCGTCACGTCGGCATCCGGGACAAACCGGTCGTTCCCGATGAAGAACGGAATCGGGACGGAAGGACGATCTTTCGCCTGGTACGCCACGATCGCTTTGCCTGCGGCGGGGAGCGGGAACATCGGGACTGAGAGGAACGGCGCTCCATCGCTGAACGGCGGAATAGTGACACTCCGCTGAATCGAGCCGGTCCCTTCGCCGGTTCCCGCCCGCACAGCGAACCGCAGGTCGGCGGTACCAGGAGACGTGGGAAACGCGGCGATCAACCGAAGTCCCGACTCACGCACGATGACTCCCGATTTGCGGAGATCGATGGACGTGTTGAGCGCCATTGACTCGACCACGCGTCCCGAGTTCATCAGATAGCCGTAGACCTGGACGGCGAGCTGCGATCCTTTGGCCGCGAATGCGAAGGCAGGTCCATCGATTTGCAGCACGGCATGGACCCATGTCTTTCCTTCGCCATCCGTAGCGGGCAGCGTCACGAGGCTCAGACGCAGAGGCCCGGTATTCAGTCCCTTGGAGATCGCCTCCGCGGCTTGAAGGCGAACGCCATCGGCGCTCGTCGACGGCGCCACGGGGCTCGCGGAGTACGTGGGTCGATGCGATACCGACAGACCAGGCCGCCGAAGGCGCACTCCCAGCTTTCGAGGCTTCTCGCCCTTGCCCGTCGGTTCCGGTGCTTCGAAGGCAATCACATACGAGTGCCGACTGATCTGCTCGACCTCGCCAAGCAGTTGGCCAAAGTTGTTTCCAGGAAGGATGGCGCGTCCGCCGGTGGCACCGGAAATGTAGGACAGCGTGCCACGTCCCGAGTTCATTCTCCGCTTGACAATCTTGTCGAGGGTCGGCGGCGCGCCGCCCGTCAGAGTATCGCCATGAAGCGAGTCATCGCGCCCGCTCTTGCTCGTAAGGTCGATCGGACCTTCGATGCCTGCGAGGTTGATTGTATGAATGACGACATCCCCTTCGCCCGCATTTCGAAAGAGTTCCCCCATTCTCCCCAAGACTGGTCCGGTGTCGCCCCCCTCTGTGGGAGACCATGCGTTCTCCGCGAACCCGGCGGAGAGAAGGACAATCTGCTTACGGCCGCGTAGGGGGGAAATCTTCTTGACAATCTCCTTCATCCCATCGACGTAGTCGATGATCCGCAGTTGGACAGCGCTCCGCTCCACGCTCTCCAACGCGCGGTCCAGCTCTTCAGTGTTCTGGTCTGCGCGCGCATCTCCGCCGGCTATGCTGATGGAGCCGCCAAGCCCGAGCGCGTCCGCAGAGGATTCCGAGAAGCCGATGCCCGAGATCGCTCGTGCGGCGAAAGCGTGATCGGTCGTGAAGTTCGTCAAGAACTTGGGGCCCGCCCGATTGAAGATGGCAATCGCGACCAGGTCGCCCGGAGCCAGCGCCGTCTTGATGAACTCAGCCGCTTCCTTGCGAACCCTCACGACCCCGCTTAGCGGCGAGAACACAAGATCGAGGATCACGAGAAACTGCCGAGGCGCCGCCGCCTTCATCACGATGGGCAAGTCCGGAACCGCAACGTCGGGCACGGTGCTTTCGGGCGACCGTGCCACGGCGGTGGACTCCCCCGCATTGATCGCCTGAAAAAAGACAATCGGCGCGCGCTTGCCGTCGGCTTCCACCTCGAAGTCTTCGGCCGTGAGCCCAGGAACTGACTTCCCGTCCTTGTCCGTGACGAATACGGGCACCGCGACGAGGGTGACGCTCGAACCGAAGACGGGAGGAGCCACCTGCTGCGGCGCCTGGGCCGACGTCTTGCTGATTGGGCCCGTGATTCCGGCCGCCACGACGAAGACGAATAGCAAGATCAAACGCAACGGACGCTTACGAGGTGCCATGCCCACTCCCCTTCAGTCTGCCGCCCCACAGTCTAGCGGCGCTTCGCGCCTCCGACTACTTCAGCGATCCGCGCAGTTCCGAGACCTTCGCCTGAAGTCCCTCGGGCGTGACCGTCTCCGGCGCCATCGGCTCACCCACGTTGAGGCCGATCTTCGAGAAGACACCGCGACGGAACGGCTTGGTCATGGCCTTGCCGTCGATGCGTGAGAAGAACGAGCCCCACATATTCTGAAGGGCCATGGGGATCACCGGGACGGGACGAGTCGCGAGGATCTTCATGATGCCGGCCTTGAAGGGCTGGAGTTCGCCATCGCGCGTGATGACGCCTTCGGGGAAGATGCACAGGAGATCGCCCTCGGCCAGAGTGCGGTCCGCCTCTGCGAAGGCGTGGGCGTAGATCTCTGGATCCTCGGCGCGTGATGCGACGGGGATGGTTTTGGCGAGACGGAAGATCGCGCCGAGGATCGGCGTCGCGAAGATCTTGTAGTCCATGATGAACCGAATGGGCCGGGGTGACGCCGCCATCAACAACAGCGCGTCCATGAAGCTCACGTGGTTGCAGGTCAGCAGCGCCGCTCCATGCTCCGGGATGTGGTGATCGCCGGTGATCTTGAAGCGGTAGACCAGATTCGCCACCACCCACGAGATGAAGCGAAGCAGAAACTCCGGCATCAGCAGAAACGCGTAGATCGACACGACCGCGTTCATGATGCCGACCACCAGGAAGATCATCGGGATGGATGCGCCGCCCTTCAGCAATGTGACGGACAAGGCCGCCGACGCGATCATGAAAATGGCGCCGAGGATGTTGCTGGCCGCGAAGATGCGCGCGCGATGAGTCGGCGTGCTGCGCGACTGCACCAGCGCGTAGAGAGGTACCGAGAACAGGCCGGCGAAGCCGGACAGCAGACCGAGATCCGCCATGACCCGAAGCGCGCCCGGCGTCTGCATGAAGCCGAAAGCGCTCAACGGCGTGGGGCCATGAACGAAGCCACGCGAAGCGAAGTACAAGTCCACCGCGAACGCAGTCATGCCGAAAGCGCCGATGGGCACCAGTCCCAGCTCGACGTGCCGGCGCGACAGTGTTTCGCAAAGCAGCGAGCCGATGCCGATGCCAACGGAAAAGACAACCAGCAGCAGCGAGGCGACACTCTCGCTTCCGCCCAGAACATCCTTGGCGAAGCTTGGAAGCTGGGTCAGGAACGCGGCGCCGAAGAACCACAGCCACGACACGCCCATCAGTCCGCGGAAGACCACCACGTTCTCCATCGCAAGCTTCATGTTGCGGATGGTTTCGC
>JBDTQB010000430.1:0-3853 GCA_039932395.1 Vicinamibacteria bacterium | reverse complement strand
AGCGGAGGGCCGGAAGACCGTCCCGAAGGGGGATGGCCTCGTCGATCAACATCACAGGAATCTCCTCCCGGACCGGGTAAGCCCACGTTCCGTCGACGCGGATGATCGCGGCTTCGAGCTTGTCGCCCACGGCGGCTCCGCTGTTGTTCTTCGTGCCCGCCGCGATGCGGGCGTTCAGGGCCTCAAGTTCAGATTCGTTGGCGAGGCGCACGCCCGAGCGGTCGGCGGGGCAGCAGAGGACTTCTAGAAGTTCAGGCGCGATCATGATGAAGATCCTACCTTCGGTAGGACCGTGATGCGCAGCGCGCGTCCGCCGCTCGCCATCGTCGATATCGGCAGCAACTCCGCGCGGGTCGTGGTCTATGACCGCGAGGCCGGAGGACACGTGCGCATCGTCGCCAGCGCGCGCTCCTCGCTTCGTCTCGTGGAAGGGGTGGTGGAGAACCACGCGATCGGGGAAGAGGCGATGGAACGCACGCGTGAGGCTCTGCGCGATTTCCGGGCGATCGCGTCAGGTGCGGGCGCGCGAGACATCCGGGTCTATGCGACCGCCGCGGTGCGCGAGGCTCTCGATGGCGATCGGTTCGCGCGTGTGGTGGCGCAGGCGATGAAAGCTCCGCTCCAGCTTCTCGACGGCGAAGCTGAAGCGACCTACGGATTTCACGGGGCGCTGCGCGGTCTCGATCCGGTGTCGGGCATTCTTTTCGACCTGGGCGGCGGATCGCTCCAGATCACGGAGTTCCGGCATCGCGAGCGCGTTCAATCGTGGAGCGTGCCCCTGGGCGCGCTTCGTCTGTCGCGCCGATACCTGATCCGCGATCCACCGACGGAGAAAGAGATCAAGGCTCTGCGCGCGCACGTGGATGGTTTTTTCGAGGAACTTCAGCTGAAGCCCCTGCGCGAAGGCGCGCGTCTCGTCGGAACTGGCGGCACGGTGCGAAACCTCGCGAAGATCGAACGCTTTCGTCTGAAGACCCCGGGCTCGCGTCTTCATGGACACGAGATTTCCCGTGAGGCGATTGAGGAGATTGAGCTGGATCTGCGACGTCAGCCGCGTCGAAAGCGAACGAACATTCTCGGGCTCTCCAAAGACCGCACCGACTCGATCGTCGCGGGCGCCGTGGTCATCGGTCGCCTGCTTCACTTCGTGAAGGGCGATGACATCCTGGTGTCGGGCCAGGGCTTGCGCGAGGGACTGGCCTACGCGGCGCTCGGCGACATGAATGCGGCGCCGTCCGTGGTTCGGTCCACCTCGATTGAGGCGCTGCTGTCGCGCTTCCACGGAGTGGATCCTTTGCATGGCGCGCGGCGCGCGGCTCTCGCCTCCACGATCTTTGCTCACCTCTCACGAGCGGATGGAGCGCCGGGCCGCGACCTTGGCAAAGCGCTCGACTACGCAGCCCAAGTGCTGGACATTGGCCGCGCGGTCGACTTTTTCGATCGGCATGAGCACGCGGCTCGCATCGTCATGGCGTCGGAGCTCGATGGTTTTTCCCAGGCAGAAGTGGCGAGGATCGCCGCGGTCCTTCACGCGGCAGATGAAGAAGGCATCGCTCTGGATGAATATGCGCCCTTCATTCCAAAGTCCGAATACGGTCTGGTGGAACGCGCCGCGGTCATCCTGCTGCTGGCCGATGATCTGCTCGAGCGAGCGCCTCGCGGAACCCTGCCCCGGGTCACCGTAAGAGTGCGCGGCAACAAAGTCACGGTGACGCCGACCCGACTGATTGCGTGGCGCCCTCGAGGATTGGGCGAGCGATTCCTCCGCGCGTTCAAGAAGGAACTCTTCGTCGACGTTTAGAAGTCGGGTTGGATGGGCCTCAGCAATCCGTTCTAGCATTCGCCCTATGTTTAGAACGTTGAACCGGTTCATCGTCGTCGCGGCTGTGCTTTCGTTCGCGCCCGGCGTACTCGTCGCCCAGGAAGCGCCCGCTTCCAATCCGGTTCGTGAGAAGTACACCAAGCACGAATTCAAGATCAAGATGCGCGACGGTTTGTACCTGTTCACATCGGTCTACACGCCGAAGGACACCTCGAAGTCGTACCGTTCATGATGCAGCGCACGCCCTACAGCGTGGGCCCCTACGGCGTCGAGAACTACAAGACCAGCCTCGGTCCGTCGCCCGCCTTCCAGAAGGAAGGCTTCATCTTCGTGTACCAGGATGTGCGCGGACGCTACATGTCTCAAGGGACGTTCCTTGAGATGACGCCGCATCGCGCATCCAAGAAGACGTCGAAGGATGTGGACGAAAGCTCCGACACCAACGACACCGTCGACTGGCTGCTGAAGAACGTCAAGGGAAACAACGGCAAGGTCGGGATCTGGGGGATTTCGTATCCCGGCTTCTACGCGGCGGCAGCACTCCCCGAAGCTCATGCCGCGATCAAGGCGGTGTCACCTCAAGCGCCCATCGCCGATCTCTTCCGCGGAGACGACGCGTTTCACAACGGCGCGTTCATGCTGGCCGCGAACTACGGCTTCTACGTGAACTTTGTCGAGCAGAAGAATCCGACGCTGCCGGTGGAAGGATCGTCCTTCGACTACGGAACGCCCGACGGTTACGAGTACTACCTCAAGCTCGGGACGATGGCGAAGGCTCTGGACACGGTAACGGGGAAGGAGTACTTCCGCGCTTATGTGGAGCATTCGACCTACGACGACTTCTGGAAGTCGCGCGACATCTCTACCCACATGAAGAGCATCACGCCTGCGGTGCTCCTGACCGGTGGCCTGTTCGACGCCGAAGACATTCAAGGCCCGCAGCGTCTCCAGCGCGCGATTACCAAGGATTCCCCGCAGACTTCGAGCACGCTCGTTCTTGGTCCCTGGCGTCACGGCGGCTGGGCGCGCGGCGATGGTGATTCGCTCGGCAACCTCGACTTCGGACAGAAGACCAGTGCCTACTATCGCGAAGAGATCGAGTTTCCGTTCTTTATGAAGTACCTGAAGACGGGGGACGTCACCATGCCCAAGGCGTGGGTCTTCGAGACCGGTCGCAACGAATGGCACAAGCACGATGCCTGGCCGCCGGCGGATGCGAAGCCGATGAGCTACTACCTCAGTGCGCGCGGAGGGTTGTCGACGGCGGCCCCAGCCACGACGGACGCCACCGCGGACGAGTACGTGTCCGATCCCAGCAAGCCGGTTCCGTATCTCAGCTACGTCAACATGGGCATGCGCGGCGACTACATGACGGAAGACCAGCGTTTCGCGACCACCCGTCCCGACGTCCTCGTCTATGAGTCGGCGCCGCTTGAAGCCGACGTGCGCACGCTCGGCCCGGTCAAGGTGAAGCTCAACGTGTCTTCCACTGGCACCGACTCAGACTTCGTGGTGAAGCTGATCGACGTCTACCCCGGTGATACGCCGGCGCTCCGGCCCGTGCCGACGCCGCGCCCCGCGAACTCGGTTCCGATGGGCGGGTATCAGCAACTCGTCCGCGGCGAGCCGTTCCGCGCCAAGTTCCGCAAGTCGTTTGAGAAGCCCGAAGCTCTGACGCCGGGAAAGGTCGAGACCATTGAGTTCGATATGCCCGACATCGCCCATACGTTTCGTCCCGGCCACAAGATCATGGTCCAGATCCAGAGTTCATGGTTCCCGTTGATCGACCGAAATCCCCAGAAGTTCATGGACATCGGCAAGGCGGTGGAGGCGGACTTCGTGAAAGCGACGAACAAGGTTCATCGCGGATCCATGGTGACCCTCAGCGTGGTGCAGTAGTCGAGCCCTGGCCGTACTTGGCGAGGAGCTTTTCGAGGTCTCCGGATTTGCGGAGCCCTTCGATATACGAATCCACGGCGGCTTTGAGGTCGCTGCCTTTGCGCACCATGATGCCCTGGTCGGAAACGCGCA
>JBDTQB010000429.1:0-3874 GCA_039932395.1 Vicinamibacteria bacterium | reverse complement strand
CTCGAAGGCGACATCGACTACATCTTCCACTTCGCGTCGCCCGCGTCTCCCATCGACTATCTCAAGCTTCCGATCCAGACTCTCAAGGTCGGCAGCCTCGGCACGCACAACGTGCTCGGTGTAGCGAAGGCGAAGAAGGCGCGCATCCTTCTCGCGTCCACCTCCGAGGTGTACGGCGACCCGCTGATCCATCCGCAGCGCGAGGAATATTGGGGCAACGTGAATCCGATCGGCCCGCGCGGCGTCTATGACGAAGCCAAGCGCTTCTCCGAGGCCATGGTGATGGCCTATCACCGCTTCCACGGCATCGAGACCCGGATCGTTCGCATCTTCAACACCTACGGTCCGCGCATGCGAGTGATGGACGGACGCGCGATTCCTGCGTTCATGAGCCAGGCGCTTCGCAACGAAGACGTCACCGTCTTCGGCGACGGCACACAGACCCGCAGCCTCTGCTTCGCATCGGATCTGGTCGACGGGATCTATCGCCTCATGATGTCGGACACGAGCGATCCGGTGAACATCGGAAATCCGCAGGAACTCACGATCCTCGATCTCGCGAAGAAGGTGATCGCGGCGACCGGATCGCGAAGTCGCATTGTCGAAAAGCCTCTCCCGGAAGATGACCCAAAGGTCCGTCAGCCCGATATCACCCGCGCGCGGACACTCCTCGGCTGGGAGCCGAAGGTCAGCCTCGACGAGGGACTCATCCCGACCATCGCCTACTTCCGCGCCAAGCTCGGTGTGAACTAGTTGGTGAAAGTCTGAGGGTTGCATATGAACTCCCGCGGCGCATTCGCGATCAGCCTTTCGCTTCTGGTTCCGGCTTGCGGGGGGGGTGGGGCCGGCGGACCGACCGGTCCCAGCGCGGTCACCACAAGGTCCGTCACGTTCGTGGCTTTCCTCGATGAGAACGGCAACAAGGTTCTCGACGGGAATGAAATCACGCGCATCCCCAACGTTGAGATCGTGGCCGGGGGTGCCAGAGGTCGAACCGCAGAGCTGACCGGTCAAACGATCATTCAGGTTCCCGAGGGCTCGCAGACGCTTGACGTCACGGCCGCCTCATTGCCCGTCTTCTATCGGCCGCCGGCGACTTCGATGATTTCTGTTCCGTCGTCAACCACCATCAACGTTCCGATCACCCTGCCCCTCGGCTCCTCCGCCCAGCCCAATGTCTACATGGCGTTTGGAGACAGCATCACGAACGGCGAGCCGGAAGTCGGCGATGGGCAAGGCTATCGCGCAATCCTGCAAGCGATGCTCCGCGCGCATTTTGGATCCGGCGCGATCCTGAACGAAGGCATCGACGCCACTCGGTCGGACGCTGGAGAGGAACGCCTCGGCGAGAGGCTCGCCGCCGATCGCCCTGCCTTCACTCTGATCTTCTACGGCGTGAATGACTACAACGACCGGCGATGTAACTACGACCTGCTTCCCTGTTTCACCACGGACAGCCTTCGCTCCATGATTCGGCAGATCCGTGGCGCGGGTGGGCATGCGTTTATCGGAACCATCACACCGGTCAACGTGGGCTACGACGACCGTGCTCCGGAATCCCGCAACGGCTGGGTGGATCTGCAGAACTTCTATCTTCGGCAGATGGCGGACCAGGAAGGTGCCGTCATCGTGGACCTGAACACGGCATTCGTGAAGAGCGGCATCCCGAACGTCGATCTCTTCGTGGATCACATCCATCCGAAGGCCGTCGGATACCAGATCATGGCGCAGACTTGGTACAACGCCATCACTCAGGCGTATTCACGGATTCTGTCGGACTTCTAGATCTCCGTCGGAGCGGCGCTGCGTTTCGACGTTTTGACCGGGCTCACGCGACGACGAGTCACCTTGATCTCCTTGGCTCGACGCTTCTGCTTGAGGATCTGTTCCACCACTCCGTGAATCGCGGGTAACGTCCCAGTTGCGGTGGATGTGGCGGAGAAGACACCGCTTTTAGCCCGGATCTCGCACCTCACCGACGTCCCCCGCTCCAGAGCTTCGATCTTCCATTCGATCCGATGAATCAGCTGGAAAACCCGACCCATCGCGGCTTCACATCGATGGAGCTCCGTACGCTGGGAAGTGGAGAGCTCAAGCCCCCGCGTACGCACGATCACCACTGAATCCAGGATACTGACGGGAACGATCAGCAGCTTCTTCATGAACGGGCTCCTTGCTGTGAAGTCGGACGACGAGAGTGGAACAGGGACAGTCGCGGAGAATCTGTTCGGCGGTGCTGCCAAGCAGCATGCGTCGCAGGCCGGTGCGCCCCTCGGTTCCGATGACGACAAGCCCGGCCTGAAGCCGCCGGGCCGCGCTGACAATCGCAACGGCCGGGATACCCTCAGTGATGGTTCCGGTGCCGTTCAGACCCTCGCGCTCGAGGGCATTGTCCAGGCACTCGCGCGCCGACTCGCGGAGCGCATCCAGGTCATCCGCATTGGTCGCGTAGGTGACCGCCGGGCTCAACGCGTTGGGCGCCACCGGCATGATGTTGGGGAACTCCGAAACGTGGATCACGACCGCGGATGCCCCCAACGCGCGCGACGCGAAGGCGCCCGCCCGAACCGCCGGAAACGTTGGATCTGACAGGTCGGTCGCAACCAGCACGACACCCCCAGGCGGCGAGGGACGGACCACCAGAACCGGGCAGTGCGCATGTCGCGCGGTCCGCAACGCCACGGAGCCAAGCGGCGCGATCGTGCCGTCTCCGCCGACCGCCGCGACCACGATGAGATCCGCGCTCACCTCCTCCGCGATGTTCACGATGATGGCGGCGGGCGAACCGGTTTCGATACGGACGTCCAGGTCTTCCTGCTTGCGACCCGTGAGTCGCTGAACTCGTCCCGCCACGGCGTCGGCAGTCAGCCTGGTCAGCGCGGGAAGGGATTCAAAGGTGCGCTGCGTGAACTGGGGGAACAGGACATGCGACCTGGACATCTCGGGAATCGCGTGCACGAACGTCAGAACGGCATCGTGCCGGCGCGCCCACCCGTCCGCTTCCATAATGGCCAAATCCCCTCCCGCCCGGAGATCAACGGCGCAAACGATCGACTTGGGTGCTTTCATGGTGATTCCTTTCACCGACAGTATATTCTCATATTCGTTTGAGTTCAAACTAATATAAGAGACACCGCGAGCCCGAAGACACGGTCGGTTGCTACGGACGCCCGAAGAAAGGAAGGCGCTTCTGGGGAAGCGGGGCGAGAGACGGCAGGCGGAACAGGCGGATCGCGTTGTCGCTGAGAATCATGGCGCGCTCTTTGGGCGGCATCTTCAACTGCTCCATGAAGTCGAGGTAGGACTCCATCGAGGCGATCGGCCAGTCGGTGCCGTAGAGACACTTCTCCGGCTGAACTCCGTAGGCGAGCATTTCCTGGATCTGTCGGAGCATGTAGCTCTCGAAGCGGTCATCGAAGTCGCCGAGCACGAGACCCGAGAAATCCGTGTAGACGTTCGCGTTCTTGTAGACAACCTCCATGCAGTCGCGGATCCATGGATTGCCAAGGTGGCAGATGACGAAGTTGACGTCCGGATGATCGACCGCGACCTCATCCACATGAAGAGGATGGGAGTACTTCAGCTTGCCGCGCGGCGAGTAGGTGTCGCCGCTATGGATCATGACGGGGAGCGCGTGCTCCTTCGCGAAGGCATAGACCGCCGCGAGGGACGGATCGCTTGGGTAGAACGGCTGATAGCCGGGGTAAAGCTTCAGCCCGCGGATCTTGCCTTCCGCAACCCCTGGCCGAAGCGCATCCAGCTGTTCCGTCCGGTCACCATCGAACGGAATCCCGGCGACGATGAAGAGGTTGCTCATCGACCGCGTGGCTTCCACCATCTCCACCGTTCCGGGTCGACCCGCCGTGACCTTGTA
>JBDTQB010000428.1:0-3906 GCA_039932395.1 Vicinamibacteria bacterium | reverse complement strand
TCGGAGCATTCGCGACGCGACCGCCATACTGGAATCGAGGAGGCAGGTCGAGCTGGACGGCACCCGGGTAGAGGGTCGGGAAGGCCGAGAGACCCAGCTTCGTCTTGGTGAACTTGTCCGCGTTCGATTGATCGGGGAGGATGTCGATCGAGTTGTGGCTATAGCCAAGAGTGAACTCAACAAAGGTCGTGTTGTTCAGGGTTCCAGAGGCGCTCAACGAGTAGGCGCGGCGGGGGAAGAGGTAACTAACCGAGTAGTCAGGCAGGTTCGAGGCGAGAACAAACGACCCATACGGGAGCAGGCGATCGCTCTTGTTGTTCAGGATCTTGCCGCTGGCGCGCCATTTCGGGTTGATATTCCAGTCGAGGCGAAGGAGGTCCTGGCGCTCCGGCTGGCTGGTGGCCTCCTGAGTGAAGTAGTTGAAGCCCTGGCTCAGGCTCTCATCTGAGTTCGGCAACGGATACATCTTCAGGATGTTGACGCCCAGCCCATACTGGCGGCTCGCCGGAATGCGCCCCACCACTCCGCCGTCCTGGAAACAACCGCGAGTGTCCGCTGCGCTGCAAGGCAGACCGGTCGTGTAGTCACGAATGTAGGGAAAGAGGTTTCCTGCGTTGTCGCGTGTCTGCGAGAAATCACCTGCGCGCTCAAGCGCGGTAGGCACCCGGACGCGCTGGGGCGTCGTCTGCGGATTGAGGCGATGCTCGAATTCCTGACTCGCGAAGAAGAAGAGCTTGTTCTTATCCGTGTTGAACTTTCCGGGAATGAAGACCGGACCACCGATGGTGTAGCCGAGGTCGCGCTGGTCAAGGGGCGGAACGATCGAGTAGGGCAACTGGTTGCCCTTGAGATCGCGGCCGGGAGTGTGGCCGTTGATCCAGGTATTGGCGTTGAGGTCGCTGGAGCGACGGTATCCATAGAGTGAGCCATGGAAGTCGCGGGTTCCGCTCTTCGTGACCGCCATGACCTGCGCTCCGACCGAGCGGCCATACTCAGCCTGATAGTTGGAAGTGAGGATCTTGACTTCCTGAACCGAGTCGACGCTCACCGCCACCATGGGACCACCGTTGTTGCCGGTATCGACGTCGGTGACGCCATCGAGGGTCACGTTGTTGGTGCTGGGCCGTTGACCGTTGGCGCTCATGTTCTGCGATTCGACACCCGCGGTATTCGAGACACCGTTGGCGACGACGCCGGGCGCGAGGAAGGCCATGTTGAAGAAGCCGCGGCCGTTGACCGCGATTTTCTGCATGCTGTCCCCGGTCACCGCGAACGAGCGTTCCGCGCTCTGGGTCTGCAGGAGGGCGACGTCAGCGCTGACACTGACCGTCTCTGCGAGTCCACCGAGCTCGATCGTGATGGTGCCGAGAGAGAGTTTGTCGGCGGCGTTCACCACAACTTTCGTTCGCTCGGCCGGCTTGAATCCATCGGCCTTGACCAGGAGGGTATAGGTCGCAGGCGGGACGCTCGCGAAGACGAACTCGCCGCCTTTGCTGACTGCTGCGGTGAGAACCGTACCTGTGACCGGGCTCGTCAATGTGACGACCGCCGTGGGCATGCCTGCGCCCTGCGGGTCTTTCACAGTGCCCGAAACGGTTCCACTCGTGGTCTGCGCCGCGAGTGGGAGGGCGGTCAGCACAAGGAGCGCAATGGCCGTTGTCGCTCGTTTGAATGCTCTCGCGTAGTCCACGAGAACTCTGGGGTTACAGCGGCTCACGTCTAGATCGGCGTGTCGGTGCATAGGAATCTCCTGAAATTGCCTTGTCAGTCTTTTGACTTGGTGTCGAGTTCGGTTCCAGCGTCGACCGTCCCGACGTCACCCCCTGTTTGGACCAGAGAGTGACAAACTTTGGATTCTTCTACCTCCGTTTCGTTATGGAAGTCAACTGTTTTTCTTATCATCCGACTGCGGAGCGCTAGTCATGACCCCCATTTCGATATGGGATGGGCCGAGGTTGGAGGGCTCAGGCCGCGACCGCGAGCCCGCCGCTTCTCGGCGTGGGCCTTCCTCGGCCTGAACACTGGAGTCGGGCGAGGACTGTCCCACTGGCGTCTGCAAGAGGATCCGGTCTGGACGCGGCACGCCGACAAATTGACGCGACGAGAGATTTCCCCAACTTATTTGGACTAGGATCGAACAAAGAGGTTCACCTATCTCAATCCTTCGACTTACCGGTCTTCTCTGCGGCCTGAGCTTGACCTCTCCGACGGCCGTCGCCCAGGCTTCCCCCCAGGCCATTCCGTCTCCGACGGCCTCTGTGGCACCGGTGAATCCGTTCTCGGTGGCTGCTGAAGAGAGAGACCGCCTGGATCGCCTGGCGCGCGAGGACCATGCGGACATGCTGAGGCAGCTCGGCATCACGAGGATGCGGCCGGGCGCCAACGGTCGCGCAGGGCCAAGTGAACCGGGTGCCGCGAATTATGACCCCGCCCGAGCGAATCCCTTCCCCGACTGGCCAAGCCCGTTGGTTTTGAAAAACGGCGGCAAAGTCACGACTCCGGAAATCTGGTGGCAAGAGCGACGGCCCGAAATCGCGCGCGACTTTGAAACCGAGGTCTACGGCGAAGTGCCCAACCTCGTGCCGCGGCTGACGTGGGCGGTGGCCGAGTCGATCGAGACGACGATGGGAGGACAGCCCGTCATCGCCCGCCGCCTGATCGGACACGTGGATAACACGGCCTATCCGTCCATCAGCGTCGATCTCAAAATGGCGGTCGTCCTTCCCCTCAACGCCCGGGGACCGGTTCCAGTCTTGATCATGTTCGGCAGCGGCAACATGCCCGGGGACCCCGTGTTTCGTTTCCCGGGCGCCCCGGAACCGGCCGCTCCCCCGTCCACCGATCAGCTCATTGCAGCGGGCTGGGGTTATGTGTCGCTCAGCACCGCGAGCATTCAAGCCGACAACGGCGCGGGACTCACCGCGGGAATCATCGGACTCACCAACAAGGGCGCGCGTCGGACGCCCGAGCAATGGGGATCCCTTCGCGCGTGGGGTTGGGGAGCGGCTCGCGCACTCGACTATCTGGAGACGTTGCCCGCCGTAAACGCCCGGGCCGTGGGGATAGAGGGAGTCTCAAGGTACGGCAAGGCGGCGCTCGTGACCATGGCTTTCGAGCCTCGGTTCGCGGTGGCGTTGGTGGGATCCTCGGGTGAAGGCGGCGCGAAGCCGCATCGCCGCAACTTCGGTGAACAGGTGGAGAACCTGACCGGGTCGGGCCAGTACCATTGGATGGCAGGAAACTTCTTGAAATACGGCGCGGCCGAGAGTGCCTTTGGAAGCAAGAACGCCAATGACATCCCGGTCGATGCGCACGAACTCATCGCCCTCTGCGCCCCTCGCCCCACCTTCATCAGCTACGGCGTTCCGGACAAGGGCGATGCCAATTGGCTCGACCAGCAAGGCAGTTACATGGCGGCAGTCGCTGCAGGCTCCGTCTTCCGATTGCTCGGCTCACGTGACCTTGGCGTCACCGAGGACTATCGAACCGCGCGCATGCCGCCGCACAATACGAGCCTACTCAACGGTGAACTTGCGTGGCGTCAGCACGATGGAGGCCACGAGGATCGCTCGAACATGAGCTTCTTCATCGGATGGGCAAATCGGATCCTGAAATATACGCCTCCTGAAACGCCGCCTGATCAAGCGCGGATGCGAAGCGACGCCAACTCACATCTAGTGCATCAAGAACTGCTGGCGAAGGCGAAGAGCGGAGGCATCGACGTTTACTTCGAGGGGGACTCGATCACGCGCCGTTGGGGAGCGCTCGACTATCCCGAGTTCCTCGCGCATTGGAACCAGACCTTTCATGGATGGAACGCTGCGAATTTTGGCTGGGGCGGAGACCGCACGGAGAACATTCTCTGGCGTCTCGAAAACGGAGAGTTGGATGGCGTTCATCCGAAGG
>JBDTQB010000427.1:0-3926 GCA_039932395.1 Vicinamibacteria bacterium | reverse complement strand
TTCCAAGGATCGCCTGGTCCGCACCGAATCGACGCTGCCACAGGCCATAGCTGAGCAGCACGACTTTGTCCTTACCCGGCTCGTTCTCGTTGCGGGTGAACCAGCGGCCGAGATGAGGTCGGAGTCCGAAGACGTCGATCGCTTCCGCGGTGAGCTGGAATCCCTGCACGCGTTCGGGCTCCTGATCGCCGGTGATGTTCGCGGTCCACCAGCGATAGACGCCGAGGCTTTGGAATGAGGTCTGCTGCGCCTGCCAGTCGGCGAAATTCGCGTACGACACTTCGTTGTGCGGACTCTTGTCGCTGAAGTCCCAGATGGAAACCATTCGATCGGGCTCCGGGTAGGGAAGGGGGTTGAGTACGATGGCGCGCAAGACGCTGAACATCGCGGTGTTCGCGCCGATACCGATGGCAAGGGTGAGGATCGCAACGAGGGCCGCGCCCCGCGACCGTTTCCAGCTGCGGATGGCGATCTGGACGTCGCGCATGAACTCACGGACTCCCGCGCCTCGAAACTGATCGCGCGTGTATTCGCGTGTGCGCTCCACGCCGCCGAACTTGATCATCGCCGCGCGCCGGGCTTCTTCGGCGGACATCCCCGCACGGACGTTCTTGGCGATCTGCTGATCAAGGTGGAACTGAATCTCGTCATTCAGCCGTCCGTCGAGGTCGTCGCGGCGCGCGGTCACGCTTGAGCCGCCTTCAAGACGAGGTTGATCGCGCGCGCCATCCGCTGCCACGATTCCATCTCGCGATCGAGGTGCTTGCGGCCGTTGGCGGTGAGCGCGTAGTAGCGGGCGCGGCGGTTGTTCTCCGTGATCCGCCACTCAGAACTGATGAAGGCCTGGCGCTCCAGCCGATACAGGGCTGGATAGAGCGTGCCCTGGCCGAGGCTGAGGACTTCCTCTGACCAGTTCTCAATCCGCTCCGTGATGCCCCAGCCGTGCATGGGCTCCATGGTGAGCGTGCGCAACACCAGCATGTCGAGCGTGCCGCGAAGGATGGCTTCCGCCTCGGGATCTTTGGGCAAGGATTTCAAGGACATTCACTCCCTCTGACGTTCGTAAGGAGTGAGATGTTCCCCTTGATCCTCGAAAGGAGTCAAGTCATCGCGAAATAAAGTGACTCGGGCCTCGCGTGCTAGCCTCCTCACGGGTCTCCTCGAACTTTGTTACTAGCAGCCGCAGCTCTTTTGGCGCTCGCCAGCGCGCCCAACCTTCCTGCGGTTCAAGCCCTGGAGCGCGGGGACGCTTTCTACGCCCGGCGGGCAGAGGGCAGTCACGACGGCATCGCCCGCACCGAGATGGTCGACCGGGCCATCGCCGAGTATCGCGAGGCGATCGCGCTGGACCCTACCGCCTATGAGCCACGCCTGGCGCTGTTGCGGTCGTTTTTCTTTCGCGGCGGGTTTTGCGGCCTCTCGGGCCGCGAACAGATCGCGATCTTCGATGAGGCCATGAAGCTTTCGGAGCAAACCGTCAAAGCGCTCGACGTGGACATGGCGCGACGCAAGGGACGCGTTCGTTCAGACGCCGCCGATCAGCCGATTCCTGCGGCCATGATCTACACTTGGGCCGCGGTTTCTTGGGGCGAGTGGGCGGTGAGCCACCATGTTTCGGCCGCCTTCCAGCGAGCCCCCGGTCGGATTCGTGACCTCGCCACTGCCGCGATTCAGATCGACCCGTCCGCGGAGCAGGGGGGCGCGCTGGTCGTGCTGGGTCGCCTCCATAACGAATGCCCAAGGATTCCCCTGCTCACGACCTGGGTCTCGCGTCCTGAAGGCACCAGATTCCTGCGACTGGCCCGAACGACCGCTCCCAAGAATCCGGCGAATGCTTACTTTCTGGCCGAGGCGCTGCTTGGTCTCAGCCCTCCTGCAACCGAGGAAGCCCGCAGCCTGCTCGAGTGGAGCGTTCACGCGGTCCCGAGACCTGAATATCTGGTCGAGGACGCCCACTACAGCATCGAGGCGCGCGCCCTTCTCGCCCAGTTGCACTGAGCCTCCCATCCATGACCCTTTCGCTCGAGATTCTGTCCGCTGAGACCGAGGGAGCCTGGGACGACTATGTAGCCGCGCATGAGGACGCCACCTGCTATCACCATCGCGCGTGGCAAATCGCGGCTCGGGCTGCGTACGGGGTCGAGACGCCGTCTCTCATTGCTCGCGGTCCGAGCGGGGAGATCGAAGGGCTTCTGCCTTTATTCATCGTCCGCCGCCTCTGGTCGAGCTATGGCGTGACCGCCGTTTTTGGAGGCTATGGTCGGGTTCTCGCTTCGAATGAAGAAGCCCGCGTGCGCCTGCTCGACGAAGCCCGTCGCGTGGCCGAGAAGCGTCATCTCTCCTACCTGATCCACAAATCCGTGGGCGAAGGGGGAACCGAAGCCCGGTGGGACCGGGGAGACGCGGCGGTCATCGCTACGTTGTCTCTCCGGGCGGGAGAGGCGAGTTTGTGGAAAGGCTTCCGTGGGGAAATTCGGAATCGGGTGCGGAAGGCCGAGGCCTCCGGTCTTCGCGTGGTGACGGGTGAAGATGAGTTCGAAGCCTTCTATGACGTTCTCGCCCTGAACATGCACCGCAAAGGGACGCCGATCTATGGCCGGGAGTTTCTTCGCGGGATTCTTGCGGCCTTCGGACCGCGCGCCTACGTCATCACGGTGCGACACGGAGCGCTCACCGTGGGCGGCGCCCTGGTGATCGAGTATCGCGGCGTGGCGAACGTACCCTTCGTTTCGTCAGCCCCGAGCGCTTTCGCGCTGGCGCCGAACAATCTTCTTTACTGGGAGATCATCAAACGCAGCTGCGCCCGCGGACTGCACACCCTCGATTTCGGCCGCTCCTTCCGGGGCACCTCCAGTCTGGAATTCAAGCGGCGGTGGGGGGCGACGGTGGTGCCGCAACCCTTCTACTTCATTCATCGGGGCGCCCCCCCGATCATCGAGCCCGTAGGCGCCACGGTGGAGAGGATCGTGGCGGCGTGGAAGAGGGTGCCGCGTGCCTTTGCCGACGGGTTAGGCCCCGTCCTCGCCGGACTTTTTCTCATCTGAAGGGTGAAGGGATGAGCGAAGCGGGGCCGGCGCGACGTACCCTCCCGGGGCGGCTTCTCGCCTGGCTGCTCGTGGCTCTGCTGATCGTCTCGCTCTTTGCCGCTCTCCAGCAGCTTGATGTGAGCAGAGTGGTTGCGCTCCTGGTGGACTCCCGTCTCAGGTTTGTGGCGCTTGCCGTCTTCGTCAATCTCACGCTTAACACGTATGCGCGCGTGAACCGGCGAGCGGTTCTGTTGAGGGCGGCCGCGGGCCAGGGCGAAGCATTGAAGTTCTGGGAGCTCACTTGGCTGTACTTCGCAAGCTATGCGGCGAACAACCTTCTGCCCGCCCGCGCGGGCGATCTGCTTTTCGCCGTCCAGATGAAGCGTCGCGGATTTCGCATGGCGTCCGTGCTGGCCGCTCAGTTGAGCGAAAAGGTTGTGGAGCTCAGCAGCCTCTGGATCCTCATACCTCCAACCCTCGCCTTGACCGAGATGTCTCCCGGCATGGATATCGTGCTTTACCTCTTTCTCCTGACCGGCGCCCTGGTTTTTGGAATGTTTGTCCTTTTCCTTCGCTCTGATCCGGCGGATCAGCCCCCGCGGATCAGCCTTCAAGCCGCCCCGAAGGGTTCGGTCCTGCGCCTCTGGCAGCGTGCCAAGCACGGGGCCTGGGTAGCGCTTGATTCAATCCGCAGGACGGCGACACCGCGGGTGGCCGTCCGGGCGCTGGCGTGGTCGTGTGGTCAGGATGCCTCCGACATTCTCATGGTCGGGCTGGTGGCTCTGGCCGTCGATATCCACGTTGGCCCCGGGGGATGGCTCCTCGTCTATCTGGCCGTCAATCTCGCCTCGGCCCTGCCCAGCACACCGGGGCAGATCGGGCTCATCGAAGCGGGAGCCG
>JBDTQB010000426.1:0-3943 GCA_039932395.1 Vicinamibacteria bacterium | reverse complement strand
GACCGATCGTCTGCGCAATTTCGGCGGCGCGTTGCTGATCGTCAAGCGCCACCACGGCGCGTTCTCCCGGCAGGGCCGTGGGCTTGAGCGGGACCAGAGGCGGCGGTATTGGAGCCGGTGCTGCTGACGCTGCGGCTTTTGGGGCAACGGACGGAGGTGCTGCGGCAGGGGCGGCCTTGGGAGCACCACGGCCCGCAAACCGAACCGGCGTCTGGCACTTCGGACACTTGACCGAGAAGGCCCCCTCCGGCAGCTTGGGATTATTCTCGTCGACCGTGACGACGTGGGAACACGATGAGCAGGTGGCTTGCATCAGCTTTACCTTTCGAGAAGATCGTCCATGTCGGTCTTGGGCGGAGCAGGTTTCTTGATCGCCGAAGTCGCAGCCGGCTTGGCCATGGCCGCGGCCTTGGCCATGGCCGCACCCTTCGCACCCTTGGCTTCGTCATCGGCCTTGTCGCCACCCACACCCTGCGTATCGAGTTTCAGTTGCAGGTTGGTGCGGTTGGTCGAGTAGGACAACGCGAGTTCGCGCTCAACGATGCCCTCGCCGATCAGGCGATAAAGCTCATTGTCGAACGTCTGCATGCCGTCCAAAGCGCCGTCTTCCATGGCGTCATGAAGGCTCTTGCCGTCACGCTCGCCCTCCAGAACGTACTCACGCGTACGTGAGGTAGAACGCAGGATTTCGCAGACGCCGATACGGCCTCCGCCGATCTTCGGAACGAGACGCTGGGACACGACCCAGCGGAAAGCTGCCGAGAAGCGGGTGCGGACCTGCCGTTCGTCGGATCTCGGAAACACGCCGACGATGCGTTCGATGGTTTTGGCGGCGTCGATGGTGTGGAGCGTCGAGAGCACCAAGTGACCCGTTTCGGAGGCTTCAAGGGCAATCGAGATGGTTTCCACGTCGCGCATTTCGCCGACCAGAATGACTTTCGGCGCCTGGCGCAAAGCGGCGCGCAGGGCGAGCGCGAAGGTTTGGGTATCCATGCCGACTTCACGCTGGTTGATCGTCGACTTGTGATGCGGATGCAGATACTCGATCGGATCTTCGATCGTGATGATGTGCATCGCCTTCTCGAGGTTCATCTTGTTGATGATGGCCGCGAGCGTCGTCGATTTGCCGGAGCCGGTGGGGCCGGTGACGAGAACGATTCCATTCCGCTCGTGAGCGATGTTGCCAAGCACGGCGGGAATGCCGAGCTGTTCGATCGTCGGAATCTTGCTGGGGATGACGCGCATGACCACGCAGAACGTGCCGCGCTGGGCAAAGATGTTCACGCGGAAGCGGGTGCGGCCGGAGAGCGAATAGGAGAGGTCAGTGGAGCCCGTCTTCACCAGCTTGTCGGCCACGTCGCGCTTGCCCGCGATCAGGCGCATGGCGATCTGCTCGGTCTGGTAGGGCGAAAGCTTGTCGATGCCCATGTAGTCGACGCCCTTGAGCTGGCCGTCGAGTTCAACCTGGGGCGGACGGCCGACCGAGAGGTTCAGGTCGGAAATGCCGGGTGCGAAATCGAGCATTTTGTTAAGCAACGGATCGAGTTCGAAATAAGGCATGGGGCGACATCCTCCTCCGGAAGTCCAGCGGCTGGTGATCTTAGCCCGGCTGCGAGGGACTCTCCACGCAAAAAGCGAATTGAGGCGCGTTTGATCACACGCCTCAGAGGGAGGACGGAACCGATCTACCCACCGCCCACGAAGGTCACGATCTCAAAGACATCGCCTGGCTGAACGAGAACCGCCTCACGAAGGTCCCGTCGCACAATCTCTCGATTGCGCTCCACCGCAACCCGCGCAAGGGGAAGACCGAGATTCCGCAACAGACCCTCGACCGTCAAACCGGCCGGACAGCTAGACGCAGTTCCGTTAACCGTGATCCCGATCGCGCCGGCATCGTCGCTCATGAAGCGACTCTAAGGCCGGCCACCGAGGCGAGCTTCAGCGCGCGGGAGCGGAAGCTGCGCGAGACGCCAGATACGCGAGCACCAGCTGGTCGAGCGACAGATCTTCGATGACCGTCTTGTCGTCCTGCGGGGCATAACGACCTTGCTTCACTTCGTTCATGGTCGCGGCGTGGATATCTTCCATCAGCTTCGCGAGGCCCTTGTCGTCCTGGGCTTCCGGAACGTCCTTGTATTGGAAGCGCTTGGCGCCCAGGATCTCGCCGCCTTTGTAGATGAGCGTCAGCACCATCGGAGTCGTCGGACCCTTGTCTTCCGTCTGGACGTGGTACGTCACGCCTTTGTACTTGACGTCGGTGTTGAAGCCGGTGACCATGATTTCCCGGTGCGAATTGTAGAGGAAACCGGCGTCTCATTGTCCAGCCCGCACGCGCGGTTGCCGGAAGGGCATCTCACGCCTCGCAGGTAACATCACGGCATGTCCGTTCCAGGCGACGACAACTCAGATACCGGCCGCGTTCCGATCTTCGGTACGTGGCGGGCGATCTACATTTCCGTCATCGTGGCCAATGTGTTGGCGATCCTTCTCGTCGCCCTGTTCTCGCACTTCCCCTACTGAGGCCGACTCCTCAAAGATGTCTACTCTCGACTGGACGGTCCTGGCCATCTACCTGGCCGGGATCGTGACCTTCGGTTACTGGGTCGGCCGGAACAATCGGAAGGTCGACGACTTCTTCCTTGCCGGACGCGAGATGCCCTGGTGGGCCGTCGGCCTTTCGGTCATGGCCACCCAGATCTCCGCGATCACCTTCATCGCGACGACCGGGCAGGCCTACACCGACGGGATGCGATTCCTGGTCGTCTACTTCGCGCTGCCGTTCGCCATGGTCATCCTGTGCGTGACGCTTGTGCCCTTTTTCTACCGGGCGAAAGTTTTCACCGCCTACGAGTACCTGGAACAGCGATTCGACCTCAAGACGCGAACGATCACGAGCCTGCTTTTTCTGCTGCAAAGGGGCATGGCCGTTGGGGTCACGCTCTACGCGCCCTCTTTGGTTCTTTCCACCATTCTCGGTCTGCCGGAAGCGGCGACCATCCTGGTGATGGGGGGCTCGACCATTCTCTACGTCCTCAAGGGCGGAAACCGCTCAGTCATCTGGACCGACGTCGTTCAAATGGCCATCGTATGGATCGGCATTTTCTCGTGCTTGTTCGTAGCCCTGGCGAAGATGCCCACCGAGGTGTCGTTCCGTGACGCCTTGGCCATCGCGCAGACGGCGGGCCGCTTCAACGCGGTCGACCTCGACACGTCTCTGACCAAGCCCTACACCCTTTGGGGAGGTCTGATCGGCGGGACCTTCCTGATGCTTTCGTACTTCGGCTGTGATCAGAGCCAGGTCCAGCGCTATCTCTCGGGGTCTTCATTGAGAGAAAGCCGCTTGTCGCTGCTCTTCAACGCCTTCCTCAAGGTGCCGATGCAGTTCATCATTCTTCTGACCGGCATTCTGGTCTTTGTGTTTTTCCACTTCCAGGCGCCGCCCCCCCTCTTCAACAGCGTGGCACGAGCGCGCTTCGAAAGCGTGCAGTCTCCCGAGAAGGCTCATGCCGAGACTCGCTACGCCGACGCATTCGCGGCGCGACGAGCGGCGGCCCTTCAACTGGCTTCGGCCAAGGGAAGCGCCGAAGGCGAGGCCTACCTCGCGGCTCAGAAGGAGTTCGCGGATGCGCGGACCGAAGTCGCGTCGGTCTATAAAAAATCCACGGGCACGGCGGAATACAACGACACCAACTACATCTTTCTCCACTACATCCTGACCCAGATTCCGCACGGCCTCCTTGGCCTGATCATCGCGGTGATCTTCGCGGCGGCGATGTCCTCGCTCTCCGGAGAATTCAACTCTCTCGCCACCGCCTCGATGATCGATTTCGTGCGGCGGTTCCGAGGGGTCGGCACGGATGAGCGGGACTTGTTCCTCTCGCGCGTCTTCACCGCGTTTTGGGGAGGCTTCGCGTGCCTGATCGCGCTGCAGGCGCGAAAA
>JBDTQB010000425.1:0-3944 GCA_039932395.1 Vicinamibacteria bacterium | reverse complement strand
AGCCTCCCCGAAGGCGAACCTTGAGCCACGCGCGGGCCATCTGCCAGTCGAGCTTGACCGTAGAGGCCGATACTCCCAGAACCTCGGCCACCTCGTTGATTTCCAGCCCGCCAAAATAGCGGAGGCCGATCACACGAGTCTGCCTCGGATGGAGTTGTTCGAGCTCTTGCAAGGCATCGTCCAGCGCGACCAGATCAAGAGGACGTTCGTCGGCCGCATGGAGGTTCTCGTCGAGAGCCACCGTCAAGGCCTCACGTTTGCCGGCTTTCCGCATCCGTGCGTCATCCACGAGGATCCGCCGCATGGCCTGGGCGGCGACGCCGAAGAAATGGGCGCGGCTCTGCCACGTGACCGAGTGCTGCCCGATCAGGCGGATATAGGCCTCGTTCACGAGAGCGGTCGCCTGAAGAATGTGCCCGGATGATTCCCGCGCCATCGCGCGCCCGGCAATGCGGCGCAACTCGCCCTGAACAAGCGGCACCAGCTCGTTGAGGGCGTGGCGGTCGCCATGGCCCCATTTCTGGAGGAGGCCGGTGACTGCTCCAGACTTGCTCTGTTCGTCCTGCACGGCTTTGAGCATAGCGAGGTGTACCTCCTAAGCTTGAGGGTTCCATGGACGCCGCCCGCTACGAAATCCTTCGCGATCTCTTCGGCCGCGCGCTCGAGCTTCCGCCGGAGAACCGCTTGGAATTTTTGGCGCGTCATGCGCCGGATGAGGAGATGGAGCGCGAGGCTCTAGCACTCCTGGACGCCCATCGGGGCAACGACGACGATGCATCGTTCCTGACACCAGCGGCGCGCGACGCGTTTCCCGCTCCCGGACCGATCGCCCTGTCCATCGGGCCCTATCGGATCATCCGTGAAATTGGACGCGGAGGCATGGGGACGGTCTACCTCGCCGAGCGGTCCGATCCCGCGTTCGCGCAACGCGTGGCCATCAAGGTCTTGAACCGCGGGCTCGACACCGACGAACTGCTCCGCCGGTTCGAGGCCGAGCGACGGATGCTGGCGCGTCTCCAGCATCCAGGAATCGTCCGACTCCTGGATGGAGGTGCGACCGACGACGGACGACCCTATTTTGCGATGGAGTACGTCGAGGGAGCGCCCCTCGTCGTGTACGCGAGCAAGCAGGGCCTCTCCATTGAGGCCCGGATCGCGGTCATGGCCGAGATTTGCGAGGCGGTGGAGTACGCCCACCACAATCTGGTTCTCCATCGTGATCTCAAGCCGGCGAATATCCTGGTCGATGAGACGGGGCGCCCTCGTCTCCTCGATTTCGGGATCGCCCAGGCGCTCGATCGTGATCCGACCGAGGGCTCGACGCGGACCTCCGAGCGCCGCCTGACGCCGCAATACGCGAGCCCGGAGCAGATTCTCGGCCGGCCTTTGTCTACGGCGAGCGATGTCTACGCTTTGGGCGTGATCCTGTGTGAACTGCTCACAGGATCCAGGCCTTTCGAGTCCAGTTCCTTCGAAGGGCGCGCGACTCAAATCGGCGCCGCCCCCCGCGCTCCTTCGACTCTCGCGGCGACCGCTGAAGACAAGAAAAGACTGCGCGGCGACATCGACACCATCGTCTTGAAGGCTCTGCAGAAGGAGCCGGAACGACGGTACCGGGGAGCCGGGGACTTCGCCGATGACCTTCGACGTCATCTGAGTGGTCATCCCGTTACGGCCCGTGCCGACACGCTGACTTACAGAATTGGAAAGTTCACGCGCCGGAACCGGGTTGCGGTCGCGGCGGCAGTGGCGGGAATTCTCGCTACGTCAGCGGGCGTCGCGAGCACGATCCATCAGTCGCGGATCGCTCGCTCCGAGCGGGAGCGGGCGGTTCAGCGTTTCGACGAAACCCGAAAATTAGCGAATGCGCTCGTCTTCGAGATCCATGACGCCGTCCAGAATTTGCCGGGCTCGACGAAAGCTCGCGGGTTGATCGTGGAGCGGAGCCTGGAGTTTTTCGATCAACTGCGCTCCGACCCGGTTTCGGACGCGGCTCTCACCCGCGAAGTGGCTACGGCCTACGTGCGGCTCGGTGACGTGCAGGGGCTTCCCCGATTCGCGAATCTGGGAGACCGCCCCGGGGCGATCGCGAGCTACCAAAAGGCTCTCGTGCTGCGCGACAGCATCGCCGCAGGCCTTGCGGGAGACCCTGCCTTCCGTCTCGAGGGAGTGCAGATCGAGCAAAGGCTGGGCGAGGTCGAGGATGCGACGGGCCATGTCGCCGAGGCCTCCGCGAGATTTCGACGATCGGTGGCGGAGGGGCGATCTCTGCTTGCCCTGACGGGCGCGCCGCCCAGCGCCTTGCGGGACGTCGCTACATCCGAGGCCCTTCTCGGTGACACTCTGGGCAGTCCTTCACGCTCCAACCTGGGCGATCTTGACGGAGCGCTCTCTCACCATCAGGCGGCGGTGGACCTGGTCGACCGCTGGCTGGCCCTTGAGCCCGAGAATGGAGAGCGACGGCACTTCTCGGCCAGCTTCCACGCGAGGCTGGGTCGGACGATGGGCGCAGTCGGGCGTCGTGACGATGCGCTCAAGGAGATCGGACGCTCGATCGACATGCTGGTCGCCCTGCAGCGCGACTATCCGGATGTGACGCCGATACGGAGAGACCAGGCCTCTCACCGGCGAATGATGGCGGACGCTCTAATTGATGCCGGCCGGCCTCTTGAAGCCTTACCGCTTATCGAGGCGGCACGAACCACCGCTGAGGCGTTGATCCAGGGAGATCCCGCGAGCGTGATGGAACCCCAGCTCGCCGGTAATATCGAACTGACGAGCGCCATCACTCTGTTGCGTCTGGGACGAGCGAAAGACGCCTTAGTGAGTGCTCTGCGAGCTCTCGGACACGCTCGCGCCGTTCGTGCGCGCGTGCCCCAGGACCGTGCCTCGGGCGCGCTGCTCGCCCGTTCGGAGATCGCGGCGGCCCAGGCCGAGAAGGCTCTTGGGCGTGACTCGGCATCCTCTCTTCGCGCCCGACGCGCGATCGACATCGCCGAAGGGCTCCTCGTCGAGGCCCCCGACAACGCCTCGGCTCGGACTGCGCTGGGCGCCGGGCTCGCGCTCGTCGCAAGCCAGGAGCCGCCCCTCATCGCCCAGTCGACACGCGAGCGAGCCCTCTCCCTGCTCAAGCAGGTCGAACGGGAAGGCCGTCTTGATCGCGAGGGTCGCGAGGTTCTGACCGCCCTCGCCCCGTTGCAGCGATAAGAAGAAGCGACTCGCGACGGGCTCAGTAGCGTCGTAGAAAACTCATCGGCCTTTTCGCCCTCCGACTGCGCGTTAGAGAGAGATGAAGCTTTTCCAACCTCAACAAAAATCAACACACAGGAGTTGTTTGCGCATGACCTATCGAAAATTGGCGTTGGCAGTGGCATTGGGCGGGCTGGTGGTGAACGCGGGATGCGGGGGATCGAGTTCCTCTCCGACTCCCACCGCGACCCCCGCGCCCGCCCCGGTGACCACGACCGTCGCCTCTGGTACGGGAGTGTTCAACCGAAATAGCACCGGACGCATCACTGATTTCACTCTGACCGCGGCGGGGACGGTGACCGCCACCCTGCGATGGACTCTCGCCACCAGCGACCTCGATATCTGGGTGCTCAGCGGTCTGACGTGCAGTAGCGTCAACGTTGATACCGACGTCCCGCAGGGAACCGGTTGCACGATTCTCTGCCAAGATATCGGAACCACCGGAACGAGCGCGACATGCAGCTTTTCTGCGCCGGCCGGAAGCTATCGATTTTGGGCTGCCAACTACTCTGGCACGAACGAAACAGGCTCGTTCACTGTGACCGTCACTCGATAGGCTGCCCTGACGCTGCGGTCGCAAGAGCCCCGGCAAACGCCGGGGCTCATCTAGCTCCATCCCGTTCCCTTCCTCACACGGCAGAGCGTAAGTGAAACAAGCGCGGCTCGCAGGCTTCGCCCTCGTGCGGTGCAACCCG
>JBDTQB010000424.1:0-3957 GCA_039932395.1 Vicinamibacteria bacterium | reverse complement strand
AGTAGCCGTCGACGATCGCGCCGAAGTCGAGGCCGACGATGTCGCCCTCGTTGAGGATGCGCTTGCCGGGGATGCCATGGACGACTTCGTCATTCACGGAGACGCAGAGCGTTGCCGGAAAGCCGTGGTAGCCGAGGAAAGCAGACTTGGCGCCGCGCTTCTTGAGATTATCGGCCGCGATGAGGTCGAGATCCTTGGTGGTGATCCCGGGCTTGGTCTGCTCGGCCAGGATCGCCAGTGTCTCGACGACGATGCTGCACGCGCGGTGCATCGTTTCCATCTCGGAGAAGGAGCGGAGGGTGGTCACGCGCGCGCCCCCTGGAGATACTGCTCGATCTCTGCAAACACTTCGTTGACGTCACGGTAGCCATCGACGCGATGGACGGGCCCGCGCTTCTCGTAGTGCTGGATCACGGGGACGGTCTGCGCTTCGTACGCCTCAAGACGCTTCGCCACGACATTCTCGCGATCGTCGGCGCGCTGGATCAGCTTGGAGCCGCAGTTGTCGCAAATGCCTTCTTTCTTGGAAGGCGAAGTTTCAATATGGTAGGTGGCCTGGCAGTTCGGGCACCAGCGGCGGCCGGAAAGGCGGCGAAGCAGAACCGCGCGCGGCACGTCGAAATTCATGACGACGAGCTCCATCTTGCGATCCTTGACCAGCTGATCAAGGGCTTCCGCCTGATTCACGGTGCGCGGGAAGCCGTCGAGGAGCAGTCCCTTCTCGCAATCCGGCTCCGCCACGCGCTCAGCAATCAGCGCCAGCAACAAGGAGTCGGGAACAAGGTTGCCGTTATCCATGAGGGGTGCCGCCTGCTGACCGAGAGGCGTATTTCGGGCGATCGCGTCCCTCAACATTTCCCCGGTGGAAATGCGGGCGACGCCTGTCCGGCGCGCGATGATCGCCGACTGAGTTCCCTTGCCTGCGCCCGGAGGGCCCAGAAGAAGGAAACACAGAGGGCGATGGGGCTTGGCATCAGCGGCGCCCACGAATCCTCCGGCCTCGACCGGTGAAGCCATCGTAGTGACGCATGACGAGTTGTGCTTCGATCTGCGCGACGGTGTCCATGGCCACGCCGACGACGATGAGAAGCGACGTGCCGCCAAAGAGGAACGTGAGACCAAGACCTTCCGTGATCCAGCTCAGACCGTTGTTCGTAAAGAATGTGTCCAGCCAGGGGCCGATGAGCGGAATAGGCGCGACTTTGAAACCAGTGATCAGGAATTCAGGCAGCAGAGCGATGACCGCGAGATAGATCGCACCACCGAAGGTGATTCGACCGAGAACTTTGTCAAGGTACTCCGCGGTGCGCTTACCCGGACGGATCCCCGGGATGAAACCGCCGGCTTTGCGCATGTTCTCGGCTACGTCTTCAGGATTGAAGACAATCGCGGTGTAGAAGTAGCAGAAGAAGATAATGAAGACAAGGTAGAGGATGTTGTAGAGCGGCATGCCCCAGCGGAGCTGCTCGGCGATGGAACGCATCCACTCATTGTTGGGCGCGAACATCTGGATCAGGGTCTGCGGGAACGCGATGATCGACGAGGCGAAGATGACAGGGATGACACCCGACGTGTTCACGCGGAGCGGAAGGTGGGTGGAAGCCCCTCCCATCATCTTGTTACCCACCACGCGCTTGGCGTATTGGACAGTGAGACGTCGCTGGGCTCGCTCGACGAAGACGATGACTCCAATGACCACGACCATCAAGGCCATCAGGACGATCACGGTGATGAGCGACAGCTCCCCGCGCTGGACCTTCGAGACGGTGTCGATGACGGCTCGCGGGAAGCCGACAACGATACCGGCAAAAATGATCAAGCTCATGCCGTTGCCGATTCCGCGTTCAGTGATTTGCTCACCCAGCCACATGATGAAGGCGGTGCCTGTGGTCATGGTGAGAGTGGCGAACAGACGGAAACCCCAGCCGGGCGTCTCGACGATCTTGAACGTCTGCGTGAGCGTGGTGCGCTCCAGCCAGAGGGCGATGCCGAACGACTGCACCAGGGCGAGCATGACGGTGCCGTAGCGGGTGTACTGAGTGATCTTGCGGCGTCCGAGTTCGCCTTCCTTGCTGATGCGTTCAAGGTAGGGCCACACCACGGTGAGAAGCTGCAGGATGATTGACGCCGAGATGTACGGCATGATGCCGAGGGCGAAGATCGTGAAGTTACCGAGGTTGCCGCCGGAGAACATATCCACGAGCCCGAAGACGTTGCTCTTGTTCTGTTCGAAGAACTCGACCAAGGCCTTGGAGTTGATGCCAGGCGTCGGGATGTGAGAGCCCAGGCGATAGACGGACAGCATCGACAACGTGAAAAGCACACGCCTGCGGAGATCTGGGACATCCCAGATGTTGCGGAGGCTTTGCAATATGTTCATCTGGCCTCGAACCTGTTGATCTGGTAACTCAATTTCGGAGAGATGGGTGGAGGATTACGCCTGCGCCGCGGGCTTGGGGGCCGCAGCCGTCGTTGCCGCAGCCTTGGTCTTGGCCGCAGCCTTGGGCTTGCGCACCTTGGTCTCGGGCTTGTCGGTGGCTTCGGGCTTCATTCCGATCAGTTCGGCGGTGCCGCCGGCCTTCTCGATCGCTTCCTTGGCGGACGCGCTGAAACGGTGTGCCTTGACGGTCAGGCCCTTCGCGAGCTTGCCCTTACCAAGGATCTTGACGCCTTCGGTCTCGTTCTTACCGATGAAGCCCTTGGTCACAAAATCGTCCGGACCGACGCTAGCGCCCGCACGAAAGAGCTCCAGCTGCTGAAGGTTCACCACCGCGTACTCGACGCGGAAGATGTTGTTGAAGCCACGGCGGGGCAGGCGACGATACAGCGGCATCTGGCCGCCTTCGAAGCCCGGCTTGCGCGCGAAACCACTGCGACTCTTCTGGCCTTTTTCACCGCGACCCGACGTCTTGCCGTTGCCGGAACCCGGCCCGCGGCCGACGCGCTTGCGATTGTGAGTGGAACCTGGATTGGGCTTGAGATTGCTGAGACCGGTGGTCCCTGAGCTCCGTCGCGGGGCGTCGCCCTGAGCTTGTCGAAGGGTCATGATCTTCTTTCGTTTCTAACTTGAGGACGATGTCTTAAAGGGTGCGGGCTAGACGAAACGAACGAGATGCGGGACCTTTTTGGCCATGCCGCGATTCTCGGGCGTGTCTTCCCGCTCGACCACGTGACGCATGCGGCGCAGGCCGAGGCCGCGGACGCAGGCCCGCTGTCCTTCGGTTGCTCCGATGACGCTGCCGTAGAGCTCGACCTTGAACGTCCCCGTCGCTTTGGGTTTGCTGGTTTTCTTGGCGGCCATGAGAATTCTCGCTTTTCGTTACTGTTCTTAGACGGCTTCCGGAGCGCTGGACGCAGCCGCAGCCGCGGGAGCCGGCGTCGTCGTGGTCGTCGGTGTCGCGGTCTCGGTCTTCACTTTGCCCTTGGACTTCGAGGCAGGCATGAACTCAGAGACGTCGCGACCGCGCAGACGCGCGACCATGTGCGGATCCTTCAGCTGCTGCAGCGCGTCGATCGTGGCCTTGACCACGTTATGAGCGGTGGAGCTGCCGAGGCTCTTCGTGAGGATGTTGTGAATGCCAACCGCGGAGATGACGGCGCGAACCGCCCCACCCGCGATGACGCCCGTACCGGGAGAAGCGGGCTTGAGCAGAACAGCGCCCGAACCAAAGCGGCCAGTCACCGTGTGCGGAATGGTAAAGCCTTCTTTAGTGAGGTTGACGCGGATGACGTTCTTCTTCGCCGCTTCAATACCCTTCTTGATGGCGGAGGGCACTTCGCGCGCCTTGCCGCTGCCATATCCGACATGGCCGGCGCCATCTCCAACGACGACGAGCGCGGCGAACGACATGTTCTTACCGCCCTTGACGACCTTGGTGACACGGTTGATTCCTACGACCTGATCTTTCAGGTCGAGGCTTTGAATATCGATCTTTTCGATGCCTTTACGCATGGCTA
>JBDTQB010000423.1:0-3968 GCA_039932395.1 Vicinamibacteria bacterium | reverse complement strand
ACACGGTTCACCACCCAGCCAAGCGCGCCGGTCTTGTCGTGATGACCGATCACCATGACGGTCCGCGCGAACTTTGGATCGTTCATGAGGGGAGACGCCACCAGCATGTACGGCGCTGCGAGATCGGAACTCTTCATGACGCCATGAGCGTACACCGTAAAGCCCGCGAATCAAGACCTTGTTCGCTCACCCGTGCGGTTCGTTGCGCGACGACGGCGTTCGAGTCCGTCGTCTCCGGCCTTTAAGATCGTCGGGCGATGAACAAGACCTTCAAATCCGCGGCCGACGCGGTCAAAGACATCCCGGACGGCGCCCGAATTTTTTCGTCAGGCTTCGGCCTGTGCGGCCTGCCCGAAAACCTCATCCGGGCGGTCAGGGCGCACGGCCCCAAAAATCTGACCATCATCAGCAACAACGCCGGCACCACCGATTTCGGCGTCACGTTCCTGCTGGAAGCCGGTCTTGTGAAGAAGATGATCTCGACCTACGTGGGCGAGAACAAAGTCTTCGAGAAGATGGCGCTCGAAGGCGCGCTCGAGGTGGAACTTGTCCCGCAGGGCACGTTTTCTGAGCGCATCCGCGCGGGCGGCGCCGGCGTCCCCGCGTTCTTCACGCCCACCGGTTATGGAACGCTGATCGCCGAAGGCAAGGAAGTCCGCTGGTTCGACGGACGGCCGCACCTCCTGGAGTCCGCTCTGCGCGCGGACTTCGCCATGATCAAGGCCTGGAAGGCGGACACCGAAGGCAACCTCATCTTCCGGAAGACCGCGCGCAACTTCGGCCCGATGATGGCCATGGCGGCGAAGATCACCATCGCGGAAGTCGAAGAGATCGTGCCGAAGGGGTCGCTCGATCCCGACTCCATCATCACTCCGGGAATCTTCGTGCAGCGCCTGGTTCTGGGCGAGCGTTACGAGAAGCGCATCGAGAAGCGAACGTTGAGCGGCCAGGGCGCCATGGAAATTGATGCGGTGCGCGAGCGCATCGCCCGGCGCGCCGCTCTCGAGATGAAGGACGGCGACTACGTCAACCTTGGCATTGGCATCCCGACGCTGTCGTCGAACTACGTGCCGAAGGACGTCAGTGTCGTGCTGCATTCCGAAAATGGAATGCTGGGCGTCGGCCCCTACCCGGCGGCGGGTTCAGAAGACGCGGACCTCATCAACGCGAGCAAGGAAACCGTGACCGAAGTTCCGGGAACCGCGTACTTCTCCAGCAGCGACTCCTTCGCGATGGTCCGTGGCGGCCATGTCGATCTGACCATTCTCGGCGCGTTGCAGGTTGACCGCGAGGGCAACATCGCGAACTGGATGATCCCCGGAAAGATGATGAAAGGGATGGGCGGCGCCATGGATCTGGTGGCGGGTGCCAAGCGCGTGGTGGTGACCATGGAGCACACCGCGAAAGGCGCGGCCAAGATCCTCGACCTATGCACCCTTCCCTTCACCGGACGCCGCTGCGTCAACCTGATCATCACGGAGATGGGTGTCATGGAAGTCGAGAAGGACGGGCTGCGTCTGATCGAGATCGCGGACGGCGTTTCGGTGGAGGACGTGAAGAACGCGACGGGAACGAAGTTGCTGATCGACGAAGCGACGCTGAAACCGATGCGTCAGTAGCTACCCAAGCGTCGCGAGACTTGGAAAGAGCTTCGAGAAGTACTGAGCCAGAACGCTCAGTCGATCGGTCACGAGCAGCAGGCCCACGCCAATCAGCAGAACGCCGGAGACGATCTCGACGGCGCGCATTTGTTTCTTGATCCGCGCGGAGGCCGCGAAGAACCAGTTCACCGCGAGACCGGACAGGATGAAGGGGATACCGAGCCCCGCTGAATACGCTGCCAGCAAGACGACACCCTGAGTCACGGTTTCCTGCTGAGAGGCATACAACAGGATTCCGGCCAGGATGGGGCCGATGCAGGGTGTCCAGCCGAAGGCGAAAGCAATGCCGACAACGTAGGCTCCAAGTAACCCGAGCGGCTTTGTTTTCACTTCCGCTCTCATTTCCCCCAAAAGCCACTTGATCCGAAAGACCCCCATCATGTGGAGGCCCAGGATGATGATGACCACACCGCCCACCATGCCCAGCACCCGCTTGTACTGTTGCAGGTAGTAACCCACCATCGTGGCCGCCGCACCGAGCAGGATGAACACCGTCGAGAAACCAAGAACGAAGAAGATCGAAGTGATCGCGACCCGGCGAGCCTGGTCTTTCGGTGTCTCCAAATTTTTGAACTTGTTGACGTTGATACCGCTGATGAACGACAGGTACCCTGGAACGATGGGCAGCACGCACGGCGAGATGAAGGACACGATTCCCGCCAGGAATGCGGTAAATAGAGAGACGGATTCATTCATGACAGGCTGTACTTCCTTTGCGGGCGGAAAGAGGGATCGCGCGTTTGCGATCCGCATCGCCATGGCTTTCGCTCTGGCCGCCGCGATGTTAACGAACAGCAGCGCTCAGCCTGCAGGGGATCCGGCGCTGATGGCTGCGGTTCGGAAATTTGAAATGGCGATCCAGCAGAAGAACGTCCCGGCCGCACTCGGGTCCTGGCATTTCGACGACGCCGAAAAACGCGCCGCGGAAGAAGGTGCCTTGCGCGGAGTGTTCTCCTCACGGCAAGTGACCCTGGTCTCCGAACCGCCTGCTTTCACAAGTGACGGTCAGACCGCCGTCACGCTCGGCACGTTGGCGCAGATCTCGGAACCGCGGGGCGCCGTAGAACAGTGGAGCCTCCTGTGGAAGAAGAGGCCGGAAGGTTGGCAGATCGAGGGACGCCAGACCTTCGGCGGTATCGATGGCCTTGTTCATCTGCTCCTGCAACCGACAGGGTTCATCGCGAATGGTCAGTCGATCGAGCTCGAGGACTTCACGCTCAAGATGGTCGAGGGCACGATCTTCCTCAATACGCAGGAAGCCGGACCCACGTCCCTGGTCTTCGTAGGCAAAGGGCACGTGACGTTCAAGCCGCGGCCGCGGACGGAGCGGGGACAAATGAAGATTTTCGCGAAAAGCGAGATCCTTGAGGACGAGGTCACGCGCGCTTTCCTTCGTTTGCATCCCGCCGATCTGTATCGCACCTTGCGACCGGGCACCTTCACCGACGATCCAAAGAGCGCCGAGCGTCTGGGGAAGGCGAACGACTACTTCGAACGCCATAAGGCGGATGCGTTCGTGCTGGACGCGGCCATCCCGGGCGCACCGTGGTGGTTGCTTCCCAGCCTGGGCGATGCCGCGATTGCGTTTGAGACCAAACGATTCGGATCCCTCACCCTGTCGCTCAGCAGCTTTGAGGAAGAAGGCGTCAGCCTCTTCAATCGCTCGACCCAGCGGCAGATCGTGGTCTATCCACGCGCCGCGAGCACCGCCGCCTCTAACAACGACACAGGCCCCATCGACGTGGTGAATCACGAATTGACCATGTCGCTCAATCCCGAAACGTACGACATCGTGGGGCGCGACATCATCACCCTGGATCTGCGCAGCACCGTCACGTCGTTCCGGTTCCATCTCGACAACGACCTTCAGGTCCGCTCCGTGCGATCCCTGGAAGGCGGACGACATCTTTTTTTCCGGGTGCGCGGCCAGAACAGCGTGCTCGTTTCGATGGGTTCGCTCACCGGAAGACTCGGAAAATTGAACCTGGTGGTGGACTACGCGGGCCGGCTTCCCGCAGGCACCGTCGAGAGTGAAGTCATCCATGTCGGGCAGGATCTCGCGGCAGACGATCCACAAACGTTCTTCATCGACCCAGCGCTCATCTATTCGCGACGCAACGCCTTTTATCCGCAGCTAGGCGACGAGGACTACTCAACGTCCACGCTCAGCGTGACCGTGCCCTCCGACTGGAACGTGGTCGCGGGCGGTGTCCGTGCCGACAAGACGGAGAAAGGTCAAAGGACCATTTCCTATCGCCAGGCGAAGGACGGGAAGTACATCGCTTTCGTGGCCGCGCGCCTTCTGCC
>JBDTQB010000422.1:0-3987 GCA_039932395.1 Vicinamibacteria bacterium | reverse complement strand
GGGCGTTCTTCGTCTATGTCTCAGACGCGCTCTGCTGGACCGAGCGCGCGGACCGTCTGCTATCGGCCAGCGACTCTGACTTCCTGCGTCAGTCGGAAGATCAGAAAGAGTTCGCGAGTCCAGCGGAAGCGCGCGCGGCGGCGGTCCTGATTCAGGAGGACGTCCTGTCGCCCTCTGCGAGCGGCAGCCTGAATCCGTCTGGTCGTATCTCTCGAAGTGTCGCGATCGGCATTCTGGCTCGCTCCGCCTTGCGCATGGGCCCTCCCTCACTTGATCGCGCCGAGTTCGCCGGCGGCTCGGGAGGCGAGTTCCGCTTTCGCGTAGACGACATCGTTGAGACCGTCCGTCTGTCCGATCGGCTTCGCTTGTTCCGGGATCTCTCGGGCACCCCCGTCGCGGCGTCTGAGCTAGCACTCACCCAAGGCGACAAGGTCCGCTACATTCTGAGTGACGGGAAGCTCGCTTTCCTCATCGCCGAGCAGAGTCGGTTGGGAACATCGGCCGATCGGTCGTCAAGACTCTACCGATGGGAAGAGCGGTTGACACCCGCCCAGATCGCGAAGTCGGCGGAGAGGTACGGAAACCCCGGCCGGGTTCTGGACCTTCAAGTCCGACGAACCGGCGTGTCCGGACGCGTGATCGAACTGGCGATCAAGGGTTCGGAACGCGACATCGTGCTCAAGGGACTCGAAGTCCGCTTCGCCCTGGGCGTCCGCGAAAATCTCTTTGTCATCGATCGCGAGCTGGCAAAGGATGGCTCGATCCGTCAGTTCGTCTTCAATGGAAAGGGCTGGGGACACGGCGTCGGACTATGCCAGGTCGGCGCCTTCGGGATGGCGCAGGCTGGGGCTACCTATGACGAAATCCTCAAGCATTACTACACTGGAATCGACCTGGTGCGTGCGGGTGGTCCGGGAACAAAAGACTGATTCGCGCGTAGAAGCGGACTCCCATTTAGACTCCGGTAGCGCACAGAACCTATGAGTACCCTCACCGACGCGATTCCTCGTCGCCTGGTGCCGTTCATCACGGCGCAGGGCTTGAAGGGAAACCTGTCCGCCTTGCCGCTGCCGGAGTTGCTGATTCAACTGCGGCGCAGCTCCTCGACCGGGATTCTGTCGGTCGAGCTGGAAGGCACGCGCAAGGCGATCTACTTCCACAACGGTCGCGTGGTCTTCGCGACGAGCAACTCGCCGAACGATCGTCTCGGTGAAACACTGCTTCGCCTCGGCAAAATCAGCGTCGAGGAATACGAGCTGTCGCTGCAGCAGATCTCTCACGGCCGCCGTCAAGGAAAGGTCTTGATCGAGATGGGGGCCATGGCGCCGCAGGATCTCTGGGAAGGCGTCGAGACCCAGGTTCGCGAAATCGTCTTCAGTCTCTTTGAATGGTCGGCGGGGGAGTTCGTTTTCGAGTCGACCAGCCTGCCGCAGAAGGAGAAGGTCACGGTGTCTTTCGACGCTTTGACCCTGGTCCTCGAAGGCTTGCGCCGCATTGATCCGGAAGGGGCCTTGAAAGGTCGCTATCCAGATCCGGGCCTCATCCTCGAGTGCGTCAAGGACGTCAGTCAAACCGATCTCGAACCCTTCGAGCGTCACATCCTGGCCGTGGTCGATGGCCACCGCTCGGTCGCCGAAATCTGCCGCGAGAGTGAAATCGGGGACGGCGAGACGCAGAAGACGCTGTACGCCCTGTTCTGCGCGGGATTCATGCGCGTGCGGGGCCGCAAGCTGCGCCCCGTGGGTGAGTCTGTCAGCCGTGATGTTTCGGAGCAGGCGCTCACTGCGTACAACTCAATGTATGCCTACATCTATCGGTACCTTCTGCGCGAAATCGGCCCCGAAGCGGATGGGACTCTTCAGGGAGCGGTGAGTGAGCTGCATTCCGTGGGTGGAATCATCGCGTCGTGCGAGGTGACGAAGGGCGGCATCATCGACCCGCAACCTCTCATGATGGCGTTGAACACTATCCCGGAAGCCAATCGCTCGCTGGAACTGACCAACACGCTCAACGAAGTTCTGTACGCCATGCTGTTCGCCGTGCGCAAGAGCATCGGCGCGGACCATGAAGCCAACATTCTGAAGGCTCTTCGTCCCGACAGCATGCTCATCGAAGTCTGATCCTTTGGCCCGCCTGCCGGACGCCCAGATCCGCGGTCTCGGCATCGTCACGCTGCTGTTGATCGTCGTCGCGGCGGCGCGCCTGTGGTTTCTGCGCTGATTTTCCGCCCGCGCATCGTCGCGATCGTCGGGCCGACCGCGAGTGGCAAGACCGCCCTCGCGATGCAGACGGCCCGGAAACTCTCAGGCGAGATCGTTTCGTGCGACAGCGTGCAGGTGTACCGAGGGCTCGACATCGGCAGCGGCAAGGCATCTCTCGCCGATCGGGCCGAAATCCCGCATCATCTTGTGGACATCTTCGGGTTGGACGAGGAGATGAACGCCGGCATCTTCGCCACTCGCGCCGCGCGCGCGATCGACGACATCCTCGGGCGAGACAGACTTCCCATCGTCACAGGCGGAACCGGTCTCTACCTGACCGCTCTCCTGAAGGGTCTTTTTGACCAAGGTGGCACGGACCTCGTCTTGCGCTCTCGGCTCGATGAAATCGCCGTGCGCCGTGGGTCGGCCCGGCTTCATCGATTTCTCGCCTCGAAAGATCCGGAGTATGCAGCCCGCACAAAGTCGGAAGATCGCGTGCGCATCGTTCGAGCCCTTGAGGTCTGCCTGTCGATGGGGCGCCCGTTCTCGCAGGTTCAACGTGAACGTCAACCGGTGTTTCGCGGTGAGACCTTGACGGTCGGTCTCGAAATCGACCGCGCGGAATTGCGCGATCGAGTCACCCGACGGGTTAAGGGAATGCTCGCCGAAGGCCTGATCGAAGAAACCCGTAGGGCACTTTCTGGGGTGAAATCCGGCGCTCCGACTCCTCGCGCTCTCGGCGCCATTGGCTATCGCGAAGTGGTGGAAAGGCTCGCACAGGGGCCCCTGCCGGCCGGGGGAGACGAGGAACTTCTGCGTGCTATTGTCATTTCGTCGATGCAGTACGCGAAGCGGCAGATGACGTACTTCCGCAATCAGTTCGCGGTCGAATGGTTCGGCACCCACGACGCGGCCTTGCGCCGGATTGAACAGTGGGTCGGCGACAAGAACAACAGAGGAGTTTGATGGGCCCCTACAAACGCGCCGTCATTGTGGTCTGCGACGGGCTCGGCGTCGGTGCGGCTCCCGATGCCGAGGTCTTTGGGGACGCGCATGCCGACACGCTCGGTCACGTCCTGAGTCTGGGGCACGCCAAGATTCCCAATCTGGCGAAGCTCGGTCTCGGCAATCTTCCTCCCACGTGTTCCACGGCACGCGAGGGCGTGCCCACGGCGGCCTTCGGCCGGCTGGCCGAAAAGAGCGCCGGCAAGGACACCGCGACGGGTCACTGGGAGATGATGGGTCTTGTGACCGAGACGGCTTTCAAGCTGTATCCCGGTGGCTTTCCTGCAACACTCATCGATCGCTTCTCGAAGCAGACCGGGCGGGGGGTGCTTGGCAACAAGGCCGCGTCGGGCACCGAGATCCTCAAGGAGCTGGGCGAGCAGCACATTCAGACGGGCGCCCTTATCGTCTATACCTCGGGCGACAGCGTTTTTCAGATCGCCGCTCACGAGAGCGTGGTTCCTCCCGAAGAGCTCTACCGCTATTGCCGAATCGCTTACAAACTCGCCTGCGAGGAGTTCGGGGTGTGTCGGGTCATCGCCCGGCCCTTCGTGGGCGATTCGCCGGCCACCTACAAGCGCACGCCCAATCGGCGTGATTTCCCCGTGCCTCCCGCAGACAAGACTTTGCTTGATTATCTTGCCGCCGCATCGCTCCCGGTCTTCGGAGTCGGCAAGATTGAGGACATCTTCACGGGCCGCGGAATCCAGGAGGCCGTGCACACGGTGTCCGACGATGACGGCGTGAACCAGACCATCGCGGCGCTTGGGCGATGGCCGTC
>JBDTQB010000421.1:0-3993 GCA_039932395.1 Vicinamibacteria bacterium | reverse complement strand
CGCCGTGTCCGGGGATCGGCGGCATCGCCTTCGTGATAGCCGTGAGTGCCGGCGGAATCGACAACGAATCGCGACGCCACTCCCGCCTCGGTCACCTGCGCCTTGAAAATCGCCTCAGCCAGGGGCGACCGACAGATGTTCCCGGAGCAGACGAACAGCACGCGAATGACCCGCGCTTTCGTGGATGGTTCGGACATCGAACGCGGACTTTAGTCCGAGGTGTCGAACCGCCGTGTCACTCGTCGCGCAACGCTTGGATGGGATCGACGCTCGCCGCACGCAGGGCGGGAAACAGGCTGGCGAGAAGGGCTGCCGCGAGAAGCAGGAGAGGCACCACGGAGTAGGACACAGGATCGAAGGACTCAAGAATCCGAACCCGCGAGGACCGAGGCTCGACGCAATCAGGCTCGCGACCGCGAACGGAACGCGTTGATAGCCGAGCATCTTCCGCAGGGGGGTGGGCTCACAGAATGAGCCCACATCGATGCAGGCAGCGCGAAGAGCGTCGAAGGACACCTTGTTCTCCTCGTTCAGTCGCACGATCAGATCAGTGAGGCCGGCGCTTTTCGCGTTCCCCGCTCGATAAACAACGCTTGGATCGGGCCCGCGGAAGAAGAAACCGCTGATCACGTCAGCTGACACGCCCACCACCTCTGAGGACAGCTTCGTTACCGTCGTACCGCATGCAGAAGCGGCAGGCGCATCGCGACCTGAAGAACAACGAGGCCCCCGCGCAAACGACCAGCGGTGATCGCTCCCTGAAGCCACGCCCCTTCCTTCTTGAGCCAGCGCCTGGTGCATCTTCGTGGTTTGAAGCGCGGGAAGAAGACCACAGCCGAGGCCGACCACAAGCGCCAGCACGAAGGCCGCCCGGATCGATAGATCGCGACGACGCGCGGTGGCGCGGGCAAGATGCAGGCTCGTGAGATTCGCGGCGGCGATCTCCTGAGTGTCTTAGGGGAGCGTACGGGACCTCCGCCGAAAAATGTTCAGTGACGTCTTAGCGAACCACGGGTGCGGTGGCCGAGGAAAGCAAGAGAGCGTTCATCATCGGGATGTAGGTCGCGTAGCTCTGGGCGCGATATTGGGGCCGGAAAGCGAAGAGAACGACCTTGCCCTGCCCCATCGGGATCTCTGCAAGGGCGGACTTGCCGTTGAGCAACTTGCCGCCCAGGAGCCAGCCCGACAACAGCGCGTTGTCAGAGTCATAGGTCAGAACACTCTTCCCGGCCGCAAGCGTGTAAGCGGGACTCTGCTCGAACCAGACCATCGAGCGCTCGTCGAGACCGGCCGCGAGAGGATTCGACGTATCAACTTTGGTATCGAGAATCGCGCCGGGGCAATAGAACTCCGACGACGAAGGACCGATTTCGCCACCGCCTCCCGCGCGTCGCCCAAATCCCGCGAGCGCGTTCTTCGCAGGGAAGCTTGTGTCGTCGGCGGAGAACAATTCCGACGCGCCGTTGAACGTCAGAATCGTCCCCCCAGCCTGCGCGAAGGCCTTGAGCGCCTCCACGCCTTCCTTACCAAGGCCTCCGGTGAACTCTTCCGGCATGGAGCTTTTCGCATAGCCGTTCACGATCGCCCGCGGCGAACTGTCGGGAATAATGATGGCGTCAAACTTCGCGCGCAGCGCGCCGGCGCGGACGTCGTTGTCGTGAAGCGTCGTGTAGCCGACGCCGAGTTGCTTGTCGAAGACATAGCGGGTCCAGCCTTCGTCCATCGACGGGACGTAGCTTTGATAGAGACCGACGCGCGGTGTCTTGAGCATCAGCGTCTTCGGCTTGCCCGTGATCGCCGTGGCGTTGACGCCCAGGGACGCGAACAGCGGAATCGCTTTCACCCGGGCGGCAGCGGGAATCAGCAGTGTCCCCGCCGGATAGGAGGCGTCCGCACTGACGAAGGCTTCGCTCGCCCAAAGAACGGGCACGCCGGACTTCATCAATCGGTAGGCGGCGACGAGCTCCGAGTTCTTGTGGCCAAAGGCCAGCATGGTGCCCTTGCCAGACACCGCACCCTGGGCGATCGCGATGTCGTTGACCATCTCGAGATCCGCGGTGAAAGGTTGCTTCACCTGCGCGACCGCGACGTTGAGAAGGAGCGGCAACGTGTGAGCGGTGACGTCATAGGGGCGCTGGGGCGGGCCGCCTGGATACTGACGGATGTCGGGATAGGCCTGACGCTCGGTCAGCGACTTCGCAAAAGCCGAAGACGGCTGCTGCATCGAAATGACGTAGGAGCCGGCGGGATAGGACACGCCATCCGCGGTGAAGGCCGCCTTGGCGCGCTGGACTTCGACAGCACCCCAGCGCATCGTCTCAAGGAGCTTCGCCGCGGTCAGAGGATCCTTCTGGCCGGCACTGATCACGAGAGCGAACACATCGCTCCGGGCCGCCGCACGGCGGTTCACGGCGAGGAAGTTGGAGAGCCAGTAGTCACGATTGCGCGCACCGTGTTCGAGGAGGGCTAACGACGCGGACATCTGATAGTCCACGATGTCGCGCAGACGCCAGGTGCCGCCCGTCCAGGGTGCGGGAAAGTTCCAGGAGGCCTTCTTGGCGTCATAGCCAATGCCTGTGCCGAGCTGTTCAAATTTGATGTCGATGGGCGTCGCCACTTTGACGGACGCGCATTCGGTGAGGATCCGTACGCCGCCGTGGGTCAGCGGATACTGTCGAGCGGGAGTCCATAGGTCATACATCGCATTGATGACGACGCCGCGTTTCCCTTCCCCGGTCATACGGGCTGCCATGTAAGCGCCGATGCTGTTGGTTGCCGCCACGAGGGCCGGATCGATGTTGGGCTCAACGGGATCGACATACGCGGGCGCGAAGATGCGGGCGGCATTGCTGCCCATCTGATGAAGGTCGTGAACGATCTGCGGCTTCCAGCGGTCGTAGAGCAGCTTCGCGGTGGCCTGGCTTTCGAGTTGGGTGAACATGTACCAGTCGCGATTGTTGTCGTGCCCGGTGTAGTGGTGATAGAGAAATGGCACGTCAGCGCCTTCGAAAGGCGTGCCGAGATTCTTCTTGTACCAATCCACCACCATCTGGGTGCCGTCAGGATTGTGCGACGGAAGCATCACGATCACCGCGTTGTCGAGGATTTCAAGGATGCGCGGATCCTGGCTGGTGGCGAGGGTGTACGCCAACTCTATTGAGGTCTGTGGTGCGGCGACCTCGGTCGAATGAATGCCGTGGTTGTGGCCGATGATGGTCTTCGCGGTGGCGAGAATCTTCTTCGCCTCCTCGTCGCTCAGGCCTCGGGGATCGGCGAGGCGCAGGTTGGCCTGCCGGATCGCCTCCAAGTTCGCCATGTTCGCTTCCGAGGTGATGACCACGGAGAGGAAGGGCCGACCTTCGGTGGTCTTCATCTCACCGTCGATCTTCACGCGCTCGGAGGCGGCGGCGAGCTTCCTGAAGTAGTCGACGATCTGCGTCCAGTCGGCCAGCTTGCGATCGGCACCTACCTTGAAGCCGATGACGGATTCAGGGGTCGGAATGTCGGCGGCGTTCGCGGTTCCAATCAACGCGGACAGCGCCAGGAGCGAAAAGGCGGTCCGAAGGCGACGAAGTTTCATGCGGTTCTCCTTGAACGAGTGTCCGGAGAATAGCGGAAACAAAACGGGCGCCTCCCCGACGATCCTTGCGGTGTCGGGGCGGCGCCCAGGACGGCTCAAACGGGGACCGCTTACCTGGTCTTGCCGTCCTTCGTGCGATTGACGAACGCCGCGAGGTCGGCATGAACGGCCTTCAGCATGTTCGGGCGGATGTACATCATGTGCCCGCCTTCGTAGTACGTGAAGCTGATGCGGTCGGTGAAGCTCTTGTCGAAAGAGAGATGGTCGAAGGTGTACTCGCTCCCGGCGAACGGTGTCGCCATGTCGAAGTAGCCGTTCACAACCATCACATTCAGATACGGGTTACGCGCCATCGCGGTGCGCAGGTTGTCGGTGAGGTTCAGGTAGCGGCCTTCGTCGTACTGCCACGGGCG
>JBDTQB010000420.1:0-4023 GCA_039932395.1 Vicinamibacteria bacterium | reverse complement strand
GACGTCACCAAGGTGACCGCCGACTACAAGGACGGCGTGCTCACCATCGCGATTCCGCGGGCCGAGGAGTCGAAGCCTCGCGCCATCGAAGTCAAGGTCGCGTAAAAGTCTGGGATGCTGAGGGTTCTCCACCCCTCTCATTCCCTTGGGCGGCTCTCTTCAACGGAAACGAAGAGGGCCGCTCCGTTTTTTTCTGCCCGGAGCAAAGCCGTGCTACGTTCGGCCCGTGGCGAAAATCGCGATTGATGCCCGTAAGTGGCGGGACTACGGCATTGGCACGTACGTGCGGAACATCGTGCGTTCCCTCGCCCTGATCGACCACGACAACACCTATTTCCTGTTCTGTCATCACGAAGACATCCCGACCCTGAAGGATCTGTCGGAAAACTTCGTGCCCGTCGTAGACGAGTCCCCCGGCTACTCGATCCGGGAGCACTGGAGCCTTCCGCGCCAGCTTCGCAAGCTCGGCGCTGACCTTTTCCACGAGCCCCACTACGTCCTGCCCCTGCTGCTCGACACGAAGTCCGTGGTCACGGTTCACGACTGTATCCACTTGCGCTTCCCCGAATACCTGCCGAATCCTGCGGCCATCCACTACGCCCGCTTCATGATGGGCAGCGCGATCCGGCGGGCCAGGTTGGTCTTCACCGTTTCGGAAGCCAGCAAGCGCGACATCGTGCATTTCTTCCCGAAGACAGCGCCTGACAAGATTCATGTCGTCTCGAACGCCATCGACACGGATCTGCTCGAAGCCCCCGAGCAGGAAGAGCTGGATCGGGTCAAAGAGCGGTATCAGATCGCCCAGCGCTTCATCCTGTATGCCGGCAACATCAAGCCGCATAAGAACCTGCCCCGTCTGATCGAAGCGTTCGCGCGCCTTCGCGCCACGCCCGGCCACGAAGACGTCCATCTGATGATCATCGGCGACGAGATCGGCAAGACGCCGGAGTTGCGTCGGCGCGTCGAGTCGTTCCGACTCCGTCCCTTCGTCCGCTTCTTCGGCTTCGTCCCGGAAACCACCCTCGCCGCGCTCTATCGGCTCGCGACCGTGTTCGTCTTTCCTTCTCAGTACGAAGGTTTCGGGCTGCCTCCTCTTGAGGCCATGGCCTGCGGCACGCCCGTCGTGACCTCCAACGTGTCTTCTCTGCCTGAAGTGGTAGGCGACGCCGCGGTCCTGGTTGATCCTCATGATGGCGAAGCGATCGCCAGTGGTTTGTCTCGCATCCTCGACGATCCGGCGTTCGCCAATGAGTTGCGTGAGAAGGGCCGCATTCAGGCCAAGAAGTTCAACTGGGAAGATTCCGCACGGAAGACGTTGGCCGGCTATCGGATCGCGCTCGACAAATGACTCGGCGCGTGGCCCTCGTCCACGACTGGCTCACTGGATTCCGCGGAGGCGAGCAGGTCCTGCTGTCCCTGGCGCGCCTCTTCCCCGAAGCGCCGATCTACACTCTTTTGCACGTCAAAGGCTCGCTGCCGGCAGAGCTGGAGAACCGAGTCATTCGGACCTCCTTCATCGGCAAGTTGCCGTTCGCGAAGCGCCTGTACCGGCACTACCTGCCGCTGTTCCCTTTCGCCGTACGCGGTCTCGATGTGAGCGCGTTCGATCTGGTGGTCTCCAGTTCACACTGTGTTGCCAAGAGCGTGCAACCCGGACCAAACGCGAGGCACATCTGCTACAGCCATACGCCGATGCGCTATGTCTGGGACCGCTTTGACGACTACTTCGGCCCCGCCCGCATGGGCCGCGTCGGCAGCGCGGTGCTTCGGGTCATGGCCGAAGGCCTCAGAACCTGGGATGTCGCCACGTCCGACCGCGTTCATCAATACATCGCAAACTCGCAGACCGTCGCCGGACGCATCCGATACTTCTACGGTCGCGACGCGTTGGTGATTGAGCCACCGGTCGATACGGACTTCTTCACGCCGGGTGACGGTGATCAGGAGGCTTCGGACTACGACCTCGTGGTCTCCGCTCTCGTTCCCTACAAGCGCATCGACCTTGCCATTGACGCCGCGAACCTGACCGGACGCCGTCTGCTGATCGTGGGCACGGGCGCCGAAGACGCGCGCTTGCGGGCGCGGGCGAAGCCCAACGTCGAGTTCCTGGGAGGCGCCGGCCGCGATCGGCTGCTCGGTCTCTATCGCGGGGCGAGAGCGCTCATCCTCCCCGGAGTAGAGGACTTCGGCATCGTGGTCGCCGAATCTCTTGCCTGCGGGCGGCCCGCGGTGGTGAACGCCCAGGGCGGCGGCGCGGAGATCGTCAACCACGGTGAGTTCGGACAGACCTTCAAGGAGCCGACGGGCGAAGCCGTCGCGGCCGCCCTGGCTCAGCTAGTTCCGGGGCGCTTCAGTAGACTCAGCCTGCATCAGCGGGCCGCCACGTATTCGAGAGCCAGTTTCGAGCAGCGCTTCATGCGCGTGGTTGAGGAAACGGGCATCCGCTGACGCTGTGACCGACTCAAGTCGGCCGCATCCAAATCAGAGTCGAACAGCAAGGACAAACAGCGTTTGCGCCAGCGAAAGCAGCATCTGACCGAGAGCTTCCTCGCCGCCGACATGGTGGCGGTGGCGATCGCCTGGATGACTGCGTACTACGCCCGCTTTAATTCGACTCTCTTCACCGGGCCTTTCCCGCCTTACAAGGGCGTGCCGGCGGCCCGTGACTACGCCGAGCTTCTGCCCCTCATCCTCGGCGTCGCCGGGGTCGTCTTTGCGCTTCAGGGTCTGTATCGGCTGCGTCGCCCGATCAGTGCCATCGACGATGCTCTACGGATCGTCGCCGCCTTCATCGTCACCGCAGCCCTGGCTCTGGGCGCAACGCTGTACATCCGCATCTATTTCCGGTACGCGCCCGATGTCGCCGCGAGCGCCGAGTACTCGCAGGGTGTGTTCGTGCTGTTCGTGGTCTTCGGCGCACCCCTCGTGATGGCGGGCCGACGTCTCCTCCTCGCCTGGTTCGAGCGGGCCTGGGCTCGCGGCGAGAACGCGGTGCGCATCCTGGTCGCGGGAACTTCTGAACTCGGACAGACCGTCGCGCGAAAACTGGCGGCGCAGAAGCGTCTCGGGTTCCACGTTGCGGGCCATCTGTCGGAGTCTCTGCCGACGGGTGAAACCGTTCAGGGGTGCCCGGTCCTGGGACCCTTGGCGAGCGCCAACGAAGTCATCTATTCGCATTCCATCGACGCGGTGTACGTGGCGCTCCCGATGGAACGTCACGCCGACATGGTGAACCTGGTGCAGAACCTCCAGAGCGAAGTGGTTGATGTCCGGATCGTTCCTGACCTGCTTCAGTGCCTGACCTTGCGCTCCGGGATCGAAGATCTCGATGGAATTCCGATCGTCTCGTTGAATGAAACGCCGCTGCATGGCTTGCCCGCGCTCTTGAAGCGCGCGATGGATATCGTGGGCGCTTTGTTGATCCTTGCGGTGCTGACGTTCCTGATTCCCGTGCTTCCCCTGGTCGTCCTCGCGATCAAGTTGAAGGGCGGCAAAGGGCCCATTCTCTACAGCCAGGACCGCGTCACCCTCGACGGGCGCCACTTCCCGGTCTTCAAATTCCGCACGATGCGCGAGGATGCGGAAGCGGAGAGCGGCCCGGTCTGGGCGACCGAACAAGACCCACGTCGCACGGATCTCGGAGTGTTTCTCCGGAAGTACAACATCGACGAATTCCCTCAACTCCTCAACGTCATACGCGGGGACATGAGTCTGGTCGGACCGCGCCCCGAGCGCCCACACTTCGTCGACCAGTTCAAGCACAAGATCCCGAACTACATGCTGCGTCACCGCGTGCCGAGCGGCCTCACCGGCTGGGCGCAGGTCCATGGCTGGCGGGGAAACTCCAGCCTCGAAAAGCGCATCGAGTTCGACCTTTACTACATCGAAAACTGGTCGCTCTACCTCGACTTGAAGATTCTGGTTCTCACGGTTTTTCGTGGGTTCGGCCAGACCCACGCCTACTGATTCCAAGCCTCACGAAAGCTCAAACATGCCACGCACACTCGTCACCGGCGGCGCCGG
>JBDTQB010000419.1:0-4046 GCA_039932395.1 Vicinamibacteria bacterium | reverse complement strand
CTGTGATCTTGAAGTGAGTCACCGATCCGGAGTTGGGCGTGATCACGAGACCCGTCGTGCTCTGAGTATTGACCGCCGTCACGCTGTTGGTGACCGAAGGTGTGGGCGCCCCTGCGGGAGCGGCCTTGAGGTTCATCGTTACATGAAGGATGGCTTCCGAGTTGGAGGTCCAACTCATGGTTACGTTCGCGGCACCTGCGTTGTGGCTCGTGACGTAGTGACCGAAACCGGAAGGAACCGCACCGGCGCCGTCGTTGATCGGCGCTTGGCCAGAGGTGGGTGTGACCGTCGCGGCAGCGGAAGAAAGGAACGTGTCGAAGATGTCGTACACACGGTCCCCGACTGCACTTGCCACGACAAGGCTGGACCCGACATTGACTCCGGTCGTAACACTTTTGGTCGGTCCTGCCACGGCGGGTGTGGTTTGGTGAACGCCGTCAAATACTGAAGCCCCGATAAACTTGACTCCGCCGCTGGCGAAGCTGACGGCGATGTTCCCACTTGCAGCGCCTCCGGTTCCAAGGGGAAGGACCCAGATTGAGTCGGAAGCGACGCTGCCATCGTTCGCCTGCGAGACAAACACCATGGGGGTGCCGTTGAACGTCACTGCCGAAGGTTGCGTTGGAGAGGTGGGATCGGATGCGGTGACCACGAGGACTCGATCCGTTCCAGCGGGCACGGCGAAGGACGTCAACGAGGAGCTTGTGGTGAACTGCGTGGCTTGCGCAGTAGGAGGCGTCACTGCAGCAGACGCGAAATTGGCGGCAAGGAGAAAGAGGACCGCCGGCAGCAACCGCAGGCCGGCTACCAAAAAGCCGCGAGAAACGCCACGGCGGATAGACATCTTCATTGAACTCACCTCGAATCGACTGCTTGATGCTGTTGCCGGATCGTCTCCGGTGTGCGACCTAGTTGCGGGCGGGGTAGATCCCCTGAAGGGCGATAACGAAGCACAACGCCAGATAGGGCGACTGATTGTTGTGGGGTCCATTCCCGCCAGTGGGCGCGAGCGCGGTTCCAGACATGGCGATATTAGGCGCCCCGCTCCGATAGAGCGGTGCTGGCGTGCGAGCGCCCGGCTGGCCCCAGGTATGTCCGGTAGGTCCGGCCAGCCCGCCGCCGGTGTTGTCACCCAGCATGGGGTGATTGTGACTAGGGAGTTGCGCTGCCGTAAGCATGACGGTTCCATTTCCGCCCTGCTCGCCGACCGCTCGGCTCGTGAGACCCGGGCCACTGCCCCACGCAAGGGGCGCCCTGGCCTGAAGGTCCGGCAAACCGAAAGTGGTCGTTCCATTTCCCCCGTAGTTGGTTCCGAGCAAGGAAAACAGGGCGGTGTTCTGCGATATAGGCATGATCTGACCGTTGCAGAACGCCCACCCGCGAGGCGCGAAATTGAAACCGACGATCTTGATCTCGGCGAGAAATTGCTGCGACATTTTGATGTCCTTACTTCCCGATCAGGAGCGAGAGTGGCACTCCCATCAGGCTCCGGCTAGTTGCGGCTCGGGAAGATGCCCACAAGGGCGATCGAGAAATTGACTACGAGATACGGAGGCATGTTTGGGTGAGCCTGGCTGCTCCCCGCTGTGCCCACCGAAGCAGAGTTCATATCTACATCAGGCACAGTTCCGTAGGCGTTTGGCGTGCCGGTGGACCAGGTGGCCCCGGCAGGGCTGGTCGCGTTAGGCGCAGTGTTGCTCCCGTTGGCTCCATGGCCGTGACTCGGTATTTCCGAGACGAGCAAGGTATGGCTCTCTTCGCCTCCCGCCTGTCCTTGGACAAAGCCATTGCCGAAATGCACCGGTGTGCGGCTTTGAAGGTTCGGAAGGGCGAATGTCGTTGTGCCATTGCCGCCATACGTCGTGCCCAGGAGAGAAAAGAGGGCCGTGTTTTGGTTGATGGGTAGGAATTGACCGTTGCACATCGCATATCCGCGGGGCGCAAAGTTGAAGCCAACCATCTTAACTTCACCGAGGTAGGGTTGGGACATTGGTTTCGCCTCGGGCTAGTTTCGGGAAGGAAAGACGCCTTCCAACGCGATGATGAAACTCACCGCAAGGAAAGGGACCATGTTTTCGTGAGGTTGGGCGCCACCGGAGGCGCCGCCGGATCCAGGGTCGAGAGTCACGTTTGGCGCGCCCGCGGAGTAGCGAAGCTGTCCCGCGACAGCCCAGACCGCGCCCGCCGGCGAGGCTTGAGTGCCGATCGTGGACTGGCCACGGGGGACATGTGCATGAGACGGAAGCTGAGTGGTGGTGAGGGCCACCGTCTCTGTCCCCGCGGACTCGCCGATGGTTCGCGGAGAAAGGCCGGGCCCCTGGCCCATGTGAACGGGAACCCGGCCGCGTAGATCGGGCAGGCCGAATGTGGTGCTACCGTCTCCACCGTAGGTTGTGCCCAGCAACGCAAACAGTGCGCTGTTCTGGGCGATGCTCTGCAGGCTCCCATCGCAGAACGACCATCCACGGGGCGCGAAGTTGCCGCCGAACATTCTGATTTCCCCGAGGTACGGCTGAGACATGCTTAGTTTCCTCCACTGCGACATCGCACCCATTTTTCACATGGGGAGCGATGGATTCACGGACGGTAACGTCTCCCGTCGCGCAAGTCAATTGGGTTGGTCCAAGCCGACGCGGGCGCGCCCTGCTTCCCGGCCTAGCCAGGGGACCGGACAAATGGTGCGTACCTCCAACCGAGGCTCTCATGGTCGAGATCGGATGAGTCGTAGCCCAGTCGAATCGCGGTCTCCAGCAAGGCGGGATGAGACCGCCAGATATCGAGGTCTGGCAGACCCTCGCCGATGAGCGACCGATGTTCGTCCACGATTTCGGCGCGTTCGCCTTGGATCGAAGGAACATCGGGCACGCCGAGGAAGCGCTCGATCGATTCGAGTCCCCGCCCCTCGAACAGGTTCTCGAACGAAACGCGCAACCAAGGGACGGTGGCCCGTTTTTCCAGATTGAGGCCAAACGCATTGACCTCGGCCCAGTAGTAGACACATTTTTCGAACGGGAGAAGCGAAGACCATCGGTCTCGATACTCAGTGAAGGTCACGCCTTCGTCGAACGCGGATAGAAGCACCTTCTCGCGAAGGTGGGGGAGAAGGGGCGGGAGGTAGGCGGAACGGCTCAGCCAGGACAACGCTGTGGGGATGGGATGGCGGATCAGATGCAGGATCTGCATTTTCTCGCCGAGGCGTGACGCGAGATACGGAAGTGTGCTCCAGCACGGATGACCGCACTCCACGTAAGGCTTGATCTCCAGACCCCGCTCGATTTCTTCCACGTGCCGAAGGATCACCGAGCATGATTTCTCGTCGAGCGCGTGCGGCGTCCTGCGCCCGAGCATCAGACGCGGCTGATACTCGTTGTCGAGCGGCTCGTGGCTTACCCTCAGCGAGTCCTTGAAAGCCGCGTCTAGTTTTCTTGCGAGCCATTGTGTGCCGCAACGGCCAGTCGAGAGGACGAATGTTGCCCTGTGCATGCCGCGCCGAGTCTAGAATGCGCTGCCCATGCTGGAGTCTCTGACCCTCGCCCATTTTGTGCCCTTGGTGGGGTCTTCGTTTCGTGTTCTCGCCGAAGGAGAAGTCACGCTCATCCTATCGAGCGCCGAGTCCCTCGCTGCTCGGAAGGGCGGGCGGGGCGACCAGCCGAATGGACGAGAGCCCTTCGACTTGATCTTTCGGGGTCCCCTGGCCCCCGTCCTCCCGCAAATGATTTACGGCTTGGAAGCGGAGGGGGCCTCGGCTCTCGACGTTTTCATCGTGCCGATTGGTCCGGTCGACGGCGCCATGCGCTATCAGGCGATCTTCAACTGATTCCGCCGGGTGGGCGCACCATGCGCACGTAGACGCCCACATCTTCTTCTACCCGAAACCCCAGGCGTTGATAGAGGCGTAGCGCCGGATTCTGCGGCTCCACGTGAAGCGACATCGATCGCTGTTCCGTATCGGCGGCTGCGGCGAGATCCGAGAGGATCCGGCCTCCGATTCCCTGTCGCTGTTCCGCGGGCAAGAGGGCAATGTCCATCACGAGCAGATCGTTCGG
>JBDTQB010000418.1:0-4052 GCA_039932395.1 Vicinamibacteria bacterium | reverse complement strand
TCACGGGCCTTCTTATGCTTCGTGTTCTCCGCATCGAAAACCTCGCGATCGTGGCTTCGGCCGAGATCGAATTCGGCCCAGGCCTCAACCTTCTAACGGGTGAGACCGGCGCCGGCAAGTCGATTGTTGTGGACGCCTTGGGTCTGGTTTGCGGCGAGCGCGCCGACGGTGACCTCGTCCGCACTGGAGAAGAAAAGGGAACGATCGAAGCAATCTTTGACGTGCCTAACGACTTCAAATTCGAGGCACTTGGACTAGGGATCGAGGACGCCGAGGGCGAAGTGGCGATCCGGCGCGAGATCCTGGCCTCGGGTCGAAGTCGGGCCATGATCAACGGCGTCACCGTCTCGCTTGCTGGTCTGAAGAGCGTCGGGCAGGAGCTTGTTCAGATTCACGGCCAGCATCAGCAGCATGCGCTTCTCAATGCCGAGTTCCATCTCTCATTTCTTGATCGATTTGCGGGTCTAGAAGGCAAAGCCACACGGGTGCGCCGCTTCTTTCTGGAGGCTCAATCAGCCGATGCGGCCCTTCGCGACTTCAAAGAGAAAGCCCGCCAGTTCGGTCGGGAGCGAGAAACCCTCCGCTTTCAGGTCGAAGAGATCAAGAAGGCCGAATTGCGCGAAGGCGAAGAGGAGGAACTGCGGCAGGAGCGGTCTCGCCTTCGGAACTCTGAGCGCTTGGGTGAGCTGACGACCGAAGCCACGCATCTTCTTGATGGCGGCGAGGACGACGCCGACACGTCTTTGCTTGCACGGCTACGTTCGCTGGGCAAGCGCCTGGATGAGATGGCGAGGCTTGATCCCAAGGCGATGTCGGAAGCCGCAGGGCGCTATGCGGATGTCCTATCTCTCGTCAACGACTGGTCGGCGGAACTGGGCGACTACATCGCTTCGCTCGACGCCCAACCGGGCCGAAGTGATCAGGTTGAGTCTCGTCTTGCACAGCTCGAGCGACTTAAGAAGAAATATGGCTCAAGTATCCATGAAATAATGATATTTCTAGGAGAATCTGAAGAGCGACTGACCGCCATCGATGACCCCGAGGCGGAGGAGCGGCGGCTTGGTCTGGCGATGGTCGCGGCATGGTCCGTCTACATTTCTGCGGCCTCCGCTCTCTCGAAGGAACGCCGAAGCGTTGCCACGAGACTGCAGAAGGCGGTGGCCAAAGAGCTGAGCGAGCTTGCGATGGCGCAATGCCGGTTTGAAGTTCGCCTGGAACCGCGGAGTCCGACGACCGATTTTGATTGGCGCTCTCATGGGCTCGAGACGGGGGAGTTCTTCCTGTCGGCGAACCCGGGGGAAGAACTCAAGCCGCTCAAGTCGGTTGCCTCGGGCGGTGAGTTGTCCCGCGCACTCTTGGCTCTCCAATCGTTGTTGAATGCCCATCCGTCGGGCGCGGTTGTTTTCGATGAGGTCGACGCGGGGATCGGCGGCGCGGTTGCCGAGGCGGTGGGGCGCCGGCTGGCCCGCGTCGCGCGTGATCGCCAAGTCCTTTGCGTCACTCATCTGGCCCAGGTCTCGGCATTTGCAGACCGTCACTATGTCGTCGAAAAGCGCGTCGTTCGCGGCCGCACCATCACCGAAGTCCGCGAGGTCGAAGGCCGCGACCGTGTCCGCGAGGTCGCGCGCATGCTGGCGGGCGAGGTGGTCACGGGATCTGCCGAGAAGAATGCCGAAGAGCTGATCGGACGGGTCAAGCGGCTCAACACAGACGTGCGAGCGTAGGCGGAAGCCACGATGACCAGCGGCAAATACTTCGTCGAGACGTTCGGCTGCCAGATGAACGTCAACGATTCCGAGAAGGCGGCTGGCCTTCTTGAGGCGCAGGGGATGGAGCGGGTCGACTCGGCCGGCAACGCCGACGTGATTTTCGTCAACACTTGCGCTGTTCGAGAGCGTGCCGCCGAAAAGCTTTTCCACGCCGTGGGGCGATACAAGAGCCTCAAGAAGGAGAAGCCGCAGCTCAAGATCGCTGTAGGTGGCTGCGTCGCACAGCTCCAGGGGAAAGAGATTCTTGAGCGGGCTCCCGCCGTCGATGTCCTGATCGGCACCCATAATCTCCAAGACCTGGCTCGACTGCTGGATGAGTCTTTGGCAACAGGGGAACGTCGCTCGGCGTTGGATACGAAGGCCGATGCATTCGCGATTCCCAGCGAAGTCGTCTCGCATTCCAGCAAGACGCGGGCGTACGTGACCATCGTCGAGGGATGCAACCACGTTTGCAGCTTCTGCGTGGTTCCCCGAACGCGGGGCAGGGAAGTCTGCCGATCGCCCGAAAGCGTTCTCGCCGAGGTCCGAAGCCTATTGGACCGCGGCTACCACGAGGTGATGCTTCTCGGCCAGACCGTGAATGCTTACAAGTTTGGCGACGTGGACTTCCCGGATCTGCTGCGTATGGTTCACGACGCGGATGACCGACTATGGCGCCTTCGTTTCACCACGTCCCATCCCGCGCACGTCGAAGAGAAGTTTGCCCGATGTTTCGCCGAACTACCCCGTCTCGCTCCCTATCTCCATTTGCCTGTCCAATCCGGCGCGGACCGCATCCTCGCCGACATGCGGCGCGGCTATACGGCGGCTGAGTACCTTGAGCGACTGCGCCTTCTACGTTCGCACCGTAAGGATCTTGCTCTGACCGCTGACGTCATCGTTGGCTATCCAGGTGAAACGGAAGAGGACTTCGAGGCGACCTGTGACGTGGTCCGCGCCGCCGACTATGACGGACTGTTCGTTTTCCTCTATTCGCCGCGGCCCGGAACCACGGCGATCCGAAAAGCGGATGACATCGCGGAGGCCGAGAAGAAGCGCCGTTTCAAGGTGCTGAACGAACAGCAACAGCGACAGCAGCGTCTTCGAAATCAATCGTTCGTAGGTCAGGTGGAAGACGTTCTTGTCGAAGAGATTCACGACGGGGAAGCGAAGGGGAGAACCGCTCACTTCCGGCTGGTGCATTTCGACGCGACTGGACCATTGACGGTCACTCCAGGGAACCGGGTGGCCGTGAAGATCGAAGAGGCCTTTCCAAATTCTCTTCGCGGGCAGCTTCTCGCCGCGCTCGACTAGGAGTCTGCGCGGCCGAAGAAACCAGACTCCTGTCCACAGGGCGGGATTCCTTCGGCCAGGCGGGAAGGGGCTAGTCTCAAGCCTCGTCGTTAGCGGTCGAAGTCGATGACGTCGCGCACATGACAGCGCGTCGATTTGCGCGCCCCATCACACGCGCGGGTTTCTTTCATTGACCGCACACGGAATCGTTCCTAAGATCCGCCCACAAACATGATCGTGCTCGCAATTACGAATCAAAAGGGTGGCGTCGGTAAGACGACAACAGCCATCAACCTGGCGGCGGCTCTGGCGATGAGAGGAAAGCGAACTCTGCTGATCGACCTGGATCCGCAGGCGAATTCCTCGATGAGCTATCTCGACATCAGCACCGTGCTGACTTCAACCTACGATGTCTTGATGGGGGAGAAGAAGCTGGCCGAGATCGTGCGCGCAACGCAGGTGCAGAATCTGGATATCGCGCCCGCACGGATCTCACTCGCCAAGGCCGAGAACAAACTGATCGGAGAGTTGGAAGGCCACTTCAAGCTGCGTGATGCGCTGGAGGCGAGCCGCTCCAAGTACGATTTCATCGTGATCGACACTCCACCCACACTTGGAATTATCACTGCGAACGCGTTGGTCGCTTCCACACACGTTCTCGTCCCGGTCCAGTCCAGCTACTTCGCGCTTGAAGGGACGGAAGACCTGCTTGAAACCGTGGAAAAAATTCGCGCCCGGCCCAACCCGGAACTGAAGCTTCTGGGCGCGGTGATCACGATGTACGACAAGCGCACGACGCTGGCTCGGGATGTCCAAAAGGCCATCGTCGAGCTCTTTGGAAGCAAGGTTTTCAAGACGACCATCACGAAGAGCATTCGCCTTGAAGAGAGTCCGGCGCATCGCGAGTCCATTTTCACTTTTGCGCCCCAGTCGAGCGGTGCACTCGAGTACTACAAGCTTTGCGAAGAGGTGATCGAACGTGTCTAACGTCAAGAGAGTCGGGCTTCCGTC
>JBDTQB010000417.1:0-4066 GCA_039932395.1 Vicinamibacteria bacterium | reverse complement strand
GCTTTGCGAAGAGGTGATCGAACGTGTCTAACGTCAAGAGAGTCGGGCTTCCGTCCTCGCTTCGCATGCGCCACGACAGTCACTTCATCGATCAGCTCGGACGAGCCGCGGGATCGCCGATCGGCCAGTCGATTCCGATCGAAGACATCGACCCCAACCCAAACCAGCCTCGCCAGAACGTAGGCGATCTGTCCGAGTTGGTGGCCTCTGTCAAAGAGAAGGGCGTGCTCGAACCGATCCTCGTCCGACGCAAGGATTCGCGCTACGAGATCGTGGCGGGAGAGCGTCGCTACCGCGCCGCCGTCGAAGCCGGCCTACCTGAAATGCCTTGCGTGATCAAAGACCTCAGTGATCCCGAGGTCATGGAGATCGCGCTGATCGAAAATCTCCAGCGCAAAGACCTGACCGCGTTCGAAGAGGCAGATGGCCTTAGAGTGCTCGCTGAGACTCATGGCTACACCCACGAAATGATGGCCGAGAAGCTCGGAAAAAGCCGCACCACCGTGACCGAGACGCTCACACTGGCCGCCATGCCTGACCGAGTCAGAGAGCTATGTCGGCTGGCCGACATTTCTTCTAAGTCTGTTTTAATTCAAGTAGTTCGACAGCAGACTCCCGAGAAAATGGTCGCGTTCGTCGATACCCTTCAGCGGACTGGCGTACCGCCGACCAGGGAGGAAGCGCGGCGCCTGATCAAGGCGGTTCCGGATCGAAAAGGGCGCCCCAAGAACTTCGTTTTTGTCTACAAAACGGGGCGTGATCGCGGTTTGACGTTGTCTCTAAAGTTCGGCCGCTCGGAGGTGTCGAAGGCGGACATCCTGACCGCCCTCGACGAACTAACCGCGGAGATCCGGGGCAAAGAGCCTAAGGCTATTGGGACTCGCAGCTAGCAGCCCGTGGTGAAAGTCTGCCGGCATTCGGCGAACGCTGCATCCCGCCTGGCTTCTTCGCTCAGAAGCCCGAATATTCCCGATATTCGGGCTCTTCGACTCATCGCCATCCGGGCGCATCGCTCGCCTCGGTGCCACGGCAGACTTTCACCACGGACTGCTAGCGCCCAGCCAGAACGATGAGGCGCTCCGTCCACTCTGCGCGGAAAGCGACGAGCGCGAATCCGAGCCAGCAAATCGCACTGAGCACGATGAGCCACCTTCGGTGACGAAACCAATCCGTCAGAACTCCCAAGGTCAGGGCCGTTAGCGGAGTTACGAACTCCAGATCTTTCAGGTGCTGGAATCCATTCGGAGAGGGAAGGCCGGCGGCCAGCACGCTGATCCATACCGCGACCGATCCCCAGGCCAGAATCAGATTCTGAGTCGTGACGTCGGATTGGCGAAGCAACATCCACGCGCCGACCAGAATACCGGCCAGGAACACCCCATTGAACCGCCAGAGTCTTGTAGCAAGCCGCGCCACGCCTCGGACTGGGTTAAAGCTGGAGCCGGCGTACGGGTCATTCAGATCCTCTGGATCGACCGAAGGATCCTGAACCTCAGTTCTTCTGATGTCTTCCAATCGATCCAGGACCTTTGCCTCAGCTTGAGGACGATGCAGGCGTACGTTCTCCAATACCGGTTCGTATCGCGAATAGAAGATTCCGTACGATCCAGCGAGAGCAAGCAGCGCGGCCATGCCGATTTGAGCCGATCTGGACATTCCGCGAACGCCACCTCGCCGGAACGCATCCAGAATGAGCAGGGTGCTGATCAGCAATCCGAAGTTCGCGATGGATTGGGTATAGACCAAGAACCCCACTCCAAGCGCCGCGCACAACGTAAGGGCACGCCATGGCGAAATCTCGGCGGACCGACCGATCTTTAGAAGGATCAGAAGGGCGAGCGCGTCAAACGCTTGACTTATGACGCTGGGGAAGTAGCCGAGTGCCATTCTCCTCACGAGCAGTGGATGCAGAGCCACGACGAAGGCCGCGACCACCGCGGCAAACTCGCTCACTCCCATCACGATTCCCAGGCAGACCGTTAACAGAGGGATCAGGGCGGCTGCAGCGATGGCGGTGATAGTGATCGCATCGAGAGAGTCGAGCGACCGGGCCGCTCCCGTGGCTGACGCCAGGAAGTACGCGCCCGGAGGATAGGGAAATGGATACCAACGCCCATCGATCTGCTGCAGCCCCAGGCTGCGGGCGTACTGAATCTCAAACAGCCGGTCTAGGAACTTGGAGGGTCCGAGATGCTCCAGCGTGTTCTGGACCAGAGCGTGAACGCGGTAGTCCGGATAGAACGCTTGTGGGTGGAGGAACGCGGATCGAGATACGAGTGTCACCAGGGTGATGAGCACCAGTGCGGTTTGGAGCGGGGGCGAGAGACGGTGAAGCTTCCAGATCCGCGCAAGCGCCAGCGCGCCGAGGAGCGTAAGGATCAGGGCGGTCGAGCCGCCACGAAGCATCCGCTCAGTGGCCACCGGATTCGCAGCCGTCCCGGCAAAAATAGTCAGCGCTGACACAACGACGATGAGACAGACGGAGACCAGGCGAGCGCCAGTCACCGTCAATGCAAGACCGATGAGTCCCACGATCAAGCCGGCCGCTATGAGTTCGCGTCCTAGCGCCGGAAAGCCGTGGTTGTAGGACTTGAGCTCGATCCAATCGAGGGCAACTCCAAGTGGTCGAGCATTGTCGACCGAGGATTCAAGTAAAACCGAAGCCTGAGACGTGCAAGTCCCATCAGTAAAAGGAAATTCGATAATCGAATAGGGCTCGGCATTTCCGGCCATGACCTCCTGATGCCCAAGAACGCGCCCGTTCAGCGAGACCGAGAGGATGGCGGGATCCACGAAATGCCGCCGTACCCTGAGTCGAACCGAGCCATCACCACAGGCCGCGACAGGGAAAATCACCGTGGAAGATGGAATGCTTGTCCACCTGAAGAAGACCGTGCCATCCTTTTCGATCTCGCGAAAGTCGCGGACGTAGACGCCATCGGTGGGCCCGATATCGACGAGGGCGGACCGGGCAAACCTGCTCCCGGCAAGTACCGCGAGCATGCCGAGGATCGCGCACAAGACGGAGACCCAGATGATTCGCGGGGCGTCGGACTTCACCGCGCCGACGTTATGCTCCGCATCGGCAAGGGTCAAGAACGAACTCTAATGGCTGAGAAACTGGCTATGGTGACGGGCGCGTCTTCGGGCATTGGCGAAGCTTTCGCCCGGGAACTTCAGAAGCGGCAGTTTTCGTTGATTCTGGTAGCGCGGCGTCAGGAGAGATTGCTGGCGTTGCAAGCCGAGCTCGCGGGGGCGAGCGTTGATGTGATGGTGGCCGATCTGTCGAGCGAGGAGGGAATCGCCTCGGTGGCCAGACGCCTGGCACTCGGCGGTGTCTCTCTGCTCGTCAACAACGCAGGGGCCGGCTACCGTGGTGACGTGGCGGGACAATCCGACGAGAACATTTCCCGACTGGTGCGACTGAACCTCGAAGCGCCCATGCGCCTGACGCGCGCGGCGCTGAGCGCGATGGTGGTTGGGCAGCAGGGGACAATCATCAATGTGGCGTCGATGGGCGCGTTTCAGCCGGTGCCGTATTTGAACGTCTACTCCGCGACCAAGGCCGGCCTGCTTTCGTTCACCGAAGCCCTGGCTGACGAACTGGTTGGAACAGGGGTCAACGTCCAGGCTCTTTGCCCTGGCAATATTCCGACCGGCTTTCAGAGCGTGGCAGGAACAACGGGCAGCCGTTTTGACAAGACGCCGTCCATGACGGCTTTAAGCGTGGTTCAAAGCTCGCTCGATGCGGCCCTCTCAGCACGCGCGACATTGCATCTTCCAGGCGGATTGGATCGGCTGTCGATCTTTGCCCAAAGATTCCTTCCCAGATTCGTGGCCCGCCGTGTCGCAGGCAGTTTGATCAAACCGGACTAGGCCCAATCTGGCCCGCAAGAAGACTCCTTAAGACGCACTCAAGGTCGCCCTGATATTATTGAGGTCCACCGCCGAACCTTTTCGACGAGGACGACCCAATGCCCCCTGAATCAAATTCCGGAGCCAACTTCGCAGAGTACGACTACTCCAATTTCTACTATGGAGCTGGCGACGACCCGATGAACCTGCT
>JBDTQB010000416.1:0-4070 GCA_039932395.1 Vicinamibacteria bacterium | reverse complement strand
AACACTTCGCCCGAGGACACCGCGGATGCCGCCGCGCGCCAACTCAACGCAGACTAACTGGATTCCGAGTTTCGAGGCGAAGTGCCAAGATCGGGCTGGCGGCATGCTGTCCAAAATGCGGTCATCCCCGGTCAAGCCTCGAATGGACCTCAAGCAGTCGGTGACCGTCAATAGCTCCGACGCGGTGTGCCGTGCTCCTTCGCGAAGGTCCGTCGATAGGGAGACTACTCGTAGCGGAGGGCCTCAACCGGATCGAGTGCCGCGGCCTTCCGGGCGGGCCAGACACCCGACACGATACCCACACCAATCGAAACCACCAGGCCGGTGATCACCGCCCAGGCCGGCACGGACGCGGGCAGGTCGGGCACCGCCAGCATGATCAGCTGGCTGACCATCACAGCGACGATCAGGCCAAGAATGCCCCCCATTCCGGTCAGCGCCATCGCCTCAAAGAGAAATTGGCGGACGATGTCGGAGCGCTTGGCGCCCAGGGCCTTGCGCACGCCGATCTCATGCGTGCGTTCGGTGACGCTGACGAGCATGATGTTCATGACGCCGATGCCTCCGACCATGAGTCCGACGGCCGAGATGGCGATGGTGATCAGGCCGATGGCGGCGGTGATCTGATCGAACTGCTGGATGAACTTGTCGGCGGTGGAGAGATCGAAGTCGGAATCCTGATGCGCCCGCAGGCCGCGTCGCCGGCGCAAAACATCTTCGACCTGGTCGACCGCGGTCAGGACCATGCCACTGCGCGCCCGGATGACCAGCATGACGTCGCGGGTCCGGGGTTCCATCTTCCGAATAGTCTGAAACGGAATGTAGATAGCGTTGTCTTCATCGCTCTCGCCCATGAAGCCGCTCTTGCGCTTCTCCAGCACGCCCACGACGCGGAACGTGCGCCCGGCCATGGTGAGTTCGGTGCCGGAGACTTCGGTGAGGTGCGGGAAGAGCGCCTGGGCCGCATCAACGCCCAGGATCATCACATTACGCTTGTGCTCGTCATCCGCTTCGGTGAAGAAGCGACCTTCCTGAAGACCGAGGTTGGTGACGGAGGCGTAGTTCGAGCTGACGCCCTGAAGCTGGCCGCCGGTGTACTTAGTTCCCTGATAGTTGAGGGTGCGATCGATCTGCCAGGCCCACGCCATCTTCGCGACATCGTCGACGGCCGGAGCCTGTTCGCGAATGGCATCGGCGTCGCCCGGGACCAGGGGCTTGCGCTTGTACTCAGCGCGATCACGCGGGCCCAGGCTCGGGCCGGTGGAGAGGTGGAACGCGTAGATGTTGTTGGTGCCGAAGTCTTCGATGGACGCGACAATGCCCGCGCGCATCCCGGTCAGGATCGATGCGACCACGACCACCACGACGACACCGATAACGATGCCCAGAATGGTGAGGCCGCTGCGCAGCTTGTTCGAGCGGACGTTCTCCAACGCCATGCGCAGCGTCTCAGCGGGAACCAGGCGCATCGGCTGCTTAGCTCACCTTCATAAGGGCGATGACGGGGTCAAGCTTGGATGCACGCATCGCGGGGTAGATCCCGGCGATGACGCCGATGGTGGTGGAGACAATCAGGGACAGGGCGATGTAGGCGCCGGTAATCTTCATGGGGACCGGTGTGGTCGCGGTGATCAGGCTGGTGATGCCCGAGGCAAAGACCAGCCCCAGCACACCGCCGATGCCGCACAGCAGCGCGGACTCAATCAGAAACTGAACCAGGATTTCCCGCCGCTTGGCGCCGATCGCCTTACGCAACCCGATCTCGAAGGTCCGCTCGGTGACGCTCACCAGCATGATGTTCATCACCACGATGCCGCCGACGATCAGGGAGATCAGAGTGATGGGCGTGACCACCATCGCGATCTGCCCGGTGAACTGATCGACACCCTGGTTGACCTCCTGAACGTTGATGAGGCCGAAGTCGTCGTCCTCATTCGGTTTGAGCTTGTGCCGGTTCCGGAGGGCGACGCGCGCCTCATCAATGGCGGGCTGGAACGACTCGGCGCCGCGTGCGAGTCCGTGAAGCTGAACGCTTTGACGCCGGCCGTAGATTCGTCCGAACGTCGAGATCGGCATGTAGAGGGTGTTGTCGAAAGTCTGGCCGAACATCGAGCCGCGCGCGCCTTCGACGCCGACGATGCGCAAAGCATTGCCGCGAACCTTGATGATCTTGCCGAGCGGATCCTGGCCTTCGAAGAATTTCTTGCGGACATCCATGCCGATGACGCAGACGGCCATGGAACGGTCGACTTCATGGGGAAGCAGGAAGCGGCCCTCGGCGATCGTTTTGTCTTCGATCTGGCCCATGCTCGCGGTGACGCCCATGATCTGGGTTCCGAAAAGATCGATGGCTCCGACCTTGAGGTCCTGCCGCGCATTCATCTGCGCGCCAACCTCCTCGCAGTTGTCGCAGAACTGTTCAAGCCAGTCCATATCTTTGCGTTCAAGGCGCTTGTTGCGCCGGTCCATCAGCTTCCACTGCTCTTCGGTAACCTGGCCGTTGGTGGCGGTTCGCGCGATCATGAAATGGTTCGAGCCGAGGAGCTTCGAAACCTGTTCGATGACGTAGCCGTTGAGGCCACTGATCGAAGCGCCGACGACCACCACCGACGAGACGCCGATGATGATGCCGATCAGGGTGAGGAAGGCGCGCAGCTTGTGCGCGAAAATCGACTGGACCGCGATGCCGAAAGCATCAATGTAGAAGGCGGTGGAGCGCCTCAAACGAACCGCCGGGCGGTTCGGAACGACGCTACTCTACGTAGTTGTACCCGCAGTTCGAACAGGTCCACACGCGCCCCTGTCTGTACATCCGATAACCGCACTGGGGGCATATCCGGTATTCACGGCCCTCGTCGTCCAAAAGTTCCTTCTGGTTGGCTTTTTCCTGTTCCGCGAAGATTTCTTCGTCGGTCTTAGGGCCACGACGGCGTTCTTCCTCTTTCGGAGGCGCTTCCTTAGGCGGATCCTGCTTGGGCGGATCTTTCTGTCGATCCTGCGCCCTCGCCGAAGCAGCCAGCATCAGGGCCGCCGCGAAAAGCGACGACCCTTTCAGGAAGCTGCGACGGGAAGGCGACGGGATCATCGACCTAGGACCAAGTGGCTTAGGCCCACTTCGCGGCCATGTCGCCGATCACGGGCAGGCGGAACTCTTCGTTTCCGTTCGCCTTGACCATCAGGAGGATCTGCGCGGCGAGGAATCCCACGCTGATCACCAGGCTGAGCAGGCCCAGCAGGCTTGCCAGTCCACTCCCAACCATCATGGTGAGAGCGATAATGGCGATCTGGAAGGCCACGCTGAAGAGGAACGCGACACCGTGCAGAAGCAGGCTCTGGAAGGCGTGGAACCTGACGAACTTGTTCTCCTTCTCGACGATCACTGCGACGATCGAGAAAATGAACCCGATGCAGCAGGGCACATTGCAGAGGAGGCCGCCGACGTTGGGTGCAACGCCGAGTTTGGTCTGATTTTCGCTCATAGGGGGGCGATGCTAGCAAATCCTCAGAGGCTCAAAGTCTTAAGTGTGATCAGGGTCGCACGAAGGGCCTTCAGACACGCAAGCCGATCTAGTACCGCTTGTCTGCGGCCTTCGTCTTCGCACCGTTGATGAAGTCGGCGATGTCCTTCTTGAGCTGATGGAGCACCTCGGGATGGATGTACATCATGTGCCCGGCTTCGTAGTACTTCAGGCTGACCCGTTCTTTGTAGGTGTCCTCGTAGCCGAGATGCGCGAAGGTGTGTTCGGTCGCGGCGAAGGGCGTCGCCATGTCGTAGTAGCCGTTCGCGACCATAACTTTGAGGTACGGGTTATGGGCCATCGCGGTGCGGAGTTCGTTGACGAGGTTGAGGTAGCGATTGTTGTAGGGCGTGTAATCCCACGGCTGGACGCGGCCGGAGGTGTAGTACTGAAGGTCCGTCTCCCACTTCAACTCATCGCGCACGTAGTTGGAGAACAGCGCCGTGTAGGGGCCGACGAAGGAATCGTTTGAAGGATCGTATTCCTGGAATTCGCCGGCGTCGTCGGCGTCGAGGCCGGTGAAACGAGCGTCGATACGGCCCAGAGTCACGC
>JBDTQB010000415.1:0-4083 GCA_039932395.1 Vicinamibacteria bacterium | reverse complement strand
TCGATGTCGTGAAATCTCGTGCACGCGGCGGTCTGGTTGAGCTGCTCGGCGAGCACGTAGAGGTAGCGATTCACGGTTCGCGCGAAGGAGGGACTGCCCTTGAGATGACGCCGCAGATCGGTGGAGCTCATCCGCAAAGCATCGCCTTCGCCCTGAACCACCCCGCGCAGCGGCGCCTCGTCCACGCCGAGTGCCAGGCTCGAGCCCAACATCCCCTCGCTTCCGATGAGCCCCATTTCCAGCGGCGGATGCTTGCCGATCGACGCGACCAGAGAAATGAAGGAGTTCAGAGGGAAGTACGCGTAGCGATACGGCAGGCCGGGCTCGCACAGGACCTGGCCGAAAACGAGTGTCACCTTCTCACAGCCTGCAAGGACACGAGCCCGCGTCTTCGACGGACACATCTCAAGCAGACCATTGACGTCGTTGGACTTAGTGGTCGACATTCCATTCTCCTCACAGCAGCGCTCCTCACATCAGCGAAGAAGCCATGGGGGCATGGCACACGGGGAAGGCGCTGAGGCTGTCTCGAATCGAATGCAGTCTGTCCGCGAAGAAGCGGCCCCGTCCGTGCGTTGGCGAACGGTCGCCGTTCTTTAGGTGGCGCAAACTCGGGGTTCAAGCGAGGTAAGCGTCATGGAAGGCGATTTGAAGACCGATTCACTGAGCGAACTGAAGGTCCAGGTAGAGAGGGCGAGCCTGCGACTGGCGCAGCTCAATCAGCAGTGCGACGACGCGCAAGAGCGACTCGCTCAGGTCCGCTCGGAGATCAACCTGGCCGACCGGCATCTCGCGAGCCTTCAAGTGATGAAAACCCTGGACACCGCCGCGCTGACCGAACTCCCCAAGAAGCGGCAGGACGTGCTCGCGCACGTGTCAAACGGCGAGTTGGTGTCGCCCTAGCCGGCCGCTGCCTCTCCTTTGCGAGCCGGGCGGGACGTGTCTTTTTCCTTCGTTTTCACCTGCGGCAGATAGGGAAGCAGCCGATCGGTTTCCATTTTCACCACGGCGTAACACTCACAACTCAGCTTCTCAAGCTTCGCGCGATCGAGCACCGTGATCTGGCCGCGTTTGTATTCAATGATGCCGAGCTTCTGAAGCTTGCCCGCCGCATCCGTGACGCCCTCCCGCCTCACTCCCAGCATGTTGGCGATCAGTTCCTGGGTCATGGTCAGACGGTTGCTGGGCAGGCGATCGAGGGAAAGCAAAAGCCAGCGGCACAATTGCTGGTCGATCGAATGGTGACGGTTGCAGACCGCGGTTTGCGCCATCTGGGTGATGAGCGATTGGGTGTAGCGAAGCATCAGCACCAGCATCTGCCCGTGCCGGTTGAACTCGACCTTGAGCTTCTGGCTGGGCAGGCGATACGCGCTGCCGCCGCTTTGCACGATGGCGCGGCTGGGTGTGCTTTCGCCACCCATGAAGAGCGCAATACCGATGAGTCCTTCATTGCCGACCACCGATATCTCGGCGGACGACCCATCCTCCATCACGTAGAGGAGGGACACGATGGAGTCGGTCGGGAAATAAACGTGACGAAGCTCGTCTCCGGATTCGTACAGCACCTTGCCCAGAGGCAACGGCACCAGCTCGAGGTGCGGAAGAAGGCGTTTGTAGACCTCTTCGGGCAGAGCGGCAAGGAGGCGGTTCTGAGTCGGTATTTGTGTGTCGGGCATATCAGCCACCAAGAGCCGGGCCAACACCGGCGGCCATTCGAGCATAGCCCTCGATCGAGTCTCCATCGGTGCGGTACCGCACATAGCGGGCGGCAGCTGTGACGCGTCCGTGGGGGACTTCTACCTGTCCTCGACCTGACAGGCTTCTGCCGGAGGCTTGGAGCCAGGGATCGTGCTGACCACGACCGCGGTCAGGATCAAAGCCCCGCCCATCAGGGTCTGCCTCGACAACGTCTCCGCATACAACAGATGACCGAAACCCACGGCCACCAGCGGATTCACGTACGCGTACGTCCCCACGATGTGTGACGGCAGGATGTTGCGCGTGTAGGCGAAAGCGGTGAAACCGATGATCGAGCCGAACACGGCGAGGAACATGAGGCCGGCCCATGCGCTGAGCGGAGCTCGCCCGACCCTTCCCCAGTCTTCGCGGTAGAGGATCGACTGAAGCAGCAGAAAGAGTCCGCCCGACGTCATCTCCAGAGCCGAAGACATCACCACCGGCAGGCGCTCCTTCGCTTTCTTCGCCGTCAGGAAGCCGATGGTCCAGCAAATGGAAGCGGCCTGAACCGCGATGAGAGCGATCAACGGGGTGCCCGTTCCGTTGAAGGACAGATCCCCCTTGGCCGATGCGATCAGGAAGACGCCAAAGAGTCCGACGAGCACGCCCAGCACGACGGGCGCGCGCAACGAGGCACCGCGGCTGGAGAAGGCCTCAGCCAGGGTCAGCCACAACGGGAACGTTGCGACAAGCAGAGCGGTGATGCCGCTTGGGATGCTGCGCTGCGCCCACATGATGAGCCCGTTGCCGATGCCCATCAGGAGAATGCCTACGATCGCCGCGTTGATCCACTGCTCGCGCGTCGGTTTCTTCCATTGGCCGCGGAGGGCGAGGTACGCCAGAAGCGACCCTCCGGCGATCAGATAGCGCATCGACGCGGCCACGAAAGGCGGCATATGAGCCACCACCGCGCGGATGCCCACGTAGGTGGCGCCCCAGACGATGTACACGACACCGAGGCCGATGTAGGCGAGCGTTCGTTCGCGTGACGCGGAGGGAGTGGGACTCACGAGGAACCGCGGACTTTATTCCAGTCACCCGCTTGGACCCTTTAGACTTCCGGGTCTTAAACAACTCTCTGGAGGTCGTTGGTCCATCTTGGCTATGTCAAAAAAGAACGTTCGCGCGAAGGACGCTCAGCCTTCTCTCTTCGATGCGAACGCGGGCGAAGTAGAAACAATGGCGGCCGAGACCGCCACCGCCGAGACGGTTGTGGCGCCTGAACCTCCTCCTGCGCTGGAAGACGATTCGGAAGTCGCGGCCGAACCGGTGCGCAAGGCGCCCGCCCGTCGCGCCACCGCCGAGAGCCTGGCCGAGAAGCAGCGCGAGATTTCCGTCTCCGAGTTTTTCGTCAAGAACCGCCATCTCCTTGGCTTCGACAACAAACAGAAGTCGCTGCTCACCGCGGTGCGCGAGTGCGTCGACAACTCCCTTGACGCCTGCGAAGAGGCCGGCATCCTTCCCGAACTCCGCATCGAGATTCTCGAACTGGCGGAAGACCGCTACCGGATCGCGGTGGAAGACAACGGCCCCGGCATCGTCAAGGCGCAGATCCCCAAGGTGTTCGGCAAGCTCCTCTATGGCTCGAAGTTTCATCGCCTGAAGCAGCAGCGCGGCCAGCAGGGGATCGGCGTCTCCGCGGCCGGCATGTATGGCCAGCTCACCACCGGCAAGCCCGTGGTGATCGTCTCCCGCACTTCGCCGCAGACGCCACCTCATCTTTTTGAAGTCACGGTGGATACGCGCAAGAACCAGCCCTTGGTCCTCAAGGAAGAGAAGACCGAGTGGGACAAGCAGCACGGCACGCGGGTGCAGATCGAACTGGAAGCGAGCTACAAGAAGGGCCGTCGCAGCGTTGATGACTACGTCGAGCAGACGGCGCTTTCGAACCCTCATTGCCAGGTCATCTACACGGCGCCGGGTTCCGAGACCATCACCTACGAACGCGCGGTTCATGAGCTTCCGGAAGAAGCGAAGGAGATCAAGCCGCATCCGTACGGAGTCGAACTTGGTCGACTGATGCGCATGTTCCAGGACAGCCAGGAGAAGCACATCTCGACGGCGCTCAAGACCGACTTTTCGCGCATGACGCCGAGCGTCGTCACCGAGATCCTGAAGATCGCGGGTGTTTCGGAGAAGGCGCGTCCGCGCGATCTGGAAACGCCGGCCATCGAGCGCATTCACAAGGCTTTCGGCAAAGTGAAGATCATGGCGCCGCCCACCAACTGCCTCTCGCCGGTCGGCGAAGAGGCGTTGCTCAAAGGTTTGCGTGCGCGGTTCAAGGCCGACTTCTACGACGCGGTCACCCGGCCGCCCGCGGTGTATCGCGGCAATCCGTTCCAGGTC
>JBDTQB010000414.1:0-4086 GCA_039932395.1 Vicinamibacteria bacterium | reverse complement strand
GGGCCTTCGATCCTTTCGTCTCCGCTCAGGTCGCCGAGAAAGTCGGCGTCAAGGCTGTGACCTTCGACGAACTGCTGAAGGGCTGCGACTACATCACCTTCCACACCGTGATGACGCCCGAAACGAAGCACATGCTGGGCAAGGACGCCTTCACCAAAATCAAGCCGGGGGTGCGCATCATCAATGCGGCGCGCGGTGAGTTGATCGACGAAGATGCCCTCTTCGAAGCGCTCGAAAGCGGCCGGGTCGCCGGTTGCGGCCTCGACGTTCATGCGAAGGAACCGCCCGTCGACTGGAAGATCGCGAAGCATCCGAAGGTGGTCGCCACGCCGCACATTGGCGCGCAGACCATCGAAGCACAGGACCGCGTCGGCACCGACATCGCGTATCAGGTGCGTGATTTCCTCAAGGGCGGCGTGATCCAGCAGGCGGTGAACTTCTTCCAGCTCTCCGGCGAGGCGTACGATCAGATCAAGCCCGCCATCGACCTGGGCGAACGTCTCGCGTTCTTCGCGGGACAAGTTGTGCCGGGCAAGGTGGAGAAGGTCGAAGTGGGTCTCTATGGCGCCTTCAAGGACCTGTCCGCGCAGCCCATCATTCAGGCCACGGTGGCGGGCGCTCTGAAGGCGAACGATCCAACCGTCACCTTCGTCAACGCCACCGCCCGCGCCGAGGCGATGGGCGTGGAGTTCGCGCAGGCCGTCACTCCATCGCATGTGAGTTTCTCCAACCTGATGTCGGTGCGCCTGAAGACCTCCGCGGGCGAGCTTGCGGTCGCGGGAACGCTGTTCGGTGAGACCCAGCTTCGTCTGGTGGAGATCGACGGAGTCGAGGTTGATGCGGTTCTTGAGGGGCACCTGGTCATCATCAGGAACGACGACACTCCCGGCGTGGTCGGCCGCATCGGCACCAAGCTCGGCGAGCACGAGGTCAACATCGCGCGCATGAACGTGGGTCGCAAGCCCGGCACTGGCCGCGCCATCATGCTGATCGAAGTCGACGCGAACGTGCCGGACAACGTCATCGCCGAACTGCTGAAGATCGAGGGCGTGCGCGAAGCCAAAGCCATCACCCTCGAGTAGTTCGCATCGTCGAACTCGCTGTGGAAGGGCGGTCCCTGAGCAGCGGTCCGTCTGATTCACAGACGAAGGGTGGTCCCTGAGCAGCAGTCCGTCTGATTCACAGTCGAAGGGTGGTCCCTGAGCAGCAGTCCGTCTGATTCACAGACGAAGGGTGGTCCAAGCGAACACAAAAAAAGAGCGCGGCGTTGGCCGCGCTCCTGGTCCGTCCTGTACGAAGAACGAACTACTTCTTAGCGACGCCGAGTTCGCCGAGCTTCGCCGCCATGTCTTCCGCGGACGTGGCCGGCTTGACCGCCTTGTCGATGTACGCAACCTTGCCGTCCTTGTCGATGTAGTAAGTCCAGCGGATCGAGAAGCCACGCTCCATGTTCAGCACGCCGTAGGCCTTCGCGGTTTCCTTGGTCGGGTCGGAGAGAAGGGGGAAGTCAGCTTTGTGCTCGGCGCCGAACTTGGTGTTCTCTTCGATGGGATCGACGCTCGCCATGAAGTAGGCAACCTTGTACGCCTTGATCATGTCGCCATGTTCGGCCAGCGACTTGCACTCGATGGTGCAGCCCTGGGTGAAGGCCTTGGGGAACCAGGCGAGAACTACCGCACTCTTGCCTTTGAAGTCGGCGAGGTTGTAGGTCTTGCCGTCGGTGCCTTGAAGCTTGAAGTTAGGCGCGGGATCGCCGACCTTCAGTTCAACGGGAGCCTGGGCAAACGCAGCGGATGCCGCGACGGTGAGCACAACGGTGGACGCGATCGATCGAAAGGTCATTGATATCTCCAAAAGGGAGACCCAGCATAGAAGGCGGGTGCGGAGAGCGGCAAAGGCCCGCGTCCGCGATCATTCGTCGCGCAGGGCCACCAGGGGATCCACGCGAGTAGCCGCCCGAGCCGGGATGTAGCAGGCGACCAAAGCCACCGCGCACAACGTCAGGGTCACCGAAGCCACGGTCAACGGATCGTGCGGACGGATTCCATAGAGGAGATTCGCCAGAGGCTGCGCCAGTGCGATGGCCGAAACCGCCCCGAGGACTGAGCCCGCCACGGCCGGGATCATCCCCTGCCAGAGCATCAGCCGCTTCACGTCAGCGGCCTCAGCCCCAAGCGCCATCCGGATTCCGATCTCCTGGGTCCGTTGCGTGACGGAATACGCCATGACTCCGTAGATGCCGATCGTCGCGAGCGCCAGGGCCAGCGCGCCAAAGATGCTGAGCAACGCTGCCCCCATGCGCGAGGCCCACAGCCCCTGCACGATCTGGTCCTGAAGGGTGCCGGTGTTGCGCATCGGCATGTTTTTGTCGAGCGTCTGGATCTGGTCGCGGATCGATGCGATCTGCGAGTCGGGGGCGTCCTTGGTGCGAACGATCAGCAGCGCGGCCGGGAGGTACTGCTGCCGCATCGGGCGATAGATGACCGGCGTCGGATCCTCGCCCACGTTGTTGATGACCGAGTCCTTCGTCACGCCAACGACTTCGTACGCCTCCGGGAGGCGCGTGATGGTGAAGCGCTTGCCCACCGCGTCTTCTCCAGGCCAGAGCTGACGCGCGACCGCCTGATTGATGATGGCGACGAGCTTGCCCTGATCCGTATCGAAGTCGTTGAAGTCGCGTCCTGAGACCAGCGGGATGCGGAGCGCCTCGAAGAAACCCGGCGCGATGTTGTTGTACGCGATCAGTGAGCCCTTGTAGCTGCCGTCCTCTGCCTTGCCTTCGGGGAAGGTCGTCAGCAGCAGACCCGCGCCACCCACGACCGGCACCCCCGCTCCCACCGAGGCGGCCTCGACGCTCGGAAGACTTCGAGCCTTGGCGATCGCATCGGCATAGAACTGCAGTCCTTGTGGCGTTCCGTATTTCTGCAATCCGGGATTCAGTCCGATGAAAGCCACATGTTTCGAGTCGAGACCGAGATCCATGTCTTGTGCCGCTTGCATGCTGCGGACGAAGAGTCCGGATCCGATCAAGGCGACGGTGGCGAGCGCGATTTCCGCGGCGACGAGGGTGGAGCGCACGCGGCTTTGTCCCACGCCTGAGGTGGCTGATCGGCCGCTCATCCGGAGAACCGCGGCCAGCTGTGTTTGCGACATCTTGATCGCGGGCACGGCTCCAAAGGCCAGCCCCGTGATCAGCGAGATGAAGAAGGTGAAGGCGAGCACGCGGACATCGAAACTCAGATCGATGGTCGCGTTGCCAAGAAACGGAGGCCGGAACGCCCACAGAGCATTGCGAGCCCAGAAGGCGACGATCAGGCCGATGGCGCCTCCCATCAACGACAGGGTGACACTCTCGATCAGGAGTTGTCGGATCAAGCGTCCGCGACCCGCGCCCATGGCGGCCCGGATGGTGATCTCCCGTTCCCTCCGGGCGGCCTGCGCGAGCAGAAGATTGGCGAGATTCACGCACGCGATGAGCAGGACCAGTCCGACCACGACCATCAGCACGCTGCCCGCGCGCACGAACTGAGTGCGCTGGTTGATTCCGAGCGCCGCGTCCGTTTCGAGAGCCAGGTCCATCGTTCGCCCGCGGTTGTCGTTCGGATATTCCTTCTCAAGGCCGACCGCGATGAGGCGTGTCGCGGCCTGTGCCTGCTCGATCGAAAGGCCGGGTTTCAACCGTCCGACGATGCTCAGCCAGCGAAAGCGCCGGCTGGTCATGAGTTGCTTGATTTGTCCGTTGAGGATCTGCTCCCGCATGCCAAGTGGAATCCATATGCGGTCTGGCCCTGCGAGCGTGAAGGTGCCTTTGAATCCCGGCGGGGCGATGCCGATGACCGTGAACGGAAGATCATTGAGGGTCACGGTCTTTCCGACCAGCCCCGGATCCGATCCGAACCTCGTGGTCCAGAGGCTGTGGCTCAAGACGGCCACGGCAGCCGGAGCTTGAAGGTCCTCGTCAGGCGTGAACGTCCGCCCGAGGATCGGCTTCACCCCAAGGACGTCGAAGTAGTTCGCCGACGTCATCACACCGCCGACCCCGACGGACTCGCCGTTGTGATTCCACTGCAGCCCGGTATTGAAGTA
>JBDTQB010000413.1:0-4099 GCA_039932395.1 Vicinamibacteria bacterium | reverse complement strand
TGGTAAGACGCAGCAACCAGCGTCGATTCCGTCAGAGAGAACAATCGATGAGAATTGAGTGGGTGCCCGCCGTCTGGAGAGTTCCAGAAATGTACAAATCCATTGTCTTCTCGTTTGCAGCGACACTCATGCTCAGTCAGTCGTTGGTGAAGGCAGAGGGCTGGCAACCTTCTCCCGGTCACACGCAGGTTGAGATTTGGCCCGGCGCGGTTCCCGACGCGATACCTCATCCGAAGCCGGAGTCCGTCGGCCCACCTGCAGGACGCGAGTGGTGGCCCAGGGCCAACGACGTCAGTCGGCCGACCATGACCATGTACGCGGCTAAGGGGATAAATACCGGAGCTGCGGTGGTGGTGTTTCCCGGCGGGGGCTATCAGTTCCTGGCCATGGATCTGGAGGGCACTGAAATCTGCGACTGGCTGACTTCGCGCGGCATCACCTGCGTGTTGCTGAAGTACCGCGTGCCGGGCTCGGGTCCGTACTGGGACGAGCAGACCAAACGGCACGTAGAACCGAAGGCGCCCACGGCGCTGCAGGACGCACAGCGGACATTGGGGCTGGTGCGGCTGAACGCCGCGAAGTGGCATGTCGATCCGCACAAAGTCGGCGTGATCGGCTTTTCCGCTGGTGGACACATGGTGGCGGGCCTCAGCACGCATTTTGCGCAGCGGACTTATCCAGCGGTGGATGCCGCCGACAAAGAGAGCTGCCGTCCGGATTTCGCCATCGCCATCTACCCGGGTCACTTGTGGGGGAGCGAGGGCAAGGCTGCTCTAGCCGACGAGACGCGCCTCTCCTTGAGCTCCGACATTCGTGTGCGCGCCGACACGCCACCCACTTTTCTGCTGCACGCTGAGGACGATCCCGTCGACGGAGTCGAGGAGTCGCTGACCTACTACATCGCACTCAAGAGGGCCGGCGTGCCGGTGGAGATGCACTTATACGCCCAGGGCGGTCACGCCTTCGGCCTGCGGCCGAGCAAACTGCCAATAGCGCAGTGGGCGCGGTTGTCGGAGACGTGGCTGAAGACGATTGGAATGTTAAGCGCGGCGTCGCCGCGCGGACGGTGACGCCCCTTGGAAGTATCTGTACCGCGCGACGGTATAGTGAGACATGCCTCCTCTGTCCGAGCCGGTCTTTCAGATCCTCCTCTCTCTGGTCGACGCCGATCTGCACGGCTACGCGATCATCCTGGACATTCGGCAGCGAACCGAAGGCCGGCTTCAACTGACCGCGAGCACGCTTTATGCCGCGCTTAGCAGGCTTCTCGCCGACGGATCCATAGAGGAGGTCACGGCTCCCGCAGACAACACCGACGAGCGGAGGCGCTACTACCACCTGACCGCTGACGGCCGCGCGATCGCACAGCGAGAGGCCGAGCGGCTGGCTGCGCTCACCACGATGGCGCGGGCCAAACGACTTCTGCTTCGGAAGGCCTGACCATGCGCGTCATCGAGTGGGTCTATCGGAAAGCTGCTGCTGTCCTCCTTAAGCAGCCGGCCTCGCGCCACGCGGAGATGTCATCGGTATTCACGGAGCTCATGAAAGAGGCTCGGCTCCGGGGCGGTCTCTCGGCGCTGAGGCACGCCCTACGAGAGTTTGGCGACCTTATGCGGTGGTCTGCGACATCCAGGTTGGCCCTCGTGCGATCACTTCAGGGAGAGATGAGCATGAACGGAATTGTTGAAGATCTTCAACAGTCGGTTCGCGCACTTCGCGCTTCGCCCGGGTTTGCTCTCGTCGCGTGCTGCACGCTCGGCCTCGGTATCGGCGCCACTGCCGCGGTGCTCACGGTGGCGTGGCACCTCGTCCTGAAACCGCTGCCGTGGGTCGAGCCAGGCCGCCTCGTCCAGATCTGGAACATTCATCGACCTACAGGATCCAAGAACGTCGTCGCCCCCGGCAACTATGAGGACATCGCAGCGGATGCGAAGAGTTTTGAAGCCGTGGCGGCGTACACGTACATGAGCCACTCTCAAAATCTCACGGGCTCCGGGAGCCCTGTTGAGCTGCGCGTCCGCGCGGTAACCGGGGATTACTTCGGTGTTTTTCGCACACCCGCGGCCCTGGGCCGAACCTTATCTGCGGCGGATGAAACGGAGGACGGTCGAGCCGTGGTCATCAGCAGCGGCCTGTGGAAGAGGCAGTTCGGTGCCGACTCGAACGCGATCGGACGAGCCATTCTCCTTGATGACACGCCGTACCGCATCGTGGGTGTGATGCCCCCCTCGTTCGATATCGGGGCTAGGCCGGTGGAGGCCTGGATCCCCTATGTCTTCACTGCCGAGATGCGTCAGAGACGGCTGGGCTATTTCCTCGGCGTGGTCGCGCGCCTTCGCCCCGGAGTCACCCTCGAGGCGGCGCAGAGTGAGGTCCGAACTCTGGGCGATCGCGCTTCCGCTGCCTTTCCAACGTCGAACGCTCGGATCGGAATGTCCCTGAATCCCCTCGAAGACGAGGTGATCGGGTCCAATCGCTCGGCCGTTCTGCTTCTCTGCGCGGGCGCCCTGATCGTGCTCCTGATCGCGGCCGCGAACGTAACCAGTCTCCTGCTTGCCCGGGGTGCGGGACGCTATCGGGAGGTCTCGGTGCGGGCGGCGCTTGGAGCGACCCGCGGCAGGTTGCTTCGTTTTTTTCTGGTGGAGGGTTTCCTGATCGCTAGCTCGGCCGGCCTTGTCGGTCTGGCCGCCGGCCTGTGGGGTGTCCGCCTTCTCGCTCTTTCCGCGCCACCGACCATGCTGCGGTCGGCAGAACTCACAACCGATCCACCGATTGTGTTGGGCACGCTGATCGTCTCTTTCCTGAGCGGCCTCGCTCTCACCTGCTTTCCCGCCTGGCAGGCGACGCGGCCAGCGCGACACGGGGACGCATTGCGTGGACGCGGCACGGGCGATGGCGGACATCGCATCCGCTCCGTGTTAGTGACGTCCGAAGTCGCCCTGGCGACTTTGCTTCTGGCGAGCTCCGGCATGCTGCTGGCCAGCATGCTCAATGTCCTCAGGGTCGATCCAGGCTTCGACCCGACCGGCGTGGTGGTTGCAGACCTGCGGCTCCCGGCGTCGAGGTATGGCTCGGTGGAGCTTCGAACCCGCTTTTTTGAATCCGTCGTCGATCGCTTGCGCTCTCAGTCCAATGTCATCGCGGCGTGCGCCACAAACGACATCCCCCTCGAGAACGAAGCGCGCATGACCTATGTCCCGGAAGGCACTGAGAAGCCGATTCCAGCCCTTCCGATGACGGTCAGTCCTGGTTGTTTCCCTACCCTGCGCTTGAGGTTAATCGAGGGGCGCTTGTTTGAACCGCGGGAACCGGAATCCGTGGCCATCGTCAGCGAGGCCTTCGCGCAGCGTGCTTTTCCCAGGGGCGAGGTCCTCGGAAAGTCCTTGCACATCGGCATCGCGAACGGCGAGCTGCTGCGTATCGTCGGGGTCGTCGCGGACTCGCGGGGCGTGTCCTTGGAGCACACTCCCTTCGGCCAGGTGTTCGAACCCGCCGCCCAATCGAAGTACTTCATGCCCACTCGATTGCTGGTTCGGTCGACCGGGTCACCGGATTCGGTGGTGCCTGCGATGACCCGCGCCGTGCACGACGTGGACCCGTCCCAGCCTCTCGCGAACGTGCGCACCCTCGACAGTGTGGTCACGGGATCAGTCGCGGCGCGCCGTTTCAACGTGACACTGATCGCCTCCTTCGCGGGTGTCGCACTCGTGCTGGCCGGCGTGGGCCTGTATGGGTTGCTGTCGCAGGTCGTGCGACAACGTGAATCTGAGATTGGCGTCCGGCTCGCTCTGGGCGCGACACCGAGGGGGATCGTTCTCATGATCCTCCAGGACGCCGCTCTTCCCGTCGCGATAGGTGTGCCCATCGGACTTCTTGGCATGTGGGCAGCATCGCGTCTCTTGAAAGGGTTCCTCTTCGGCACGACACCAGGAGACCCCTGGATCATCGCCGGTGCCACGGCGATGATCGTGGTCACGACTCTGATCTCGGCGCTGTTGCCCAGCAGACGTGCAGCCGTCACGGATCCCGTGACTGCATTGCGCGCGGAGTAGAACTTCACTGCGGAGAGCCGCCCGCGCCGAACGTGTCGAGCTTTACG
>JBDTQB010000412.1:0-4100 GCA_039932395.1 Vicinamibacteria bacterium | reverse complement strand
CGCGAATGGTGGCGGGTACGCCGAAGCGATCCATCACCGGCTGAGCGCAGTGATGTCCGGTGCGGACGGCAATGCCTTCGTAGTCGAGAATTGAACCCGCATCGTGCGGATGAACGCCTTCGATGACGAAGGAGAATACGGCCGCCTTGTGCGCGGCGGTGCCGATCAACTTCACTCCCGGAGTCGCGGTGAGGACCTTCGTGCCGTACTCAAGCAGATCCTGCTCCGCAGAAGCGACCGCTTCGAGGCCGAGGCCGGTCAGGTAGTCGATGGCGGTTCCAAACGCGATGGTGCCCGCAATGTTCGGTGTGCCCGCTTCAAACTTGAAGGGCGTTTCGTTGTACGTCGTCTTCTCGAACGTGACCGAGAGAATCATGTCGCCGCCGCCCTGCCATGGAGGCATTGAGTCCAGCAGCGCCTTGCGTCCCCACAGCGAGCCGATGCCGGAGGGTCCATACATCTTGTGCGCGGAGAAGCAATAGAAGTCGCAGCCGAGGTCTTTCACGTCGACCGGCATGTGCGGCACCGCCTGCGCACCATCGATCATGACGACGGCGTTCTTTGCGTGTTCGCGAACCAGTGCGGTCATGGCCTTGACGTCGTTGATGGTTCCCAGCGCGTTGCTGACGTGAGAGGCCGCGACGATTCGGGTGCGCGGCGAGAGAAGCCTCTCGAACGCCGCCATGTCGAGCTCGCCTGCGTCCGTGATCGGCGCGACCACGAGCTTCGCCTTCTTCTCCTCGCAAAGCATCTGCCACGGCACGATGTTCGCGTGGTGCTCCATCGCCGTGATCAGAACTTCGTCGCCGTCGTGAACGTTGACGCGACCGTAAGTCTGGGCGACGAGGTTGATGGCTTCGGTCGTTCCGCGCAGGAAGATGATTTCTTTGACCGAAGGCGCGCCGATGAACTTCGCGATCTTGCCGCGCACCGCTTCATAGGCGTCGCTCGCCCGCATTGAAAGATCGTGGACACCGCGGTGAACGTTGGCGTACATCTCCTCGTAGACCCGGCGCTCGGCGTCGATCACGACCTGCGGCTTCTGAGCGGATGCCGCGGAGTCCAGATAGACCAGCGGTTTCCCGTGTACCTTGATCTTCAGGATGGGGAAGTCGGCGCGGACGGCGTTGCTCATGCCGCTTCTCCCAGCCGGAGGAGACTGGCGGCGATCTGACCTTCCACGACGGCGCGCGTTTCGGAGTCTCCAACTCGCGAGACGATCTCCGCAGCAAAGGCCCGGGTCAACATGCGGGTCGCCTCATGAGCATCTATGCCCCGCGATCGGAGGTAGAAAAGCTGCGCCTGATCGATCTGCCCGGTGGCGCTTCCGTGCTTGCACTTCACGTCGTCGGTGAAGATTTCAAGTCCGGGCGTGGAGTGAACGTGAGCCCGCTTCGAGAGCAGCATGTTCTTGTTGCTCTGGGTCGCGTCCGCTCCGCGCGCGGTCGACTCCACCTTGATCTGGCCGTGGAACACGCCGCGAGCTTCGTCGGCGGCGAGGCCGCGATAGTTCTGTCGACTGACGACACCGGGAGCTTCATGCGAAAGCATGGTGTGGATGTCGCTGACCTGCGTGCCCTGGGCGACAAAGACGCCCCCGAGGTCGGCGGTCGCGCGTTCACCGTTGAGGACGATGTCAATCTCAGAACGGGTCCATGACTGTCCGGTCTGAAGGAGCGTGTCGTTCAAGACCGAGTGGGCGCCGAGGGTCGCCGAGAGCGCGTCGAAGTGCGGAACGCCGACGGGGGATTCGTGGATGCGGATCAGATCCAGGGACGAGCGTTCGGACATCGAGATTGTCGTGTAGTTGTTGGCGAAGCCTCGGGCCTCGCTCGCCCCCACCACGGCGATCGTCAAACGCAGCCGGGAACCCTTGCCGAGGTGGACAAGGTTGCGTGTGTGCTGCGCCACCGGCTGGTCCGTCGACGTCGAAACAAGAACCACCCGCACGTCAACCGGAACGCTGACGCCATTGTCGACAACGATGTAGGCGCCATCACGGAAGGCGGCGGTGTTGAGATCGTGAAGCGCGCCTGCTGAAGCACCTTCGGCGTCGAGCCAGGGCTTGAGCTCATCCGGCTTCAGGGCGAGAAGGCGGGACATGGCGGAGAGGCGCACTCCCTTTGGCCATTGAGCTTCAGAAGAAGAGAGTGTGATCGAATGAAAGCCGTCGACAAAGACGAGACTCACCACGTCACCCGCGGTGAGCGGCTTCGTGACCGCCTTCGCCTTGTTATCCGTCGCTGCGAATCCAGGGAAGAAAGCCTTTGTTCCGAGGTCGGGAAGAGGGGTGGTTCGCCACGCTTCGAGCCGCGGAGTGGGAAGGCCGGCCGCTTCGAAACGAGCGATGGCTGCTTTGCGCGAGTCGGTCAGCCATGCGGGACCAGACCACGTCTGAACCGCGGCCGCGATTTCGGCGAACGGAGCCGCGGACTTCAGAGAAGTGGGAGCGGGCATCAGGCTTTTGCGGGCTCCTTCTCAAGCCACTCATAACCCTTCGACTCGAGTTCGAGTGCGAGTTCCTTGCCGCCGGACAGCGCGATCTTTCCGTCGATGAGGACGTGAACGAAGTCGGGAACGATGTACTCGAGCAGACGCTGATAGTGGGTCACTACGATCATCGCGCGATCTTCAGATCGCAGTTTGTTGACGCCGTTCGCCACGACACGCAAGGCATCGATGTCGAGACCCGAGTCGGTTTCGTCAAGAATCGCAAGCGACGGCTCAAGCACAGCCATCTGGAAGATCTCGTTGCGCTTCTTCTCGCCGCCTGAGAAGCCTTCATTGACGTTGCGCCTCACCAACGCTTCGTCCAGGTCAACCAGCTTGGCCTTCTCTTTGGCGACGGACAGAAAGTCCATCGCGTCCATGTCCTCTTCGCCGCGATGACGGCGAATGGCATTCAGAGCAGAGCGAAGGAAGTACAGGTTCGAGACGCCGGGAAGTTCCACCGGGTATTGATACGCGAGGAAGACGCCCTCGCGCGCCCGAACTTCAGGCGACATGTCGAGGAGCGGCGAACTCTTGTAGAGGATCTCGCCGCCGGTGACCGTGTAGCCGGGGCGTCCCGCCAGGACATGCGCGAGCGTGCTCTTCCCGGAACCGTTGGGTCCCATGATGGCGTGAACTTCGCCGCCATTCACGGTCAGCGAAAGGCCTTTGAGAATCGGCTTGTCGCCCGCCTTGGCGTGGAGATCGGTAATGCGCAACATTTCTTTAGCCACTTCTTTAGCCAACGGACCCTTCGAGACTGAGACCAAGGAGCTTCTGCGCTTCAACCGCGAATTCCATCGGCAATTCCTTGATGACTTCCTTGCAGAATCCGTTCACGATCATTGAGACCGCGTCCTCGGTGGAGAGGCCTCGGCTTTGGAAGTAGAAAATCTGGTCGTCGCTGATCTTCGACGTGGTCGCCTCGTGCTCCATCTGAGCGGTCGGGTTCTGGACGTCGATGTAGGGAAAGGTGTGCGCCCCACAGTTCGAGCCAAGCAGGAGCGAGTCACACTGCGAATAGTTGCGCGCGCCGTCCGCGTTCTTGCCGATCTTGACCAGGCCGCGGTAGGTGTTCTGGCCGAAGCCCGCGGAGATGCCCTTCGACACGATGGTCGAGCGCGTGTTCTTGCCGATGTGAATCATCTTCGTGCCGGTGTCGGCCTGCTGACGATTGTTGGCGAGCGCCACTGAATAGAACTCGCCGACCGAATCGTCGCCTTGAAGGATGCAGCTCGGATACTTCCAGGTGATGGCGGAACCGGTCTCGACCTGGGTCCACGAGATCTTCGACTTGTTGCCGCGGCAGGCGCCCCGCTTGGTCACAAAGTTGTAGATGCCGCCCACGCCGTCCTTGTCGCCTGGGTACCAGTTCTGGACGGTCGAGTACTTAATGCGCGCATTCTCGTGCGCCACCAACTCGACCACGGCCGCGTGAAGCTGATTTTCATCGCGCATGGGCGCGGTGCAGCCTTCCAGATAGCTCACGGCCGCATCGTCATCCGCGATGATCAACGTTCGCTCGAACTGGCCGGTGTTCTTGGCGTTGATGCGGAAGTAGGTCGACAGCTCCATCGGGCACTTCACGCCCTTGGGGATGTAGCAGAACG
>JBDTQB010000411.1:0-4108 GCA_039932395.1 Vicinamibacteria bacterium | reverse complement strand
CGCGGTCGAGCTGTCCCTCGATGATCTGGTTGCGCGAAAAGATGCGCGTGTCTTCTGGAGCGATGTCGCGCGCGCGTGTGAGTTCGTCCGTGGTGACCGAGAAGTCAAGGTCGAGACCGCGCTCCTTGGATGAGCCATCGGTGCGGGCCTTGTCGAGCTTGCTCGATGCCGAGAGGCTGTCGCCGCGCGAATCGAGTGCGTCTTTTTCCATGTCCGCCGGATCGAACGAGAGGACCACGTCTCCCGCGCTCACCGGCCCGGCCGCTCGCAGCCAGGAGACGCGCATCGAGTTCGTGAGGCCCTGTGGCACCGAGACCAGAGTTTTGCGCACCGCGTCGACGATGCCGGTCGCCAGGATTTCGTTGCGCAACGGACCACGCTCCACGGTGTGGAGTACGGTGTCGCTTCCGCGCACGGCCCGCGACGCCGCGAACGCCGCGAAGGCGAGAGCCGCCGTGCCCAGGACGACGGCAAGACGTCGCGTCATGCTTTGCCCCGCTGTTCAGTCAAGGCCACGATGTCGCCGTCGCTCAGTCCCGAGAGAACTTCAACCTGGGTGCGGCCGGTGCGGCCGAGTTTCACGGCGACCGCCTTGAAGCCGCGGAAACCGCGGACGTACACGACGGGCCCGGCGCTTCGGAAGAACACCGCCTCACGGGGGATCTGAAGCACGCGCGCGGCACGCGCGATTTCGATCTCGCCGCGGAAGCGCATGGCCGGCCGCAACGCCGGATCCATCTTCGCGAACGCGAGCTCCACGCGGAACACCTTCGATGGCACGCGCGGGGACTTGCGCCGCACCGTGGTGCCGATCCGCGAAACCGTCGCATCGAAATCGCGATTCGGCAGCGCTTCGAGCCGCAACGTCACGCGCTGACCCGAGGCGATGGCGCCCCCGTCGGCCTCGTCCACGTCACCCTCGCCGCGTAGCTTCGTGAGGTCGGGGAGGGCGATGAACTTCTCGCCGAACCACACCGAGTCGCCGAGCTTCTTTTTCTCGTCGCGCCATCCCTGCTTGTAAATGACGATTCCATCCTGAGGTGCTTTCACCGTCATCCTGTCGATCGCCGCATGCAGCGCGGTCACACGGCCAAGCGCACGGTCGCGCTGGCTGATCAGCGACCGCAGCGACGCGGTTTCCGCTGTTCCCACGGATTTCCGGCGTCCCTCAAGGCTCACCACTTCCTTCTGGCCGAGGGTGAGTTCGAGTGCGGCCTGCTGCGCCTCGATGCGTGATCGCAGTTCTCCGGGGATTTCATCCTTCGTTTGCGCCTTCTGAAGACGCGACCGTGCCTCGGTGAGTTGGAGGTCGAGATCGCGGCCCTTGTCGCCCGACTCGAGACGTCCGCGCGAGATCTTTTGTGCCGCCTCCTCGAACTCGGACTGCTTGTCGTCGAGCTGACGTTGCAGCGTGGCGGGATCAAAACGCACGACCGGTTGACCGGTCTTCACCAGAGTCCCTTCGTCGGCCATGAAGGCGATCTTGTATTCCCAGATGTCAGGCACGGCCGGTGGTCCGAGATCGATACTGCCGGCGGCGGCGATCTCGCCTTCGACGTCAACCGTCTGCAGCAGGGTATCGAACCGCGCGACCGCGGTGGGCGCGTCGTTGGCGCTTGATCCGGAACTCCACGAGATCGCGCCGAGGGCCAGTGCGGCCCCCACGCCTCCGAGGACCAGGCCGCGACGTGCGCGCGCGGGCCGCACCGGCTCAGCGGAACGCAACACGATCCCCCTCGTTCAGACCGGTTTCGATGACGCAGTCGAGCGCCAGACAGGCAGACAGCGTCACGTCGGTGAAACCGCCTCCGGGCCGTGCGACGCGGGCCTGCGCGTCTTTCCATGACACAGCGGCTCGCGGAACCACGAGGGCGTCCTTAAATGCGCGCCGCACCACTTCAACTCGCGCGGAGAGACCGGGACGCATCGACGCGGGATCGGTCTTCGCGAGCGACACGCGTACTTTGAATCCACCCGCGTAGCGCGCGTCCTGCGCGACCGACGCCACGTCTTCGATGCGACCTTCGTGGACCTGGTCGAGGGAGGAGTCGAGAATCACGCGTGCGATCTGGCCGGTGAGGACACGGCCGTCATCGACTTCGGGCAGATAGGCCGCGACTTCCAGCTCCGAAAGATCGGGGAGGGACGCCGCGCGCAGGCCGGGCCAGAGGTTGTCGCCAAGTTGCACGGGACGGTCTTCCTGGGGCGAACGACCGAGGAGCACGACGCCTGCTCGCGGAGCGCGCATTTGAAGACCGCGAAGCGAAACTTCGGACTGCGCTACCTCGCGCCGGGCCTTGTCGAGGACGATACGCAGCACCTTGAGATCGGCGGCCGTGCCGCGGTCGTGAGCGTCGAGAGTGACGCGGGCCTTGTCGTACGCCGCGTCGGCCTTGACCAGGGCCTGCTGCTTTTCGTGCCATTCCTTCTTGGCGCGCAATTCGACGGGCACGTCCGCTTCGAGCTTGGCCTTCGAAAGCTCCACCGCAGCCTTTTCGACTTCGAAGGCCTTCACCGAGCGCTCGGCGTCGAGCGTCGCCTGGCGCTGCTCAAGCGCGATCGCCCCTTGAGCTTCGCGCGTGCGGCGTTCATCGAGCGTGCCGCTGACCCGGCTGTTGTCGAGCTCAACGACGACGTCGTCTTTCGCAACCTCGGCACCGTCTGGGGCGATCCATTTCACCTGCATGCCGCCGTCCATGCCGGGCAGTCGAGGCACCGCCATCTCTACCGCGCGCACTGCGGCGAGTTCGCCGGTGAGGAGAAAGACGTCTTCAACGGTGCGGCGCTCGACCTGCCCTTCGGCCACAGACTCCGTTCCGGCGCGCGCGCCGCCGCACGCGAGGGCACCTCCGGCGACTAACGCCAGTATCCAGTCCACCGCCCGCCCGAACCTCATGCGGAGGAGTCTAGGACGATCGAAGGCGCTTCCGAAACACTCCAGATCGCCCTGCATCTCTATGAGACGGCGGCTAGGCCCTTAAGGTTTGTGGAAAGTTCACTTTTGTGGTCGCAGCGCTCTTGCGCCGCGAAGACTGCCGTAGCCTTGGCTCTTCCTGAAACGGAGCTTCCATGAAACCCATTCTCGACATCGCTTGCCGCCGCCTATCCGCGTCGATCGTCCTTTGTCTGCTGAGCGCCATCACCGCTTCTGCTCAGGCTCCGTCTCCAACCGCGAGACTTCAGAGCGAGACGCCGTCGCAGCTCACTCCGGTGACAGACAGCTTCGACTACGTTCGGCGGGATCTGATGATCGCGATGCGCGACGGGGTGAAGCTCCATACGGTGGTTCTCGTGCCCAAAGGCGCCAAGCGTGCGCCCATCCTGCTGACCCGCACGCCCTACGACGCTACGGCGCTCACCAGCCATTCTCAGAGCGCCCACCTTGGACCGATTCTTCAGGGCTACGACAACGCCACCGACGTGATCGTGGAGGGCGGTTATATCCGGGTTATCCAGGACGTTCGCGGCAAGTACGGCTCCGAAGGCGACTACGTCATGAATCGGCCTCTCGTGGGACCGCTGAACCCGACCACGGTCGATCACGCCACCGACACCTACGACACGATCGACTGGCTGATCAAAAACATCCCTGAGACGAATGGCAAAGTCGGCATCCTCGGGATTTCCTACGACGGCTTCCTTCCTCTTATGGCTCTCGTCAATCCGCATCCGGCGCTCAAGGTGGCCGTGCCGATGAATCCCATGGTCGATGGTTGGAGGGGCGACGACTGGTTTCACAATGGTGCCTTCCGGCAACAAAACATGCCGTACATCTACGAGCAGGTGGGGACCCGGAAGAACGATGAGAAGTGGTGGACCAGTCACTTCGATGACTACGACATGTTCATGCAGGCGGGATCGGCGGGCGAGTTGGGCCGGCGTCGCGGACTTGAGCAAGTTGGATTCTGGAAGAAGGTTCTCGATCATCCAAGCTACGACGGATTCTGGCGTGACCAGGCCATGGACAAGCTGCTCGGGGGGCAGCCGCTCAAAGTGCCGGTGATGCTTGTCCACAGCCTTTGGGATCAAGAGGACATCTATGGAGCGCCCGCGGTCTACAAGCAGATCGAGCCCAAGGACACCGCGAACGACAAGGTCTTCCTCGTGA
>JBDTQB010000410.1:0-4129 GCA_039932395.1 Vicinamibacteria bacterium | reverse complement strand
CCGAATCTCTGAAATTCCGCCACACATCAAGCAGTTCCATCAAGGCGGTTTCGACTCTGCTCAATTACAGCTACTGGACCGGCTCGAAAGACGTGAGGGAGATCGGCGAAGCGGATGTGGCCTTGATGATGAAACATCTGGCGGAGCGTCCTGCGTGCCGCACCGGCAAGCCGCTCAAGCGAACAACCAGAGAAGGCATCATGGCCACGTGGCGCCGCCTCTTCGGCTTCCTGGAACGTGAGCGATGGATTCTGGTGAGCCCGATGAAGGACGTAAAACTCAAACGCCGCAAGTTTCTTCCGAAGTCGATCTCGCAGGAGAAGGTGGCGGCTCTCCTCGACGCTCGGCCGTCTCGCACGCCGCTTGAGCAGCGCGACCGCGCCATCCTGGAACTGCTCTACGGCACCGGCCTCCGCGTGAGTGAGGCGTCCGCACTCGATCTCACCGATATCAATCTCAAAGAAGCGACGCTGCTGGTGAGAAACGGCAAGGGCCGCAAGGACCGTTACGTTCCGATTCCATTGAGGGCTCGGGAAGCGCTCCAGATGTACCTCACGGATGGGCGCGAGATTCTCTCGTCAAGGCAGAGCAGTGGGGCGTTGTTCTTGAGCGTCATCGGTGGACGCCTTGAAGTGGATGCGGTCCGGGGCGCCGTGATTCGTGCGGCTCACGCGGCAAAGATCCAGGTGAGTCCGCACATCCTGCGCCATTCATTTGCGACCCATCTCCTTGAAGGAGGCGCTTCCATCCTCCATGTCCAAAAGCTCCTCGGCCATTCCCGGCTGACTACGACGGCGATCTACACGAAAGTGCAGGGATCGACGCTGCGGAAAATGGTCGAGACGAGCCACCCGAGAGAACGACCACGGCGGCGCAGGCAGCCCGCTTGACCGGCGTACAATTCCCCTCGTGGAAAACTCTGGATCCGCGATGACTCTGGTCTATGACGGCGCCGATGGCTTCAAGCGTCAAGGACCGCTGCCGGTTTCTTTGAAGAAAGACGACGTTTTGACCGTTGTCATCGTCAATGAAATCCACGTCGGTGCCCATCAAGGCGTCGCTCCTGAAGGCCCCCCAGAAGCATTGGATGACGAGACCAGTGGATGGAACAACCTCATGGAACTGGTCGGCTGCATCAAGGACAAAGATGGCGCTACCGACGTGTCCACAAACCACGACCGCTATCTCTACGGCGATCTGCGGCCGCGGTGATCTTCGTAGACACGAGCTACTTTCACGCCTTCTTCGAGCCCCTGGATGAGAATCACTCTCGAGCTCTTGGCGCGGCAAGAGAGTTTCGGGGACAGCGTCTTCCTGATCTTCTGATCACCACCGATTTCGTGGTCATGGAAACCATTACTCTGGCGCGCAGCCGAGCCTCTCACCGACAAGCCGTGCTCGTGGGGGATCATCTCTTCAACGAGAAAAGCGCCCGCATCTATCGCACCACCTTTGAAGAGCAACGCGCAGCTTTCGAGATTCTCAGGAAGTACGACGACAAGGAATACAGCTCGGTTGATTGCTTGAGCTTCCTGGTGATGGAGAAGCTTGGGATCACCGAAGCGCTGACCTTTGACAGTGATTTCTCTCATCGCTTCAACGTGAGGCCCCGACTGTGAAGCGTGCCGTGGTTGGCCGCGTGGCTGCGGCGGTCGCCGTGGCCCTCGGTGTCTTGTGGCCTCAAGAAGCTCAGGCGTCTGTTAGTCGAGGGGTCTCATTCAAGGCAGGTCCCATTGCTGAGACGAAGGCGCTGCCTCAACTGCAAACGCCGGCTGAGGATGCCCTGGCCGTGGTCAAGCGTGCCGATGAATGTGTGGCGCTGTGTCGTCTTGCGGCGAGTGTGGACGCGGCTCCTTTGGGGTATGTGTCAGGTCGGCAAACCCCACAGGGCGTTAAATTCCTCTACGACGACACCAGCCTGCTCGCGGAGTACGACACGAATGGCCTCGAAGTCGCGAAGTACGACTACGGCGGGGATCGGCTGATTCGTCTCACACGCACCGACGAAGGCACGCGGTACTTCAGCTTCGACGGGCTGGGGAGCGTCACGGCCCTCACGACCACGACTGGCGCGGTCGCGGCGGCGTATCACCTGGATGCCTGGGGCAACTACCGCTTCACGAGCGAACTCGCCCCGAGCAAGAACCGTTTCGGCTTCACGGGACACTACTGGGACAACGAGGCGGGGCTGTACTACGCGAAGGCGAGGTACTACGACCCGTTCACGGCGAGGTTCACGCAGGCGGATTCCTTCCTCGGCAACATTGATGATCCGCCCAGTCTGCATAGGTACGCGTACGCCGCGGCCAATCCGATCTTCTATACGGACCCGACCGGGAACTACAGCTGGCGCGAGGCGAAGGACGATGTCCAGTGGGCCTCAAACTTCTCAAATGCGTTCCAACGCGAATACGTGACCGGGTTTGGCGAGGCAACGGCAAACGTCGCCTCGCTCGGTGGGTATTCTGGTGTGAAACGCGCGTACGCCGAGGGTCGCATCACGGCGGGTGACGGCTTCTCGGGCCTCCGCGCCTACAACGAGGGTGTAGCGAACTTCGCAACCTTCGGCGCGGTCGAGGGATTCGTTGACGCGCGAGCGGGCGAGGGGCGAGACCTGCATGGAAGTGTGATCGGCGCTGGGGAGGGTGTCGCGAGGACCCTTCTGCCGATAGACGAGGTCGGAGTCGTCCTCAGCGACACGGCCACAGGCTGGCAGAAGGCCGAGGCCGTCGCGACCGGCGTAACCAAGACTGCCGGCCTAATCCTCGGTGGACTGGCGGCGAAGAACGCCCTGAGAGGACGCTCGACGGGGCCGGTGACGATCGAAGAACCGCGCACGCCGACTCCCTCGGTTGCGGACGCATCGGCATCCCGACATGCAGGATGGGGCGGAGATCTGACCCAAGTCAACCGCACTGTGAGGCGTCTCGGACAGCGCGCCTTGCGAGAATCGGCAGGTGACTGGGTTCGTTCTGAGGCGCTATTCGAGTCCTACCTTGGGGGCGTAGGCAATCGCCTTTCGCGAGGTGGAAGCCGTTTTGGTGTTGAGATGCAGCCGGCCGCGCTCCCTGGCGGAGAGCGTGTTCCGGGCTTCCTGGAACTGCTGAAGGCTGATGGCTCCGGTGTATCGATGGATCGATTTGGTCGCCCAAGGTTGGTGCCTTATCCAGGGTCCCGACGACTGGACGCGGGGATTATCGATCTCACGACTCCAGGTCCGAATCGCCAAGTACTCTCTGGTTTCGACATTACGCTGAATCGAACCAAGCGTCCGATTGTTGACTACTATCAGGAGGCCTTCGGCAAGATACCGATCTTCGACGTGCGCTTGCCCCACTGAGATGCCCCGAGTTCTTGTTCGGCCCGAGGCCGCCATCTTCACCGCAGTGATTGATGAAGCGATCCGTCCCTTGCTGACGAAACTCAGTAAACAACTGCGACTTCGCATTCCGACGGCGGTGACCGTTTGGACGCCTGGGATGATTGGCCCAAGCGTTCTAGTCGAAGATGCCAGTGGGCAAGATGCCAATGGCACCGGCGAATGCCGCGTGTACTTCAAGGAAACATACGGTCGCGACCGTTTGCTGTTTATGGCCGAGGCGATATATCCGAAAGAAATCTCTCCGACGACAGGTTTTTCAGGCTTCGAGGTGGAAGGTGATGTGACCCTTGCTCATGGAGAGGTACAAACCAAAGGGTGGACCGGCCGATACAACGTTTGGGACTGGCAAGGATGGCAGTGACACATGCGCGCATTAGCGTTGTCGACTCGCCTGTTTGGTCTTGCCGACCCACCGCGTGAGTGCCCCGAGATCGTGCGCCCAGAACAGCGTGAGGCCCTTCTCCTGAGCCATCTCCAGGCTGGAGAGGCTGTAGACGCCGCTCAGGACGGCGGTCGGCACCACTTGCCTACGCCCGAACTCATCTTTCCAAACCTCGGCCTTGATCGCCGCATCGTTGTTGAGACGCTTCACGGAGTTGAGTTCGGAATTCGAGACCTTGCACTCGATGGGCATCACCCGCCCGTCGTGCAGGCGGACCACCAAATCTGCCTTTCGACTTCCAAACTTGCTTTCACCGCAGAACTCCCCGGCCCCTGGCGCCGCGGAGATGTTCGCGATTCGTCTCG
>JBDTQB010000409.1:0-4149 GCA_039932395.1 Vicinamibacteria bacterium | reverse complement strand
AGAACCCCTGCTGAGGCAACAGCCCGTCCCGCACCATCTCGATCACCGCGCACAGGCTCGCAGCCGTGGTCCAGCTGATCGCGCGCCATTCGTGACCTGCGACTTGCATCTGCGGATACGTTCGTACGAACTCCTCACGCGAGAGCTGATCGTCCTTCCAGCCTTCCACCGCGGCGTGGACGAAGACATAGTCCTCGGCCACGGGCGGGAGCGCGTTCTTCATGATCTTGCCCAGAAGCGCCCGATGCTCCTGCATCCGTAGTTCCTGAAAGAGGAACTTGATGTGCTCGAAATGACCGTGGTAGCGCATGGTCTTGTAGTGCAGCGTTTCAACTTTGCCCTCGTACGTCTCGCACATTGTCCCAAGCCCGCCCGACGTCGTCGCCGCTTCGAGCTGAACACCGTTGATCACGACGACCTCATACCCTTCGAGCGCCGGCACCGTCTGACGATGTCCCATGCGGATGACTTCGCAATCGTTGATGTACTCGTTGATCACACCTTCCGGGCTCCAGTTGAAGGCGTATCCGAGCTTGCCGCGCGGATGCTTCGGAAGCGCGCCGACCTTCAGCTCGATGCTCCGAAGCTTGTCGAACTTCCGCGCCAGGTCCGCGCCCACGATGCCGATGAACCCGGGCGCCAGGCCGCATTGCGGCGCCATCAATCCCTTGCTCGTCTTCGCCAGCTCGCGGATCTGCAGCGTCGTCCCCACGTCTTCGGTGAGGTCAAAGTAGTGAATCCCCGCGGCGTGCGCTTCAGTGGACAGGGCGATGTTGAGATGAAACGGCAGGCAACTCACGACCGCATCGTTTGACTTGAGAAAGGGCCGCAGCGACTCGGGCTCGGACAGATTCACCTCGTGCGTCGGAAACGGGAGTTCGGTTCGGGAAATCGCGTCCAGACCCGTCACTGTGAAGCCGCTTTCATTCAAAAGGGTGCCGACCAGGCTGCCCACTTTGCCCAGCCCCAGCACCACCACTCGATTCAAACTCATGCCTTCTCCTTGCCGTTCGTTTATGACCTGCCTATTCTCTCCCGGCTCTCATCGTTTCTGGGACTATGATGAGATATCCAGTCGGTATACAGTGCCTCCATTCCACGGCGGTGCTCAGGAAGCAGGTTCGATGTCTCGTCACGTCAAGGGTTCTCTGTTCGTCGACTACGTCCGGATGCTCCGCTCGCAGAAGCAGGTCGACTGGTCTCGACGCCTCGATTCAGCGGATCTGGCTCTGCTGCATCGGCAGGTCAACCCAGACGAGTGGTATTCGATGGAAGCGTTCGAACGCTTCGGACTCGCGATCCTGGAAGACATCGCGCACGGCGACCTCATTGCAGTTCGAATCTGGGGCCGGATGTCCACGGAATTTCAGGTCGCCACTCATCCCAGCCTCCTCGTGGCCGGCGACCCGTGCGAGTCGATGATGCGCTTTCTCGTGCTGAGGCTCAGCTTCTTCGACTTCGAGGTGCTTTCGATTCCCCATCTCACCGACACCGAAGCCATCATCCACGTTCACTACGGCATGAGCCTGCACGCCGAGCAAGCCGCATGCTTTCAGACGCTCGGTTTCCTCAGCCGCCTCGTGGAACTCGCGGGTGGACACAAAGTCGTGGCGGCGCTGAAGCAGAGACTGTGGGAGGGAGATCCGGCCACCGTGATCTCCATCGAGTGGCGGCGCGAGCCCTGATCAGCCCTGGGAGTCGCCCAACGTCAGCCGGGCATCTCGAAGAGGCAGCCTGAGGTCGAGAATGCCGATCTCGGGCGGGCAGAGAAAGCGAACCGGGATGTCGAAACCACGTTCCATTCCGACGCCGCGCGACACATGGATCGGCGTGCCGCGGTAGTCATTCAGTCCGCCGGCGTAACGACGCGGGAGTCGGCTGGCCGTGGTCGGCGGACCAAAGAAAGGCAGAACGAGTTGACCGTTCACCGACTCGTCTTTGAGGCGTCGCACCACCGATCCCGTGAAAACGTCGTTGGATGACGGTCCGACGTCGCCTTCCTCGTGCGCGCCGATGGAGGGAGTCTGGATATCCGTGCCCACAATTTGGCGTTGATTCGTGGAGTCCGGGCCACAGAGGCTGGGCGTTGTTACTTCTGGCCCTCATCAGCGGAGGGGTCGACGTCGTTCCGGCTTACAAGAAATCCTAGCTAGGCCCGCTCTCTGGCGCGCGACTCGAGTGCCACCGCGACCACGATGAGCGCGCCAATCATGGCTCCCAGGATGCTGCCTTGACCGCCGCCTTCCAGAACTCATGAGTGGCGCCCTGCGGAATCACCGCGATCTTGAACTCCCGAGCCTTCGCGGGCGCGTCCTTCGGCGAAGGCGCACATGCCATCATCAAGACAATCAGACCGAAGGCCATTTTTCGCATGCGAAACGTTATTACTATTCACAAAGACCTGCTTCATCTCTGGAGTCCTCTTGCGAACATTCATCTTGTCACCCGCCGCCCTGCTTCTTCTGATGCTTCCGCTGGGCGCTGCCGCGCAAACCTCCGCGAGCCCGCCGGATCGGACCACACTCGCCGCGAAGACGAAGGCGGAGTTCATTCACGCCTGGGAGGGCTACAAGAAATACGCGACGGGCTACGACGACCTTCTTCCGCTCAGCAAGACCGGAAAGAACTGGCACGCCCACACTCTGATGATGACGCCGATCGATTCCCTCGACACCATGATCCTCATGGGAATGAAGGAAGAAGCGGACAAGACGCGCGCGCTGATCGTGCGGGATCTGAGCTTCGATCAGGACTTCGAGGTGAAGAACTTCGAGATCACGATTCGGATCCTGGGCGGCCTGCTGTCGAGCTATCAGCTCACCAACGACAAGCGACTCCTGACACTCGCCGATGACCTCGGCACACGCCTGCTGCCCGTCTTCAACTCGCCGACCGGCCTTCCCTACATGTTCGTCAACCTGAAGACCGGCAAGACCAGCGGCATCGAGAGTAATCCCGCCGAGATCGGCACGCTGATTCTCGAGTTTGGAACGTTGAGCAAGCTGACGGGCAAGGATGTCTATTTCACGAAGGCCAAGAAGGCGTTGGTTGAGCTCTACAAGCGACGCGACCCCAAGACAGGCCTGATCGGAAGCTCCATCAACGTCGAGACCGGCAAATGGATCTCGACCAGCAGCCACATTGGCGGCGGCATCGATTCGTACTACGAGTATCTCGCCAAGTGCGAACGCTTGTTCGCCGACGCGGAGTGCGGTGCCATGTCTAAGGACGGCCTGCGCGCGGTGAATCAGTACCTGGCTGACGAAACGCCGTCGGGCCTTTGGTACGGTTCATCCGAGATGACGACGGGAGCCCGAACCCGGACCACGTACGGATCGCTTCAGGCGTTCCTGCCCTCGGTGCTGGCCTTCACCGGCGACCTCGACCATGCGAAGCGCCTGCAGGACTCCTCGTTCAAGATGTGGTCGATGAACGGCATCGAACCGGAGTCGCTCGACTACAAAGAGATGAAAATCACGCGCGCGGGTTACGAACTCCGTCCGGAGATCATCGAGTCGGCGTACTACCTGGACCGCTACACGAAAGATCCGAAGTACGTGGCCATGGGCGAAGTGATGCTGAACGACCTCATCAAGTATTGCCGTACCGATACCGGCTACACCATCCTCAAGGATGTGGCCACGAAGGAAAAGGGCGACTTCATGCACAGCTTCTTCCTGGCGGAGACGTTGAAGTACGCGTATCTACTCTTCAATCCGGATGCGTTGGACTTCAAAGGCATTGTCTTCAACACCGAGGCCCATCCCCTGCGGAAGACATGGTGATCCTTCATGCCTGACGGCCTTCTGAAGTTCTTCTCGACTCCAGACGGCGGCCGCGACGCCGAGCAGATCCGAGGCCGATTGCTGAGCCGCGTTCTCAATGTCTATATGGCAGCGGCGCTGGCCATCGTCGCTTTTCTCCCGAGCGACACCCGAGTGCGCAAGGTGATCGCCCTGGTCGCCCTCTCCGAGGCGGGTTTATGTCTGTTGATGCGTTTCCTCATGCACGCGGGGCGCGGGCGAATCGCCTCGTGGATCTTCCTGCTGATCCTCGCCCTCACCGTGCCCTTCGTGTCGGACTTCACGACAAACTCGGTCGCCGAGGTATCCGTCACCGTGTTTCAGATGCTGGTCATCGTCATGGCAG
>JBDTQB010000408.1:0-4157 GCA_039932395.1 Vicinamibacteria bacterium | reverse complement strand
CGATCCGGGCGACGGACGCGCGCTGTACTACGTGGTCGATTCCGAGCCGAAGATCACCGGCGGCGGCACATCGATTCTTCCCAACGACATCTCGGTCAAGGCGTTGATCCGCTTCGCCAAGGGCGAAGAAGACAAGGCGCCTTTCCTCGAAGGCGGCCTCGCCACGATGCAGGACGCCGCCGCTGAAGCGGGTGCGGCGTACGACCCGAAGTCGCTCAGCAAGGTTGTGCCCGCGCTACGCAAGGGACTTGGAGCCACACGCGAACTGATCTCGCAGGTCAAGGGCAGCGGCCTGTCGGCACTCGCCAAGGCGAATCTTCTGAATCGCCTCGATCGCAAAGTCACCGAGTATGAACAGGCCCTCGTTCTTGCCCACGGCGTGGTCTTCCAGGCGACATCGAATGATGGCGACGTCGTTCGTGGTCAGGCTTTCGATGTCCGGGCTCTCGTCGTCAACCAAGGCGATGAGCCGGTCAAGCTCGAAGAGGTCTCGCTTGGCGTTCCGAGCGGCTGGACCGTGACAGGCAAGCTCGACAAAACGGGCGATCTCGCTCCCGGTCAGAAGGCGCAGGGAACGTTCACGGTGACCACCGGTTCCGCGGCGCGCTACACCCAGCCCTACTGGAAGCGCAACTACAAGGTCGATCGCTACGACATCGAGATCCCCGGTGATCTCACTTTGCCGTGGAGCCCGTCCGACGTGCAGGCCCACTTCAAGTTCAGCAGCAATGGAACGCAGTTTGGGCGCACTCAGGCCGCCCAGTATCGCTACGAAGGTCCGTGGGTCGGCGGTGAAAAACAGAAGGAAGTGAACGTCATTCCAACTCTGTCCGTGAAGCTCACGCCGGAGATCGTGGTGGCACCCAAGTCGGCCGTTTCGGTGCGGCGCGAACTGCGGGTAGCGGTCAAGAACGGCAGCAAAGGCGCGGTGGACGCGGTGGTCAAGATCGACGCCGGCAAGCTCAAGGTTGTGCCCGCGTCCGTTTCGATGAAGTTCGCTTACGAAGGCGAAGAGCTGACGGCCCGCTTCTTCGTCACCGTGCCGCCCGGCACGCCGGAGTCCGAGTTCACGATCAAGGCGGCGGCGGTTGCCAATGGCGAAGCCTTCGCTCAGGGCTACCAGGTCATCGCGTACGACCATACTCAGGAACGTCATCTCTTCCATGACGCGCAGGCACTCCTTCGCGTTCAAGACGTGAAGATCGCTCCCGGCGTGCGCATCGGCTACATCATGGGCGCGGGCGACGAAACGGCGGAGGCCATCGAACAGCTTGGCGTGCCCGTGACGATGCTGACCGCGGACGACCTCGCGTACGGCGATCTCACGAAGTACACCTCCATCGTGACCGGAACGCGCGCCTTCCAGAACCGCAACGATCTGAAGGTCAACTACGCCCGCGTCATGAAGTACGTCGAGGACGGTGGCAACCTGGTGGTTCAGTACAACAAGTTCGAGTTCAACGCCCTGTCACGGCCGGCTTTTGCCGGAGGCTTCTCCGGTGGCGCCCCCGGAGGTCCGGGTGGGGGTCCGCGCGCCGTCCAGAACTCGCCGTTTGCTCCTTTCAACGGCTCGGTGTCGTCCAACCGCGTCACCGTGGAGGAAGCTCCGATCGAAATCATGGCACCTACATCCCGCTTCGTGAGCGCGCCGAACAAGATCACATCGAAGGACTTCGACGGCTGGGTTCAGGAACGCGGCTTGTACTTCTTCGACGCGCGCGATCCGAGGTACGTGGACGTACTGAAGTCCTCCGATCCGTGGGCGAAGAACGCGGGTGAGAAGAAGGGTCTTCTGGTCGAAGCCAAAGTCGGCAAGGGAACCTGGAGCTACATCGGCCTGGGCCTCTTCCGTCAGCTCCCCTCGGGGACTCCGGGTGCCTATCGCATTCTCGCGAACGCGGTGTCGCGTCCGCGGGGCGTGAGTTCGGTGCCGGTGAAGCCCGCCTCCACCAACTAGTTCGGTCGAGCGAAGTCAGCGAGTCCGGGGCGATGCGACGACGTCGTCCCGGACACTTCGATACGTTTCTCTTCGCTGACTATTCGGGCGCCGAAAGCGAGGCCGCGCAGAAGGCAGCGATCTCGCTGTTCCGGGTCGACGGCGTCGAGGGTCGACCACGCAAGATCGCGGGGCCTTTCACGCGCGCGACTCTGCGCGAAGCTCTGATCCATCAGTTGGTAGTCGTATTCGTTCTGGCGACTCCTAGCCCATCGGATTCCACATGAGGTTGTGAATGACCCAGGTGTCACCATCGCGTTTTAGGACCATCAAATACTTGTCATGCACCGCACGGGACGCGCCGCCCGACTTTGAGACCATCGTTCCGGTGGTGACGCCGCGACTGATCGCCCAGTCGTCAAGAACCCACAGCTCCTCGGACTTCATGCCGATCTTGACGCTGGAGCCGGCGAAGACCGCCTCATAACGTTTTCTGATCTCCGCCTGGCCACGAACGGGCGGACCCGAGGGCGGCAAAAGCATGCCCTCATTCTCGTAACACTTGGACAGCGCTTCCGCATCGCCCGCGTTGTTGGCGGCCGTCAGACGCTCAAACACCGCCTGAACCTGTAGCTGCGACTGTTTCTGTTCCGCCGCGCGATCACCGGCGGACGCGGCGAAGGCCGTGCTTAAGGCGACGCTTGTGGCAAGAGTGAACGAAGCCATTCGATGACGCATATCTTGGGTCCTCCCTGGACGTCACCAGAGTAGGACCGCGCCTCGGGCGGAGCAGGTGATCCCGCTCACGGTCTTCCTCCCGAATCGACTATTTCTCGAGGTCACTCGCGCGGATCAACGCCTTCCGGCCGTACTTCTCGCGCACCTTGTCGCGCAGTTCGTCGATGCGCGCGCCTCGCTTGGGCGTGTCGTCGTCGAAGAGCAGCGACTTCTGCACGCTCTCATCAAAGCCCGTGACCCCAATGCCGAGAAGCCGCACCTTCAGCGAGCCGTGGACATCGTCAAACAACGACGAAGCGGCCTGGAACAGATCCGCCGCGATGTTCGTCGCGGTCTTTCGCGAACGGGCATGCGTGGTCGTCTTGAACGTCTCATCTCGGTACTTGAGGGTGATGGTTCTCCCCGCGAGCGATTCCGCGCGAAGGCGCCGTGACAGCTCGTCGGAAAGGGAGAGCAAGGTCTTCTTCAGCGTGCGGACCTGACCCTCGTCAGCATCAAACGTGTGTTCGATCGACACGCTCTTGGCCGGCCCGGAGTCGGACACAACGAGACGGTCATCCTCTCCCCGCGCCAGCCGTTGCAAGTCCAGACCGTGCGTACCCAAAAGAGTGGACGACTTTCCATCCGCGAGCTGTCCCACCGTGTGGATCCCAAGCTTCGCGAGCCGTTCTTCCATCTTTGGGCCAATGCCCCACAGGCGACGAACCGGCAAGGGGGCCAGGAAGGCGCGTTCCGTCCCAGGTGGCACCACCACGAGGCCGTCCGGCTTCTTCAGATCGGAAGCGATCTTCGCGATGAGTTTGGCGCTGGCCACACCCACCGAGGCCGTCAACAGAGTCTCTTCCCGGATCTGAGTTTTGATCCTCCGCGCGATCTCTTCGCCATCGCCAAACAGACGCACACTTGCCGTGACGTCAAGAAACGCTTCGTCGACCGAGATCGGCTCCACCAGGTCCGTGAATCCCTCGAAGATCACACGAATCTGCCGGGAGACCTCGCCGTACTTCTTCATGTCAGGCGGGATGAAGACGCCGTGCGGACACAGACGATAGGCAGTGGAGATGGCCATGGCGCTCACCACGCCGAACTTGCGCGCGGCATAGCTGGAGGTCGAGACCACGCCCCGTCCAGCCCCGCCCTTGGGATCGGCGCCGATGATCACCGGCTGACCGCGAAGTTCGGGCCGGTCCCGCTCTTCCACCGCAGCGTAGAACGCATCCATGTCGACGTGAAGGATGGTGCGTATTTTCTTTGCGGTGTTTTCGGGAGAGGGAGGCATGAGTGTTCTTCAAGACGGTGCGAGATCGAAGCGTACAATCTGCGACGAAACTTCGAGGACCTCAACACTCATGAACATCGCCAAAATCAAGGTCGCAGCGGCGCTGGTCGCCCTCTTCCTTCCTCTGTCGAGTGTGGCTCAGGTCAAGACCGAGAAGGCGCTCGTCTCCAAGTCACCGGGCGTGCCGATGCCCAAGAGCGACCG
>JBDTQB010000407.1:0-4162 GCA_039932395.1 Vicinamibacteria bacterium | reverse complement strand
ACTTGCGCGCGATCGCCGCGATGCGCCGGGCTTCGGTCTCGGTTTCGAAGACGAGACGTCGCGCCACGAAGTCGCGCACCAGGGTCTGGAAGAAGAAAAGGGACAGCGCCGACAGCGTGAAGAAGGCAACGAAGAGCCGAAAGGAATGACGCCGAAGCAGACTGCGCGCAGCGTCCCTCGCCCGCGACGGATTTCCGAGCCAGGCGCCGAACAGAATCGCCCCCATGATCAGACCGCCGCCCACGCCAAGCACGCGCACGCCGACCGCACGCACAGAAGCGTCCGGATTGATCCGCTGCGCGTCGAACACATAGGTCCGCCCATCCACGGTCACGTCCACCGGCGGCTCACCCGAGGACGCAACCGGCGAGAACGGTTCTAGCGTCCGATCTAGAACAAGGGCGCCACTTCCATCGCGAACGCCGAGAAGGTGGATTCCCTTCTCCGCCGCGAGCAAGCGAAGCGCGAGCGAAAGGTCAGACACCGCGCCGATTCGGACGGCCCCCAGGAGCTCGCCGGAGGACAGAAGCAGCTTCTCCGAAACCATTCCGGCGGCCTGCGCAAGATCGCCCACCGCAATCAAAGAGGGCGCCCGTGTCCAGCTCCCGCTGGTCGGCAGGAAGGGCTTGGCGCCCTTGGGGATGTCGCGCGCATAGCGACTCACCACCGCGCCGGATCGGTCGAGCACTTCGACGAATGAAGGCAGGAAAGGTTGGGCAAGGGCTGATTCAGACCAGAGATCGAACGCCAGTTCCTCGGTGCCGAAACGACCCGCGGGAGCGGACTCGAACAGATGCGCGTTGTCGATCGCCTGCTCGGTGGACTTGAGGGTTTGCTCCAGGGGGCTGAGATGCGCGCGCAGCACCGCCGCTACTTCGGTGCGCACGGCATTGCCCTCAACCCTGCGCGCGGAAAACTCGGCGACCAGTCCGGCAACCGACACCGCCGAAACGCAGCTCAGCAGGACGATGGCAAAGGCCCGACGCTTTGTGAAGCCGGCACGCGCAAAGCGATATGCCGCTACGAAAACCCCAATGAAGACCACGAACATCAGAGCCGGAAGTCTCGGAACGGACAGCGGCGTGCCCGAGCGGTGCGTCTCCTCTGAGTGCGGCGGGATACGAGCGAAAACGACGCCAGAAGCCGCCACCGTTTCGCGCGAATGGTCGGTAGACGCTTCCTCGGACCGATCAGAGTAGTCGAGAGCAAGCCTTCTGGAAGGGTCGAGAACGTCAATGACCTCCACGGTCTCCATTTCTCCTCGCCTGGTTTCGAGCAGCGGGGTTGAGACAAGAACGAACCACGGCGCGGGTCCGCGCTCCGTGACGACAAGAACGGCCCGCGATCTTGTGGCGGCCACGAGTCGCACCGAAGTGCTCGGGTCCACCTCGGGGAGGCGGATCGGATCAATCGGCGTTCCCACCCACGCGATGCGGCGGCTATCCGCATCAAAGACGCCGATGGACGATCCGTCGTTGGAATGGCGTTTAAGGAGTGTGGCGAACACCTCCGCTCTCGACTGATCCGCCTTCAGGTCCTTGGCCACCGCCTGGGCGAGCGCGATGGAATGATCGAGCAAGGTCTGCGCGCGCGCCTGCGCCTCCTGCACCTCATCTGCTCCCACCGGAGCGGTCAGAAGCCCGACGAGCGCCAGCGAGAGAAGAACGCGTCTCACATCTGGTACAGCATCAAGTAGACGACGACCCCGGTGATCGAAACGTAGATCCAGATCGGAAAGGTGAACCTCGCGATCTTTCGATGGAGATCGAATCGACCGGCAAGACCGCGGCTCAGGGTAGCGATGGCAAGGGGTGCCGTCGCGACCGCAAGTGTCGTGTGGGTGAGAAGGATGCCGAAGTAGACCATCCGGATCGGACCTTCGCGGGTGAAACGCACCGATCCCACCTGAAAGTGGTACGCGAGGTAGCTGATCAGGAAAACCACCGAACATGAAAACGCGGCAAGCATCCAGCGCTTGTGCGTTTCTCGACGGCCTTTCTTGATGCTGAGGTAGCCGTTGAGCAGGCAGACGGCCGAACTGAAGTTCAAGACGGCGTTGACGGCCGGCCAGATCGGCGAGGTCACGAGGTCTCTTCCGGAGCGTGTCGCCTGAAGGTCTGCAGTCGCGCGCGCACGTAGGCGCGAAGAGAGGTGCGAAGAGCGGGGAATGCGAGCCATGCGGCCAAGGCTCCGATTCCGTAAGGCGCCGCCGCCAGTCCCATGATGGCGTAGTTCATGGCCTGGCGCGTCTGTGCGGGTGCGGCCGCCACCGCGTCACGGCACATCGCGCATTGGGCGAGAGCGGTCTCAGGCGAGAGAAGGCAGAGGGCGAAAGCCGCCATCCAAAAGAGCAACGGACCAGAGAGGCGCGAAGAAGGAGCGTTGATGCTTCTCATCGTACCGAATGGACCAGGACAGACCGGCTTTCGATCACCAGCGCGAACGCCAGTCCCAGAAACAAGAAGGTGACGAGTCCGCCGATCAGGAGGCCCGATCGTTGCGTGCGCTTGAGTTCCATCCACTCGAAAACCAGCAGTGAGGCCTGACCCAGCGCGGTCGTCACGACCACGGGAAAAACGATCGCGTGGGCGAATCCAAAGAAGACGGCACCTGCCGCCACGCCGAGGCAGGCTGTACGCACGATCAATCCCGCGATGCTGCGGTTGGTCGGCCAGTAGGGTCGAAGAGGATCAATCACGAGGGCGACTCAGAGGAAATAGAGCGAGGACACGATGAAAATCCAGACGAGATCGACGAAGTGCCAGTAGAGCGCGACGCTTTCGAGGTACCTCACGTCCGTCTCGCGATTCGCGGCGAGGAGCCACGCCATGAGCAGGAGCCCCACCATCACGTGCAGGCCATGAAGGCCGGTCGCGAGGAAAAAGATCTGCATGAACGAAGCAGCACCCCACGGGTTGGAGGTCAGCGGAACTCCAGGGCTTGCGGAGAGGGCCATTGCGGCGTGCCTCAGCTCCCACCACTCAAACGCCTGAATGCCGAGAAAAATCGTGCCCGCGAGCAGCGTCCACACGAGCCACCGACGCGAAACGTAGGTGTTGGATCTCCGCAGGGCATCGAGCGATTCGTTAAGGGTCGCCGAGGATCCGATAAGAATCGTGGTCGCCAGAAGGACGGGCCCGAGGGCCAGCGCATCCCCTGGACGCGGCCACGGAACCGTTCCCGCGAATCTCAGAAAGAACCCCGCGGCCAGCACCGTTCCGAAGAGAAAAGCCTCGTTCACGAGCAACGCCCACACCGCCAGGCGGTACGCGGGCCATTCGAGGAAAGGCGCCGGCGTGCGCGTCGGAAGTGTTGCGGTCATTGGACGATGAACAGCAGACCGATGATCGCCGCCAGGAGAGCGGTCAGAAAATGGATCGCGAGACGGGAGAGCTCGATGCCTTCATCCCCGCGCAGATGCGAGGCGGGCCGCAGGGTCCAGATCGAGAAGATGACGCCCAGAAGGGCATGAACCACGTGGACGCCGAGGAGCAGAACGACGAAAGCACGGTGCGGCGGATTCAGTCCTCCCTCGGCTTCACAAAGTACGGCGAGGGCCCCGATCGCGCAGAAAAGATACAGAGCGCTTCCGATCGCGACCAACCACATTGCTGCGCGACGACGCGCATCGATCGACCGCGACGCGACTTCGATTCCCGCGGACGCCGCCATGGCGAAGAACAAGAGGCCGAAGGGCCACAACGCGGGCGATGGACGCCAGTCGGGGAAGGAACGTCGCACCAGATAAGCGCTCACCAGAGAAGCGAAGAGCATCGACGCGGCGGAAAGAGCGGCCACAAGACCGACCCGCGTCGCATTCTCCGCAGACGCGCTCGGCGACGTGGGCGGGAGGATCGCGCTCATGCGACCTCACCCTCGACGGCGGGCGCCTCGTCGGACCATTCGAGGAAAGGCGACGACCATGGATCGCGTGGGGCGGGAGAGCCGCGACGCAGGCTCCAAAAAAAGTTGAAAAAGAAGATCAACTGGGTGATGGCGAGTGCTATCGCCGCCCAGGTGATAAACGCATTGAGCGGCGCCAGCGGTTTCAGAAAATCGTACTGGTAGGGATCGTAGACCCGGCGCACCTGCCCGCGCAGACCGGCAAGATGCATGGGAAAGAACGTGGCGTAGTAGAAGACGAAGGTCAGCAGGAAGTGCG
>JBDTQB010000406.1:0-4168 GCA_039932395.1 Vicinamibacteria bacterium | reverse complement strand
ACCCTCTGAAAACCTGCAAAACGCAGGCGAGGCTTCATGCTCGAAGCGTCTGAGATGACGATAGTTCGCCTTCCTCCGCTCTGTCAATTGTTGAGCAGCGCGGGCGCAACTTGCGGGCACACTTGGCATGTTTCGGTCACGCTCGCTCTCCCGTCACTAGAATGCCAGTCGGATGGAATTAAGCATCGGCGAAGCGTGGGCGCAGCGGAACCAGAAAGCGGTCCAGTGCCCGAAGTGCGGAAGCGAGCGGATGCGACTTTCCCGTAGACAATACGACGGGCTGGCCGCTTCGATTTTTCGGCTCAAGCCGATGAAGTGTTCCGCCTGCGGTGCCTATGTGCCAATCGCCGTGAGGTTTCTCGCCGGATCCCTCGTGGAGCCCGATAGCCTCCACGTTCCGTTTCGTCCGGCCACCAACGAGAAGAGAACCTCCCCCCGGAGCGGAACGACCGACTCCGAGTCGGGGGAGGCGCCCATCCGCAATCGTGCCACTACGGCCGGAGGCTGTCCCCTATGCGGATCGAGTGCGGTGAGGCCTGCGACGCATGGCCCCCTCGAGTCCTATGTGGCCCGACTTCATACGAAGGATCTCTATCGCTGTTCGGCGTGCAACGCGTCCTTCCGTCGAACCAACGTGCTGAAGCTGGCCCTGATGGTCGCGATTTTCATCGGCCTGCTTGCCGGCGCGACCTACGTGGGCGTCACCAAGTTCAGCCATTTCAACCCGAGGTCGTCTTCGCCCAAGCTGCGCAACAAGCCGCTCCCTGCGACGTCACCGCCCGTCTTTCGCTGAGAGTTGATCGGGCTCAGGCGCCCGCGTTCGGACGAATCAGGGCCTTGAGAACGGACTGCTTCTTCATATCCTCAAGCGCTTCGGTTGCTTGATCAAGCCGGTACTCCCGCGTGACGAAGCCGGCCCAGTCGTAGCGTTCGCGCGTCCTTTCAAGGCCGCCCATCGACAGATAGAGGTGACGGAACTCATAGCCCCACGAACCGAGCAATGTGATGTGCTTGCGGTTGAGGTGCCGATGCGGCGAGATGGTGATATCGCCCGCGTCGGTGTACTGGCCGACGACGACCAGACGTCCCCCGTCGCGGATCAATTCCAGGCCTTCCCGAACCGCCGCCGGATTTCCGGTCGCCTCGATGACGAGATCCGCGCCGCGTTTCTGCGTTTGGTCGAGCACCCAGCGCTTCCTCTCCTCCGGGTCGCGCAGGGCGGTGATGTCGATCGCCGCGTCCACCGCGCGCGCCAGGGCCGCGTCGATTCGGTCTTTGGGTCCGCCGATCATGAGAACGCGCCCCGCGCCGCACAGTTTCGCGAAGATCGCAGCACTCTGGCCAACCGGCCCGGCGCCTTGAATCAAAACCGTGTCGCCGAAGACGACCCCTCCGCGCTCCACCGCTGAGAAACCGGTCGGGAGACCGCAGCCTCCGCCCATGAAATCTTTGACCGTGACGCCGCCCTTGAGCTTCATCGTCCGCACACCGGGTTTCAGTTCGATGTGGGTCGACCATCCACCAAGCAATCCGTCGGCGGCGGTCGTTGTGATGCCATAGACCCGGCGATGCGGGCAACGCGTTTCCTGCTTCGCGACGAGACACGAATAGCAGGCGCCGCACTGACCGAAGACGTCGTAAAACGTCACCACATCGCCGGTGTGGATTTCTTCACCGAAGGGATCGCGGGGAGCGCCCTTGGTCTCCACGACGCGTCCGCAGGAAACGTGGCCCGGAATGATGGGCCAGGGGACTGAATCGAGCCGGCCTTCGTGCAGGTGGACGTCGGTGCCACAGACTTCGCTGGCTAGTGTTTCGAGCAGGACTCCACCCGGTTCCAGTTCTCGATACGGGTGATCGTGAAACTCCAGCGGAGCGTGCGGGGCTTTCATCCAGACGGCTTGGGCGTTTCTCACAACGCCTTCTTATCACCGTTAGACTCGGGATGTATCCATGTACGAGCGTCACTTCGGATTCACCGAGAAACCGTTCAACCTGACCCCCGATTTCAGGTATCTCTTCCTGTCGTCGGGGCACCAGGCGGCGCTTGCAAATCTGGCCTCAGGTGTGCGCGAGCGCAGCGGATGCCTTCTGCTCACAGGCGAAGTGGGAACGGGCAAGACCACGCTGATCCGCCACTTCCTGTCGCAGACGGGTCCCGATGTCCGAGCCGCGGTCGTTCTCAATCCGGCGCTGTCCGCGGGGGAGATGTTTCACGCGATTCTGCAGGATCTGGAGATCCCGTTCCACGGCGGCACGCTGAAAGACGCGATGGATACCCTCGCGAACGCTCTGATCGCGGCCAAGGCTCGAGATCTCAAGGTCGTGGTCCTCATCGACGAGGCACAGAACCTGAACCCGCGCGTGCTGGAACAGTTTCGTCTGATGTCGAACCTGGAGACCGAGCGCGACAAGCTGCTCACTCTGGTTCTGGTGGGCGAGCCGGCGTTGCGCGGACTGCTCGATCAGCCTTCGCTGCGCCAGCTTTCGCAACGCATCACCTCGCGCTCCCATCTCGAACCCCTCTCGCTTGATGAGACACGCGGTTACATCAAGCATCGTCTCGTGGTCGCCGGAGGAAGCGGTGCCGCGATCGACGATCCCGCCATTCGCCGCATCTACGAGTTCTCCAAAGGGGTGCCACGCAACATCAACGTGCTGTGTGATCGCGCTCTGGTCGGAGCGTTCGGCGAGGGCAAGACGGTGGTCGACGAGCGCCTCGTGGACGCCGCGGCTGCCGAATTGCTGCCTTCGAATCAGACCAAGCCGTTGATGGGGGGGCGTTGGTCTCCGGCGCTGGGCTTGTTTTCACTCGGGTTGATGCTGGTTCTGCTGCTGCGTTTCTGCGCCTCACCCCCTTCGCCCGTCCCTGTGAAGGTGACCCCGGCCCCCGCATCGGTCGCGCTCCCCTCGGCGTCCCTTGAGATCACTCCTATCTTGCTCGGACCGGGCACCTCTTCCCAGGTCCCAGCGCAGGCCGCGCCGGCCGCCGGGGTTCGTTGCGTGTCGTCGCTGAAGTCGCGCGCCGCCGCCATCGCGGGTATGGAGCGAGTTCTGGGCACGCCTGGGTTCGATACCGCCCAAGCCACTCTCACCTTTGACCAGTGGAAGGCCCTGAAGCTTCCCGCGATCGCGCGTTTCCAGGGCGCGTCCGGCCCCTGTGAAGTGGGCATTGTTCCCGTGGATGCGGCTTCCACCTCCATCACGGATGACACCGGCGTCTACGTGATGCCGAACGCGAAGCTCGTCGATTCCTACCTCGGCTCGGCCATTCTTGGTTTCGTGGATCGTGAATCTGTTCTCGCCAAATCTGAGAGCGCCCGTCTCGTGTGGGCGCGAGAGATGCTTGAGAAGAACAAGCTTGTTGGCGCCAGGGCGTCTGACGCGGCGTTCCATGAGGCATTGTCGCGCCTGGCTTCAAGTGTGGGCTTGGAGAACAAGAACACGACGTCGGTGGATGGAGTGTTACTCGCGGCCCTGTATGCGCTCGACGGGGGACAGCTGAAAGGAACCGGACAGTGAGCGTGGTTCTCGACGCGCTGCGGCGGGTCGAGCGACCCGAGTCTCAGCCGGGGGCGGTCGGAGTCACTGTTTCGTCGCTTCGTCCCGAGCGTCGTCGCAGCAACCTTCGATTTCTGTTCTTCGGCGTGATCGCGGGCGGTTTGCTGGTCTTCGTCTTCGGGATGCGTTCCAAGGATGCCGGCTCGCAGTTGATTCCTGCGGTGACGGCGCCGGATCGAAGGACCGCGGAGGTCGCGGGCAGAGCCGAGGTCAAGGCATGGCCGAAGCCGGTGAGCCCTTCGTCGACTTCGCGCCTCTCGCCCCGGACCGTGACCGCCGTGCCCCGGGCCGCGACGCCGTCTGCCGCCGCCCACGAGGTTGCTCAAGCCCTGCCGCCAGCGTTCCTCCTCCAGGCCATCAGCGAACGTGATGGCCACCCGGTCGCGATCATCAACGACGTTCTGGTGAAAGAGGGAGATTCGATGGTCGGAGTCCGCGTGCTGCGCATCGGCGCCGAGACGGTCGAGTTGCTTCTTGCGAACGGAAAGCGTGCCGTGGTCAGATTTCCGTCGCTTGTGCCCAACTGATTCCGCCCAGGAGTTCCTCAGTGCGTTCCATCCACGACCTCGAAACACCGTCTGTCCTGATCGACCTCGATCGCCTGGAG
>JBDTQB010000405.1:0-4169 GCA_039932395.1 Vicinamibacteria bacterium | reverse complement strand
ATGCGCGCGGTGCAAGATCCCGGTCAGATGGAGGAAGAGCGGCGCCTTTGCTACGTCGGCATGACGAGGGCGCGCAATCGCCTTGTCCTGACGCGGGCCAGAGAGCGCTCTTACTTCGGCGACCGGCGGGTGACGCTGCCCAGTCGGTTCCTTTCAGAGATTCCGCCGGAGTGTTTCGACGGCCCTCCTCCTCCGGTGCGGGCTCGGACGCTTTCCTCGGGTGGGGTCGCGAATGGTGACGTCGCAGAGGCTCCAAAGGTTTTGCGTTTCCGACCCGGCCAGGCGGTGGTGCACGAACGCTTCGGCTACGGGACGGTCTTGCGCATCGAGGGCGCCGGCGAGGACGCCAAGCTCACGGTTTCTTTTCCGGGCCGGGGCGCCACACGACTGCTGGCGAAATTCGCCGGTCTCAAGCCCGCCTGAAACAAAAACGCAGGAGCAAATCGCTCCTGCGTTTGGCCAGCCGGTCGATTCCGCCTATTGGGGGGTGATCGACTGAATCAGCCAGCGGCTCTGCGTCTTGGGACCTTGACCGCCCGGCGCAACATCGTACTTACGAAGTTGGATGGCGTAGGTCTTCACATCACCCTCAGACTCGACTTCAACCACTGCCGTCTTGGTGATGAGGTCACCGACCAGGTTGTCGGAGACGGCTGCCTGACCCACCGACATCGTGACGAGGCGCTTTTCCCGGTCGTAGGCGATCTTGGCTTCTGCCGCCTTGGTCTTGAGATCTTTGTCGGCATCGTTGAACTTCTTCCAGTCTTCGGCGGTCTTCTGAAGCGCACCCGTGACGGCCGTGCCGGCTTCCACGAGTGGCTTGACCTTGTCGACTTCGAGGGGGTGGGCGTTGAAATAGGCGCCCGCCTCCTTCTTGTTCTGGGTGACGGCTTCGTCGGCCGCCTTCAGTCCGGTGGAGAGTCCGGCCAGCGGAGCCGGAACTTTCTGTTCTTCACCGACGCTCTTGACCTTCCAGCTCTTCACCGGCTTGTCGAAGGGAACCATCGAAAAGCTGGACACTGTCTGGTTGTCATTCGCCTGGACGGCGCCGAAGAACTTGTCAATCACCTCGGTTTCATGATTTCCGCAGGCGATGGTGAGGGCGGCAAGCGCCGCGATGGCGGTGCGTCTGAAGTAGGAATTGTTCATGATTCGCTCCCTGGCGTTTCTGTTGGGGGCCCGTCGGCGGCCGCGTCACTTGTCTCTATTGCTTCGTCTTTTTCGGCGGGTTCGTCTTTCTCGGCAAGACGCGCGATGGAGACCAACTGATCGCCATCGTCTGTCTGGATCAGCCGAACGCCCTGGGTGTTGCGACCCATGGTCGAAATTTCGGCAGACCGCGTTCGGATGATCATACCCTTGCCTGTGATGAGCATCACGCCCTCATCGCCGGCCATGTATTTGACCCCGATGACCGCGCCGTTCCTGCCTTCGGTCTTGATGTTGATGATGCCTTTGCCGCCCCGCCCTTGAATTCTGTACTCAGCGACGGGCGTGCATTTGCCGTAGCCGTTTTCACAGACGGTGAGGATGCGGCCTGCTTCGCTCACGACCTCAAGAGAAACAACGGCGTCGCCTTCGTCAAGTTCGATGCCTTTGACGCCGTACGCCGCGCGTCCCATAGGCCGCACGTTCGTCTCTTCAAAGCGGATGGCCATGCCACCGCGACTGCTCAGCAAGAGCTGATCGGAGCCCGTGGTCTGCACCGCATCGATCAAGGCGTCGTCTTCTTCCACCGATAGCGCGATGATGCCGCCTGGGCGAGGATTGGAGAACGATTTAAGTTCGGTCTTCTTGATGACACCCTTGCGCGTGGCGAGGACGATGAAGCCCGCGCTCTCGAAGTCGCGACAGGCAACGAACGCCGCGATCTTCTCGCCGTCCTGAAGCCGGACCAGGTTCACCGCCGCCTTGCCCTTGGCCTGCGGGCCGACATCCGGAATCTCATGGACCTTGAGCCAATAGAGGCGACCGCGTGTCGTGAAGATCAGGATGTAGGAATGGGTCGACGCCACGAAGAGGTTCTCGACGAAATCCTCTTCCTTGGTCTTCATGCCGACCCGGCCGCGGCCACCGCGCTTCTGACTTCGGTACAGAGTCATGGGCGTGCGTTTGATGTAGCCGTCGTGGGTGATCGAAATGGCCACGTCTTCATCCGCGATCGTGTCTTCGATCGAGATGTCGTCGGGCGCGTCGATCAGCTCGGTCCGACGCGGATCGCCGTGCTTTTCCTTGAGGTCCTTGAGTTCCTGAACGACAATCAAGTCGATCTCGACCTTGCTGCCGAGGATCTTCTTGAGGCGCGTGATGGTGGCTTCGAGCTCGGCGAGTTCGTTGAGGATCTTCTGGCGCTCAAGACCAGTCAGCCGCTGCAGCTGAAGTTCGAGAATGGCTATGGCCTGAATCTCGGAGAGCGCGAAGCGCTCGATCAGCTGGCCGCGGGCCTCCGGCGGGGACGGCGCGTTCCGAATGAGTGTGATGACTGCATCAAGGTTGTCGAGCGCTATGACGTAGCCACGCAAGACATGCGCGCGCGCTTCGGCCTTACGAAGTTCGAATTCGATGCGCCGACGGACCACTTCCCGGCGGAAGCCGATGAAGTAGTCGCACATCTCGAGCAGGTTCAGCACACGAGGCCGCTTGTGGACGATCGCCAGCATGATGATGCCGAACGTGTCCTGGAGTTGAGTCTGCTGGTAGAGCTGATTCAGGATGACCTGGGCCGACTCGCCCTTTCGGATGTCCACCACCATGCGCATGCCGCGGCGATCGCTCTCGTCGCGCACGTCGGTGATGCCGTCGATCTTTTTCTCGCGCCAGAGTTCCGCGATCTTGGTAATGACGCGGGCCTTGTTGACCTGGAACGGAATCTCCGTGACGACGATGGATTCCTTGTCGCCCTTGCGCTTCTCGATCTCGGCTCGCGCGCGCATCCTGACCGATCCCCGGCCGGTGCGATAGGCCTGGCGGATGCCGCTCTTGCCGAGCACGAAACCGCCGGTGGGGAAATCGGGTCCGGTGATGCGTTCTATGACGCCTTCAAGGCGTTCGTCCGCGGAGAGATGCTGGTTCTCGACCAGATAGACCATTCCGTCGACCACTTCGCCCAGATTGTGCGGCGGAATGTTGGTCGCCATACCGACGGCGATGCCGGACGATCCGTTGACAAGGAGGGCGGGAAGAACCGTGGGAAGAACGGTCGGCTCTTCGAGGCGGTCGTCGTAGTTCGCCTGGAACTCGACGGTTTCCTTGTCCAGATCGTCCATCATCGTGGTGGCGATTTTGGTGAGCCGCGCTTCCGTGTAGCGCATGGCGGCGGGACGGTCGCCGTCGACCGACCCGAAGTTTCCCTGGCCTTCCACGAGGATGGCGCGCATGTTGAAGTTCTGCGCCATGCGGACGAGAGTGTCGTAGACCGGAGCGTCGCCGTGGGGGTGGTACTTACCCATGACGTCTCCGACGATGCCGGCGCTCTTGCGGAAGGGCTTGCCGGGGACAAGGCCCATCTCATGCATCGTGTACAGCACGCGACGGTTCGCGGGCTTCATGCCGTCGCGGACGTCGGGCAGGGCGCGACCGATGATCACCGACATCGCGTAGTCCATGTAGGACTGCCGCATTTCGTCGGCGATGTTGATCGGGATCGTTACAAGGGCGTAGTCGTTTTGGGTCAAGTCTGTGGCGGTCCTTGTGATCGTCTCGGGCTAGACGTCCAGATTGCGAACGTTGAGAGCGTTCTCTTCGATGAAGAGACGGCGCGGTTCAACCGCATCGCCCATGAGGGTCGAGAACATGACCTCGGCCACTTCTTCATCTTCGAGACGCACTTGCACGAGCGTGCGCTGAGTGGGATCCATGGTGGTTTCCCAAAGTTCTTCCGGGTTCATTTCGCCAAGACCCTTGTAGCGCTGGATCTGAAGGCCTTTGCGGCCCTCGTCCATGAGCTTCGCCACGAGAGCATCGCGGGCGAAGACCTTTTCGGTGTTCGATCCGTGGTGAAGCTCGAACGGCGGCTGGTCGAATTCCTTGACGTCTTCAAACGCGGAGTAGAGCGCCTTGTACTCGGGGCTCGCTACGAAATCGGCGCCCGCGGTGGAACGACGAGGCGGAGACACGCTCTTGTCTTCATAGGTCAGGTGATAGGTCGACTCGCCTTCGAGGATGTCGAC
>JBDTQB010000404.1:0-4186 GCA_039932395.1 Vicinamibacteria bacterium | reverse complement strand
ATCCCAAACAAGCCGGCGACAGAAACACGGACACTCTTGTGGGCCATGGTCCAGAAGTGTAACGTTTCCATCGCCCCCTCATGCTCCCTGGAATCAAGCTGTTCGACCTCACCGGCCGCACCGCCATCATCACTGGTGGATCAAAGGGCCTCGGAAGGGCAATGGCCGATGGGCTGGCGTCCGCAGGCGCCGATGTCATCATCGTGAGTCGCCACGAGGCGGAAGCGAGTGCCGTCGCAACGGAGATCGCAACCGAGCGCGGGCATCGAGCGCTTGGTCACGCGGCCGATGTCACGGTGCCGGAAGAGATGGAACGCATGGCGGCGGCAGCGCTCGAAGCTTTCGGCCGAATCGACATCCTCATCAACAGCGCGGGCATCAACATCCGCGGACCCATCGAAGAATTGCGGCCCGAGCAGTTTCAGGAAGTGATGAACCTCAACGTCACCGGCACCTGGCTCGCGTCACGCGCCGTGGTACCTCACATGAAGCGCGCCCGTTCCGGCCGCATCATCAACCTGGCGAGCGCTCTCGGTCTCATCGGCGTCGCGAACCGCACTCCGTACGCAACGAGCAAAGGCGCGGTCGTGCAGATGACGCGCACCCTCGCTCTCGAACTCGCTCCTCACGGCGTGCTCGTCAATGCGATCTGTCCGGGCCCCTTCCTCACGGAAATGAACGCGCCCATCGCGGGCACCGAGGATGGGAAGAAGTTCATCGTAGGCGCTACCGCGCTGGGGCGCTGGGCCCGGCTTGAGGAAATTCAGGGCGCCGCGATCTTTCTTGCGAGTGACGCGTCGAGCTACGCCACCGGCAGCATGCTGGTGGTGGACGGCGGTTGGACCGCGCAGTAGACAGACGGCCAGAGAGAGTGCGCGGACTGCGGCGCCCCTCGCATGAACTCCGTCAGAATCTGCCGCAAGGAATCTCGATGGGACAAGCAGGTCTGGCAGCGAGTCGCACACTCCTCCTCGCTAGCCTTCTCATGTGCGCCGCGTTGGCCGACCCTCAGCCAAGCGCGAGCTCACGCGCGCTCGCCCGAGGGGTCCTCACGTCCAGTGACGAGTTGGAGATCTGCCTCAGGACTGAAGGCTGCAGGCGCGCGTATTCCCCCGCGGCCGAAACAAAAGGCGACAAAACGAAGGAAGCGCGATGACGGGACGGACCCGCGCGACAGTTCTGTGGACCTATCGCTTGGACGGCGAATTTCTGGGAACCCGCTTCGCGGGCCTAACCGATGGCTGCATCCTGAACGTCAGCGAACCCGGCGATCAGAGTCTGATCGGCCTCAATTCAAAGGGGAGGGTCCGATGGCGGATTGAGTCCGCTGGAACGTTCGTGCGCGGCGCGGCGGGAGTTTGGGTTGGAGGGGATGACGTTCAACTGATCGATCCTGCCAACGGCACAGTCTCGGCGACTCGGCCTCTGCGCGGCAAGCCAATGGTGCTCGCTGAAGGAGTGTTCTTTCTCGGATCCGTGGACGACGGATCGATATGTGGACTGAACGACGCGCTCGAAGTTCAGTGGGAGTGGACTGAGGACGCAGGAAGTTACGTTGTGGCAGACGGTGCGACTCTTTGCAGGACTTCGGCGACAGGAATTGAGCTCGTCGACATTCCAACATTGCAGAGGCGTGTAGTAGCGCTCTCGGTGCCAGTAGCTTTGGGTACGGTGTTCAGGGCTGGCAACGTCATCGCCAAATACTCAATGGGCCGGGGAGACAGTTGGGCGGTTGACACCGTCTCTAGACAAACGGTTTGGCAAAAGACTTCCCTGCAGTTTGGTTTTGTCGCTCGTTGGCGCGATGCGGTCATATGGTGCGACGAAGCCTTGAGCGCGGCCGATATCGGCTCCGGGGCGTTGCTTTGGGAAACACCACTGAACTCGCGAGTAATTAAGGGGGTCAAGGTTGTCGGCGATCGGTGCTACTTCGGCGATGAAGAAGGCAACATCACCGTGCTCGATTGCGCGACGGGAACTCCCTTGTTCCAGAAGGAGTTGCCGTCCGGCAGCAGGGCGCTCGACATCTGTCTTGTCGTCCCGATGGGAGACGACGCGCTTCTGGTTGGCACACGGGATCGCATCCTCTGCCTCCAAATGGACTAGGACTGATCATGAATCCCCCGCATCCCGTCGCGCCGGTTCAGACTCTGAAAATGATCGAAGAGGTCACAGTGAAACTCCTCTCCACGCTGGAAGGCTTCGCGACGGTTGGCCACCAGGAGCAAGTTGGATGACGTCAGCGCCATCCGCCTGTCGGCCTCGAAGCTCGCGTTTCTCTCCTTGGTGTTGGCCGAAGACTATGGCCGTGCCCGCCAGTATCTCGCCACCGCGGTCCACTCCTCGAGGATCATGCTGGACCCGCAAAACCGGGCTGGCTCGCCCCAGATTTTCGAGCTGCTCCTGGACACGTCGCAAGGAACGCACGACCCGCCCAGCGCGAGCCTGATTCCTCAGCCGTCAAAATATGGAGCGGCACGGATGTCAGTTCGCCACTTCACCGACGCATTCGGCACGTTGTGAGCTTTCGGCGACGATGACGCCCTGGCCAAGGCTGGAGAGATCCCGGAGGTCGAGTATCGGAGCCCGGGGCTCGTCATAGCCGAATCGGGTTGGAGAACCCTGCGCGCGCAGAAACACCTGGCCGGCCGAAACTTCGAGGCCGCGAAAAGAGACCTGGCCCTAGCTGACGTGGCTCCAACCGCCGTCGTTCACATCTCCGGTTTGATCGCAGCCATGGAGGGCGACGAAGACGCAACGACGAACGCTCTCCGTGGCGTGATCAAGGATCATCGGAAGGAAGTAAGAAATCGTCCTGGTCATCTGGAGGGGCTCGTTTCATACAGCGCGATGAGCATCTGTCGGGTCGCTCTTTGGAATGGCCTTGTGATCGAAGAGCAGCCGTATCTTCCGCTGTGTTTCATGCCGGGTCATCCCCTTAACAAAGGCTTCGCCTAGTTCTTCTCCGTGTCCTGATTCAGGACACTCCCTACTCCTGAGCCGTCTGAAATCTCGAACAGTTCGCGTCGAGCGCGCGCAAGCCGGGCTTCATTCCCAGAATTTATCGTAGGCGCCACCGCTCTGGGGCGTTGGGCCAGGCTCGTGGAAATTCAGGGTGCGGCGATCTTTCTCGCGAGACGCGGCGAGTTACGCCACCGGAAGCATGCTGGTGGTGGACGGCGGCTGGACGGCGCAGTAGACAGACGGCCGGAGACGCGTGCACCGGTCTTCGACGGAATCAGTTCGCGCGAAGGAGTCGCCAGGATGGGGCGGGTTCTGCGTCGGCGCTGCCAGCGAACGGGTCCACGCCTCTTACCGCTCCGCGCAGGGATCCTTCGTCAACTCCCTCCTCGGGCGCGCGACCTCGTTCTCGATCCCGCTGTCTCCCATCCCGTCCGACGATCCCCCGCCATAGCCGCGGCAGGTTTCCGAGCCTGTAATCGTCGCGGTGGTTTCGATGACCCGGATCTTCCGCGAGGCCTTGCAGAGGTGCGCGCGAACCGTGTGGGTGCCCACGGTGTGGAACGAGTGGCTCTTCGTCCAGGTCTTCGAGTGATCGTCTTTCGCCGCCTCTTCGAAAGGAACGCAGTCGGATTCCTCGCTCGACTGCGTGCCGTCCTCCCACTCAAAAACGACCTTCGGGCAGTAGTAGTCCTCAGAACCGCCATCGTTGACGCTGAGCTTGAAGACCACCACAGCGTCGCATTTGCCAACCGGGAGATTGGTGATGCGTTGAAATGGTTTGAACTCGACCTTCGGTTTGGGCGACCCGGCGGCGAGCAGTGCGAGAAGGACGACGCTTGCGATTCTCATGAGGACCTTTCGGCGATTTTGAGTGCGGAACCGATATTAGCGGCCGTCGCCCCTACTTCAACGGCGAGTGGGATCGTTAATCCCCTCGCAGCGCGACCGCGGGATTGACCGCGGTGGCTCGGAGGGCGGGCACCCAGGCGGCAACCAGGCACGCAACCAGCAGTGTCGCCGGGGCGAGTGTGAACGTCGCCAGATCAAAGGCCCCGACTTCGATGATCACGCTGTCGAGCACCTGGCCCATCACCAAGCCGATCAGAAGTCCACCGCTCACGCCCACAACCCCGAGCCGCAGACCTTCTCCGATGACCATCGCGGTCACGGTTCGCGGCGACGCCCCGATCGCGGACCGGATGCCGAATTCGCGCGTCCGACG
>JBDTQB010000403.1:0-4190 GCA_039932395.1 Vicinamibacteria bacterium | reverse complement strand
GTCCATGGCCAGCGTCCGACCTCCATGGCCGGTCGGTCGGCTGTGTATGCGCCCAACGGCATGGTGGCGACAAGCCAACCCCTCGCCTCGTCGGCCGGGCTTGAGGTGCTCCGGCGTGGCGGCAATGCGATCGACGCCGCGGTCGCCGCGGCGGCGGTGCTGAGCGTGACCGAACCGCACATGACCGGGATCGGCGGTGACATGTTCGCGATCGTCTGGCTCGCCAAAGATCAAAAACTGGTCGCGCTCAACGCGAGTGGACGCGCTGGCTCGCTCATGACGCGCGAAACACTGCAGGCGCGCGGCTTTCGTGCGGGGTCGCAACAGGGCGTGATGTCGGTGACGGTGCCGGGCGCGCTCGCGGGCTGGGACCTGCTCGTGCGCACGTACGGACGACGTCCGCTCGCGCAGCTGCTAGAGCCCGCGATCACCTATGCGCGCGATGGGTTTCCCGTCTCTCCGATTATCGCTGCGCAGTGGGGCGACGAGACCGCGTTTTTGCAGCGCGACGCGTCGGCGGCCGCGACATTTCTCCCCAATGGACGCGCGCCGAAGGCTGGTGAATGGTTTCGCAACCCAGATCTTGCGCGGACGCTGCAGACGATCGCCGACAGCGGCATCAAAGCGTTTTACGGTGGTTCCCTTGGACGACGCATTGTCGCGCGCATCGCCGAACTGAACGGGTTCGTCACACTCGACGATCTGAAAAACAATGCGCCCAATTGGGTGACGCCGATCTCGGTACCCTTCAAGGGCTTTCGCGTCTGGGAGCTTCCGCCAAACAACCAGGGGATCGCCGCACTTGAGATGCTGCGCATTCTCGAGCCCTACGACTTGAAGGCGATGGGGCACAACTCGGCGGCGTATCTCCACCATCTCATCGAAGCGAAAAAGCTCGCGTATGCGGATCTCGATCGCTTTGTTGGCGATGCCGACCATCTGGCGATGCCCGCTGAACAGATGTTGACGGACGAGTTCATTGCCGAACGTCGCAGTCACATGAACGCGACTCGTGCGCAGGAGCGCGTCGATCCGGGGCCGCTGCGTACCAAGAGCGAGACGGTGTATCTCACCGTGGCTGACGCCGAGGGAAACATGGTGTCGTTCATCAACTCGAACTACGACTATTTCGGATCAGGCGTCGTGGTGCCAGGCACCGGTTTCGTGCTGCACAACCGCGGCGCGAGTTTCACGCTGACGCCTGGCTTGCCAAACACGGTCGCGCCAGGGAAGCGGCCGTTTCATACGCTGATCCCGGGATTTGTAACGCAGACGATAGGTGGGCGTGAGCAGCCGTACATGAGCTTTGGCTTGATGGGCGGTGGCGTGCAGGCGCAGGGTCATGTGCAATTCCTGCTGAACCACATCGTCTTTGGCATGGATGTACAGGCCGCGATCGATGCGCCGCGGTTCCGTCACTATGACGGGCAGCGCGTCGCACTCGAGGCGCCCATTGGTGACGGCGTTCGTGCCGCGCTTGCAGCCATGGGGCATGTACTCATCGAACAGCCGACCATCGCATTTGGCGGTGCACAGGCAATCATTCGCCTGCCCAAGGGATTCGCTGCGGGAAGCGATCCGCGGAAAGATGGGATGGCGGTGGGTTACTAACCGCCTTGATCGACACGGCAGTCAGTGCGGCGTGTCGTGGGCACCTCCGGACCTGGGCCCGCTCGTGCGGCCCTGGACGCCGACCCTTCATGTTCGTTGACCGCTGCAAGAACTTGATAGCGCGCTTCGGAGTCATATCGCTAGCTTAGGGACATGCACAATCGCCAACTCGTTCTCGTCGCCCTGCTCGCGTTCCTCGGGGCAGCCTCAACCCCCGCGCAGCAGATCTCAGAGCTAACCCTTCCACCGGGAGGCAACGGCCGGAGCCCGCGCGCCGAGGTCTCCGAGTGGATCGGTCCGGTCAAGGTCACCATCGCCTACTACCGCCCGAGCGTCCATGCCGGGCCGAACGATCGTACCGGACATATCTGGGGCGAGTTCGTTCCCTTCGGCCTGTTTGACGACGGGCACGGACCCTCGCACGCGACCCCGTGGCGGGCCGGTGCCAACGAGAACACGACCATCACCTTCTCCCATGACGTCCAGCTCAACCATCAGAAGGTCAAGGCCGGCACCTATGCCCTTTTCCTCGAGGCCCAAGCGAGCGGCCCATGGGTCTGGATCCTGTCGAGCCACGCCAACGGCTGGGGCAGCTATCAGTACGACCCGAAGAACGATGTGTTACACGCGGACACGACGCCGGTGGATGCGCCCTTCACCGAACTCTTGACGTATCAGTTCGACCATCGCCGCCGAGACTCCGCCACCGTCATGCTCGTGTGGGAGAAGAAGGCGATTCCTCTGGCCATCGATGTGCCCAATGTGCTGGACATCTATGTCGACGACATGCGGAGGGCACTCGACGGCTGGCCAGGCTTCAACTACCAGAACTGGCAGACCGCCGCCCAGTTCTGCGCGAACAACAAGATCAATCTCGAGGAAGCCCTGGTGTGGGCCGACAAAGCCATCCGCGAGCCATTCCGCGGGGCGGCCGTCGGCCGCGAGGACTTCTCCACCCTCAATACCAAGGCCTCGGTCCTCAATGCCATGGGACGAAACGCCGAGGCGGACGCGATCATGACCCGAGCCTTGACTCTGCCCGGCACCCCGACGACCTCCCTCTATTTCTACGGCATGCAGCTTCTCCAGGCCCACCGAAACGAGGCCGCCCTCGCCGTGTTCGAGCAGAACGCGAGGCAGCACACAGACGAGCCCTACTGGACAGCCCTGGGCCTGGCCCGCGGTTATACGGCCACCGGGGACAAAGCCAAAGCGATTCAGGCCTGGAAGGCAGCGCTCGCGCATGTCCCCGACTTCGACCGGGACAGCGTGCCCCAGTATCAGCAGGCATTGAAGGCGCTCGGGGGCTCGCTATGAACCGGTCGCTCTCGGCTATTTGGCGCGCACGCGAAGGACGACGTCCTTGATCGCTGCCGCGACTTCGTCCGGTGCCTCGAGTTGCATGTCATGGCCGGAAGCCAAGGTGCGCCTCTCTCCCCGGGTCGATAGACGCTTCAGACGCTCCTGGCCCGCGACTCGTTCGTCCTCCAACTGCTGAGCCGGGATGCCGAGACCGTCGCCATAGCCTCCCTTTTCTCGGTTGAGAACGATGAGCGGAATGTTTCCGAGGGTTGGCCTCTCAGGCTCCGCGGCCCAGCGCGCGAAGTATTCCGGCGACCAAGTCCGTTCGCTTTCGGCGGCGGCCTGTCGGCTTCCCTGGCTGTCCGCCCATTGATGCTGTCGTTGAGCCGCCAGGGGCAGGCGATCAGCGGGAGGCCTGATCGGAGGCAAAACGCCGTTGGTTGTCTCGGGAGTCGGCACACCCTTCGTCATCCGCTTCTCAAGACTCGGTTTGGGAATCGCGCGCCCCGTCGCCGACTCTTTCAGGAGAACCGCTTTCCCCTGGATGGTCACACGTTGGTTCTCGAACACGCTGTCCGCGAGCACCATTCCGGCGACCTCGTGGGGATACAGGATCGCGAGGTTGCGGACGGCGGGGCCGCCGAAGGAGTGGCCGACCAGGACAAACGGCCCCTTCTCGCCAATTTTCCTGAGCGCTTCGCGCAGCTCGAGATTGATCTGCGCGAAGGTGCGTGGCATCCGCCCGGGATCACTCCACGCGTACCCGGCCCGGTCGTACGTGCAGATGCGTGTGAACTCTCGGACGCGCTCTTCGACCATTACCCAGTCTGTCGAGTACTCATCGAATCCATTCTCGACCACCACGGTCGGAGTGCCCCGACCGACGCAGTGAATATGGAGCCGCGTCCCATTCAGGTCCACGAGAACTCCCGGGGGCGGCACGGCTGTGTCGGATGACGCGATCAGCGCCACTGCACTCAAGAACAATAACTTGAACATGACATTCTCCTGACTCTTCGGCTCTTCCACTAGTGACGCTGGAGTCGGGCACGACGTTCCGCCCTGGACTTCCTTTTTTTTCAAATCCCCCGTCCCAACCCATGCGACAAAGTCGCCGCGCACGGTGCGAAGATGCTGAACGGGCCTTCCGCCAGGGCCATGACTTCTTCTACATGACCGGGGTGGAGATCCCAGACGCCATTCTTGTCGTCGATGGCCAGCGCAAGGAGAGCGTCCTCTTCTTCACCATGACCGAGACGGTGGCCGACGGCTTTACC
>JBDTQB010000402.1:0-4221 GCA_039932395.1 Vicinamibacteria bacterium | reverse complement strand
ACGAAACGCCCGAGTCCAAAGGAACTGTCTTCATGAAACGCTTCGGTCTGGCAACCGCCTTGATTGCCCTTCTAGCTTCGTCGGCTCTGGCCGATCTCGACAAGAACGCCAAGAAATGGCTGGACGATGTGCGGCCTTTGCTTCTGCCGGAAGAGGAAAAGTCGTACAAGGGCCTCAAGAACAACGCGGACGCCCTCGAGTTCCAGAAGATCTTCTGGGCGCGACGCGATCCAAATCTCGACACTCCGGAGAACGAGTATCAGGCCGAATACCTGAAGCTCGTGGCCGAAGTCGATCCGAAGTTCAAGGCCGCCGGACGCAACGGCTCGCAGACGGATTGCGGCCGCATCTACATCCTGCTCGGCCCGCCCGACAGCATCAAGAAGGAGACGACGGCGGACATATCCTTCCGCGCTCCTGAAGTCTGGACCTACAAGGATCGTCCGTCCTTGACTTTCAAGGGTGGGTTCACGGAGATCGGTCTCGATGGCACCTGCATGCTGCCCCAGGGCAATGGCTTCCGCGAACAGCTGAACCGCGTTGCCGAACTCAAGGTCATTCAAACCAACCTGTCTTATAAGACTGACGCCAAGGGCGGGCTCGTCAAACTGGTGGATCAGCTTCCGAAGCCGACCCCGGTTCAGGCATTGCTCAAAACTCCCCGTACCGACTTCAAGCTCGATGGCCAGTCGTTGCTCGAGATTCGCTCGCAGGACGGCGCCTCCGTCTTCGTCGCAGGTTTGATCCGCGGCGACGCCTCCGGCCTGACCGTGGCGGATGTGGGCGGCAAGAAGATCGCGAAGATCGTGGTTTCGGTTCACGCGAGCGACAAGGAAGGCCGCGTCCTGAAGTCGCAGGACCGTGACGTGTCGGCCGAGGTGGTCGACAATCAGTTCGTCGCGTCTTTCGGCATGCCGCTTCGTCCCGGCGAGCACACGATGAAGATCGGCGCGATCGATCCCAAGTCCGGCAAGGGCTCGGTGGTTGATGTTGCAGTCAAGACCCAGGAGTACGCCGCGGATCTGACCGTTTCGCCGGTCATGGTTCTCGCCGAGATTCAGGAAGGTGTCAAGGCCGCGAACGACGATCCGTACTTCGACTTCGTCTTTGGCACCACCAAGTTTGTGCCGCGCTACGGCAACACCTTCAAGAAGACCGACAGCGTGACCTTGCTGTGCGCGATCTATAACGTCGGCAAGGACCCCGCGGGCAAGATCTCAGTTGCCGGCGGATTCCAGCTCATGAAGGAGGGCAAGGTCGTCGCGAAGGCGCCGGATCAGACCTTCGACATGGAGCCCGCCACTCCTTCTGCCGGTCCCGTTCCCCTGGGCAACTACGGTCCCGGCAAGTACACCGCGCAGGTCCGTTTGCATGACAACGTGGGCAACAAGGACTACACCAAGGAAACGACCTTCGAGATCGTTCAGTAGTCCGCGTTTCGACACGTCGTGAAAAGGGTGGCTTCGGCCACCCTTTTTGAGTGGGCTTAACCCGCCTGAAGTGCCGTGATCGCGATCGCGTCGACGATGTCCTCGACGGAACAGCCGCGGGATAGATCGTTCGCGGGCTTGGCGAGACCCTGAAGGATGGGGCCCACCGCGCGGCATCCACCAATGCGTTCGGCGATCTTGTAGCCGATGTTGCCGGAGTCGAGATCAGGGAAGACGAGAACATTGGCGCGCCCCGCGACCTGCGATCCGGGAGCTTTGGAGGAAGCGACCATCGGGACCAGCGCTGCATCGAGCTGGAGTTCGCCGTCGATATTGAGGCCTGGATAGCGCTCGCGCGCGATGTCAAACGCCGCTCGAACCTTGCGGACTCGCGGATGATCGGCGCTGCCCTTGGTGGAGAAGGAAAGAAGGGCGACCCGAGGTTCGACGCCCAGGAAGGTCCGCGCATTCTGACTTGCAAGCCACGCGATTTCGGCCAGTTCGCCCGGGCTTGGATCGGGGTTCACGCCGCAGTCGGCAAAGATCAGCGCGCCGCCTTCTCCGAGAGATGCGTTGGGCGTCTCCATCAAAAAGAACGAGGAGATCTTGGAAATACCGGGCGCCGCGCCGATGCCTCGAAGTGCCGAGCGCAGTGTGTCGGCGGTGGTGGCCCGAGCGCCCGCGACGAAGCCATCGAAAGTTCCGGTCGATACGCCAATCGAGGCGAAGAGCATCGCGCCACGCACGTGATCCGCCGCCTCCGATTCCGACAATCCGCGCGCGCGCGAACGTTCCAGATAGATGCGCTTCGCGTTCTCATGCTCTTTGCCCGAGGTCGGGGCTTCCACGACATCGACTCCAGCGAGATCGACGCCCAGCGCGATCGCCGCGGATCGCACCTTGGCCGGATCCGCGGTCACCAGAGAGAGACGCGCGAGGCCTTCCTTCGTCGCGATGGCGGCGGCCTGCAGGGTGCGCGGCTCATCGGCTTCGGGCAGGGCGATCCTGCGCAGTTTCCTACGCGCTTCGTCGCGGATCCGTTGCAGGGCACCCATGTTCGAGGAAGTTAACCACAAGTGCTTCCTCGAAGTAAGACAGAATCGGGCGAGCGCATGTCCGATGTCCTGAACTATCACCATCTCCGCTACTTCTGGGCCGTGGTCCGTGAAGGCGGAGTCACGCGCGCGAGCGAACGTTTAAACGTCTCGCAGCCCGCGATCAGCGCTCAATTGCGTGAGCTGGAGCAGAGCCTCGGCGCGCGTCTGTATACGCGTTCGGGGCGATCGATCGTGCTGACCGACGTGGGTCGCCTGACTTTTCAATACGCGGAGCAGATCTTTGGCATTGGCAAGGAGCTGGTGGACGTGGTCACCGGCCGTTCCGCGCCCCGTCCCCGCGCGCTCTCGCTCGGAATTGTCGACGCGGTCCCCAAGTTGATTGTGTATCGCCTTCTTGAACCAGCGCTTCGTCTGAAGCCCGCCGTGCGTGTGGTCTGCGTGGAGGGCAAGCCTGAGCGCCTCCTGGCTGAGCTTGCGACCCATCATCTCGATCTCGTGCTGAGCGATGCGCCCGCACCCGCGTCCACCAAGGTCCGCGCGTACTCGCATCTTCTTGGCGAGAGCGGCGTCGGACTCTTCGGCGTGAAGTCTTTTGCGTCGCGCAAGAAGGGATTTCCCGGGTCGCTGTCCGGCGTTCCTCTTCTGATGCCGACGGAAGCGGCCACTCTAAGACGTTCCATTGACCGCTGGTTTGCGACCCATGACGTCACGCCCAATATCGTCGGTGAATTCGAAGACAGCGCCCTGATGATGGTCTTCGGGCAGAAGGGGCTTGGTCTTTTCCCAGCACCCCTGGCGCTTTCTCGCGACATCAAGTCGCAGTATGGCGCGGAGCTGATCGGTCGCGTGGAGGGCCTGACCGAGCGCGTCTACGCGTTGACCGTGGAGCGTCGGCTGAAGCATCCGGCCTCCGTCGCGATCTCGGAAAGCGCTCTCGAGCTCTTCGGCTAGACGGTCGCTACGACCCCTTATCATCCCTCGCCCACATGAAAGCTCTCCGCGTCTTTGTGACCGCCGACATCGGCAAGGAATCGATCCAACGTCTTGTCGATGCCGGATTCGACGTGGACGTTCATCCCGCCATCGAAGCGCCCTCGTATGAGGCGCTCACCGCCAAAGTGGCTTCCGGAATCGATGGCCTGCTGACCACGATCCGCGATCGCGTGGACGAACCCTTGCTGGCGGCGGGCTCCGCCGCAGGTCTCAAGATCGTCGCGCAGATCGCCGTGGGCTACGACAACATCGATGCGGCCGCCGCATCCCGCCACAACATTCCCGTGGCGAACACGCCGGATGTGCTTTCCGACGCCACGGCCGAGTTCGCCTTCTTCATGATGGGCGCGGTCGCTCGCAAGTTGTATGCCTCGGAAGAGCTCGTCCGTACGGGCCGCTGGGGAGTCTGGCATCCTCATCACCCTTGGCTGGGGGACAACGTCGCCGGCAAGACCGTCGCGGTGATCGGGCCCGGGCGCATCGGGAAAGCCTTCATCCATAAGTGCATCGGTTTCGATATGGACGTTCTCTGCTCCGCGCGGAAGAAGGATGAGGGGTTCGAGCGCGACGTCCAGCGCGTCATGGACCTCAATGCCGAACTTGGCTTCGCGAAGAAGCGGACCATCCGCTATGTCTCATTCGATGAGGCGCTCGGCGGCGCTGACTTCGTGTCGCTACATGTGCCTCTGGTCAAGACCGGGCCGAACACGACGGTTCACCTGATGAACGAAGCGCGACTG
>JBDTQB010000401.1:0-4222 GCA_039932395.1 Vicinamibacteria bacterium | reverse complement strand
GCGGCGACCTGTACGGCGGCAGCCGCGGTTTTCTCGCTGGTGGGGGTCAGGCTCTCGATCGAAGTCACTGCCTGCCGCGCCACTCCGATACTCGATTCGGCGACAGCCCGAATCTCGGTCAGGGCCAGAGTGCTTTTGTTCGCCAGGGAACGAACTTCGGTGGCGATCACGGCGAACCCGCGACCGTGGTCCCCCGCCCGAGCGGCTTCGATGGCGGCATTCAGCGAGAGGAGATGCGTCCGGTTCGCCAACTCACCGATGATCGAAGCTGTCTCGATCACTTTTTGCATGGCGAGGACGGTTTCCTCGACACTCTCGCTTCCCTGGCGCGCTCCGGCCAGGCTCTGCGCGGCCAGATCTTCGGTGAGTTGGCTGAGTTGGGCGTTTTGCGAAATCGAAGACGCCATTTGATGAATGCTGGCCGTCGTCTCTTCCATGGAGGCGGCCTGTCGCGCGGTTCCCATAGACAAGACATGAGCGGAAGACGCGACCTGTTCAGCTCCTTGCGACAGAGAATGCGCGGTCACTTGAATGCCGTTCATGACCTCTCGCAAGCGTTCTTCCATCGAGCGCAACGCAATCGCCAGTCGAGCGGTCTCTTTGGTTCCTTCTTCCTGGACGACCCGGGTTGTTCCGTCAAGGTGCCCGCCGGCGATTCGTTCCGCGACGCTGGCGCATTGTTCCACCGAGACAGAGAGACCTCGGGCGAGGTCGTCGAGGAGGATCGCAAGCCTGCGAGTGGTCGCCCTTCCCAGCGCCACTTGCACAGCCAAAGATCCGAGCCCCAACACAAACAAGGCCAGGACCGCGCGAAACACCGCAGCCTGGGCCGACCCGGTTTCTGCATGAATCGTTTGCTGGATGCGGCTCGTGGCACTCGCGAAGGGACCGTCGCTCACCGCCATGGCCTGCTGCTGCGCAAATGCCGCGGCGAGCTTGAACGCCTCTTCGCCATGCTGTCTCGCCTGGAGCACATCGCCCTCCACGTCGACGCCTCCATCTCGCCCCTTCTCAATGATCTCCGCACTCACTTTAGAAAATGACTTCAGCAATTCGGCCTGACGTGAGAGATCCATTTCCGCGACCGCGCGACTCACCAAACCCTGCTGCTTTTCCGCGAGCGTCGCGAGTTCTGACATCGCTTGCGATCTGACCGCCGTTCTCTGGATCCAGATCGCCCCGACAAGGAGCAATGCGGTCGACGCCAGGTTCAACCAGGACGCCCGACGAACTGCGGAGACCGCGACGGCGGCGATCGCGTTCAGACGATCGCGGATCGTGAGCATGGGCTAGTGATGAAGGAACGCGTCTTGCGTGGCCGCGATAATTTTCGCGATGGGGCCGCTGGGCTTTCCAAGAGTGACCAAAGCCATGGGCTGGGTGATCACCTTGTCGGTTCGGACCATCTTCACGCCCTTTAGATCGTTCCGCTCACCGGTGTGTCCAAGCCCGCCCTTCAACTGGCGCACGATCCCCGGAATCAACGGGTCGTTCACCACAAGCTTGGCGGTGCTCGCGACGTCCTTGCCACCGAGCACCTTGTCTTCGAGCACCGCCCTTTGCCCGGAACTGAACTTGTTCGATACGAGTTCAACGGCCAGGTCAGGCCCTCCGACTTGTTTCCAGTTCGTCACCACGCCCGAGAAGAGGTCCGAGAGCTGCCTGATCGTGAGAGCCTCAATGGAGTTGGCAGGGTTGACGATGAACAGTAGCTTTGTGTTCCCGATGGCGCTTACGCTCAAGCCGGCCGCGGTGATGTGCGCTCGTTCCGCCGGCGTCATCTGTGCCTCAACCTCTTCCAAGGGCGCGGAAATCATCGCGATGTCTGCCCGGCCCGAGATCAAGTCGGATAACCCCTGCCGAGAGCCGTTGCCGATGACGGAGATTTCAATGCCCGCCTGCCTGGCGATCCTCTCCTGTTGTCCGACGAAGACGTTGGTCAGGACGGTCGTCGAACCACTGAGGCGGACGGTGCTCAACGGCGGCGCTTGCTGACCCTGCGAGGTCACCGCAACGCCGACCAGCATCATCGTCGATATCCAGTTCCCGATTTCCCTAGTCGTTCGCATGTCTGGGACGGTATCGGCGCGAAGCGACGTTTGCGTGACGCGAGCGCTACGGCTGCGGCAAGAAACGTCTGAGGTTGATCCGGCAGCGGAGGACCAGGTCGCTCATCGAATAGGGCTTGACGAGGTAGTCGTTCGCTCCGGCGCGAAGCCCTTCCGCGACGTCTGACTCTTCTCCTCGGGCGGACGCCATCAGGATCGGCGTCCACCTCGAACCGGTACGAGCGCGCAATTGCCGGCAGACGTCGACGCCATCTCCGTCGGGCAACCCGAGGTCGAGAACGACGAGATCGGCGCCGCGACAAACCGCCGCGAATCCCTCGTTCGCGGTTCTCGTCAGGATGACTTTGTAACCCGCTCGAGCCAGGTGATAGGTCACGGCCTCCCCGATGTCCTGATCGTCCTCAATGACCACAATTCGTCCACGAGCTTCAACGCCGGGAGCGTGGATCGGGGCGACGGACAAATCAATCTCCGGCAGGCGCGTGCTCTTCACAGAACATCGAAGGTACGCGGCAGGCATGACGGTATCGTGACGGAGCGCAGCAGTCATTGCACTCCTTCCAAGTCGGCCGGACCGCGTCTCAGCCGAGCCGCGCCGGGGTCACACGAGCGTAGCGGCCGGTCCCTAGAGTGCCGAGGTCATGGCATCGAAACAAGGAGACAGCATGAAGACTTTTCTACGCGTCCTCGAAGAACAGCGGTGGGATGACCATCGCTTCTACCACCACAGCCGGATCAATCAATCCCTGCATCTCGTGAGCGCCATGAGCTTCGTGTGCTCCTACGTCCTGCTCTTTAAGTGGCCGGTGGCGGCCGCGATGCTTGGCTGGCTGGTTGCGATGGTCACGCGGCAGGCAGGTCACTTCTTCTTTGAGCCCAAAGGGTACGACGAGGTCAATCAGGCCACGCACGTCTACAAGGAGGCGGTGAAGGTTGGCTACAACCTCCAGCGCAAAATCATCCTGCTCGCGCTTTGGGCCTTGATCCCGATCGTCCTAGTTCTTCGGCCCGACTTTTTCGGAGCCGTCGATCCGCACATGGACTCCTCCGGCTTCCTGCGCAACCTCTCCTTCTTGTGGATTGCGCTGGGCATGGGCGCGGTCGTTTTCCGGACCGTCCATCTCTTCTTTCTGAAGGACGTGACCAGCGGTCTCGCGTGGTTCACGAAGATCCTCACCGATCCGTTCCACGACATCAAGCTGTACTACAAGTCGCCCATGTACCTCATGCGAGGCGAACTGATCGACCCGATGAACTCAGTGTCCTCGCGAGGGCTCTGACGCGCTGCGCGGATCAAGGTGCTGCGCTGTCTTGCCCGACCGAAGAACCTGCGCCACGAACGACCAGGCGAGCTCCCTCAACAACCTGCGATGAAGGCTCTTGGCCGTGACTCCCGGTGCGATCGCCCACCAGCCATCCTGGTTCATGTTCAGCGCCGCCGACTCGAACCGTTCCATCACGGCTTCGAACTCCGCGTCGGTGTAGTTCAGGCTGAAGATCAGCCGCCCTGTTCCGATCCAACTCAGCCCCGAAGTGATCTCGCATGTCACTTCCTCGCCGACGATGAAGTCGGGCAGGTGTGCGAGGTGCAGAGCGCCTTCGATGGTGTCGTGGTCAGTGATGGTGACAAGGTCCATCCCACGCGCCTTGGCGATGCGGTAGACGTCAGCGGGATCCGAGTAACACTCACGACTCAGGTGACGAAGGAGCGGCAGGTCCGTGGGACCGGAGTAACGCGTGTGAACGTGGAGATCACATCGCATGGCGTTCTGCTTTCATGGGCTTCTCCTCGCGACGTTGGTGCTGGTTTGAAGTCACGAGCAGTTGATCGCAGACGTGGGGCGTTTCTGGACCTACACGGAGACCTTCGCGAGACGCAGAACAATTTCCAGGCCCGGAGTCGTCGGGCCTAACGCCTCAACGCAAGCGTGAAAAGCCGGTCACTCCATGCCTGCCGCAAGAGGTATCGGCCTAAACGACTTCCGTTGGCCGGAAGCTTCGAGGGCGTCGAGCCGTCGCGTCACCTCGTTGTGGCTCTCACCAATCGCGTGAGCAACTCCAACGAGACCCGAAATCACGCGTCGTAGCGCCGTGCGATGGGGCTCAGCCAGCGATTCGCACGACCAATCCGCCTCGATGAGGGCCTCGGTCGC
>JBDTQB010000400.1:0-4250 GCA_039932395.1 Vicinamibacteria bacterium | reverse complement strand
CCGTGCACCCGCAACAACGGACAGAACGTCGAGAACTGGAACCATCGCGTGACGAGTTCACGCCATTCTTCGACATCCGCCGCCTTTGGATTGGGACCGGACCATCGAACCGGCACGGTGTAGCCCCCCACGTCCGAGGTCCACCAAGGAACTCCGGAAATCGCCATGTTGAGACCAGCCGAGATCTGCTTGTGCAGACTGTCCCAGTCGGCGGAGACGTCACCCGACCAGGTGGCCGCCGCGTATCGCTGGCTTCCCGCGAAGGCGGAACGGGTCAGGATGAACACACGCTTGTCCGGATCCGTTGCTCGCTGTCCTTCGTAGACCGCCTGACTGCTGCCGAGCACGTAGGCGTTGGCCATGCGCGCGCCGGAACCCAGGAAGGTGGGATTCATGGTCGCTTTCAGCGACTCGGGCGTGCCTTCGTTGATCATCTCGGGTTCCGTTGCATCCATCCACCACGCGTCGACTCCTTCGCTGAAGAGCCCTTCATTCATCTGCTTCCAGAAGAGCTGGCGCGCGCCGGGATTGAAGGCGTCATAGAACGTGTGCACGTTGCCCAGCCAGTCCCGGGTGGGACGCTTCAGCGTCTCGGGATACAGGTAGCCTTTCTCCTGCATGGCCCGGAAGTTATCGGTGGCCGGATAGAACTTCGGCCACACCGAGATCATCAACCGCGCTTTGAATCTGTCGTGGATCTGGGCGATCCATCCCTTGGGGTCGGGATAGCGCGCGAGATCGAACGCGTGTGAGCCCCACTGCCCTTCGGGCCAGTACTGCCAGTCCTGAACGATCGTGTCGATTGGGATCTTGCGCTCCCGAAACTGAGCAAGCGCATCGAGGCTGTCTTGAGCCTTGCGGTAGAGATCCCGGCTCTGCCACAAACCAAGTGCCCATCGCGGGACCATCGGTGCGCGACCCGTGATCTCGCGATAGCCCGCGACGACGTCGTCCAGATCGGGGCCGTAGACGAAGTAATAGTCGATTCCGTCTCCCACCTCCGACCAGAGCGAGGTGTAGCGAGGGCGGGGCGGCGTCTTCCACTTGAGACGGAGGGTGCCTTCCCCTTCCTCGCGTCTCCATTCGATACGAATGGAATGCCGCGTACCGGCGCGCCAGGTCACGCGCACCTCATCCCACCAGGTAAGCCAACCCTGCTTCCAGTTCTCGATCACCGACTGCCCGTCGAGCCAGACGTGCAGGCCGTCGTTGGCGAAGGTCATCAGATCGTAGTCGCCCGCCGCTTCGCTCTCGATCTCTCCCTCCCAGGTGATGCAGGCGGCGCCCCGCGACAACTTAGGATTGATCTGAGGGTTGGTCATTTGAGGGGCGCTGTGGACAGCAGACACCGTCGGCCGATCCTCGGCGGCACCGAAGGCGATCTGCGCGTCCACCCGCGTATCCACGACCGTTCCGGTCTGACAATCACCCTGGCGATAGGTGCCGGTGAGCCCTCCTGGTCGATGCTCCGCGTCGTAGAGATGCGTCGACGGCACATGAACCGGCGTTTGAAGATCACCGAAACGAGTGTGCGATGTGTTGTCCCACAAGACGCCGTAGCCACGGCTCGATGTGAGGAAGGGAACGACGTCGACGGTATTCAACTGATACATGTCGACATCGCGGCCGGCGTAGTTCATGAGCCCATTCTGGTGCGCGCCCAGGCCGTAGAAGGCTTCACCGAGGGTCGGCTCAAACTCGGTCCGGACATGAAACGTGTCCTCGTCCATGACCTTGGCCGCCGACAGGGTTTTGCCGCCTCCCTTCTTCTCGGCAAGGAGCGTGCGACCCTGACGATCCAGGAACGTCACCGCGCCACTCGCGATCACGACGCGGGCGGTCAGCTTCTTCGTGGTCAACGTCGCCATTCCATTCCGAACAGCAACATCGAATGGCGTGGGCCGGCAGGCGTCCGGCACCGTCACGATCGATTGCCTGGCAAAGAACTTCCCGGGCGGAGCGAACATGACGCGGATAATCTCGTCCCGACAGACCCGAACCTCGAGCCGGCTGTCTCCAACCGCCAATGCGAATCCGTCCGCCAGGCGTTCCGTGGGTTGCGCCGCGGCAAACGGAGCGATCACAAGCAGCAGGGCCGCACACCCAAACCACGTCCGGCCATGTCTTGCTCTGGCGAAGCCCTTCGAGCGCAGTGTCATCGGCGTCCCTCGTGAGTCGCAGTGTAAACGCCGGTCGGCCCGGCGCGATCGGGACTCAAAAAAAACGGGCAAGGCCGCGAAGCCTTGCCCGTTCACTAAACGTCTAGCGACTTAGAACTGGAACCGCGCCGTCAGCTGGATGGTTCGCGACGGACGAACGGCCGTGACCGCGCCGAATCCCGTCGGATTGACCAGCTTCCCGGTTGAGTCGAAGGGAAGATTGGTCGGCGTGGGGTCGGCGAGGCTCTTGACCGCGAGCGTCGTGTTCACCGTGTAGAACTGGGTGTGGTTGAGCGCGTTGAACGCGTCACCGCGCAGTTCCAGGCGGCGCGAACCGCCCATCGGGAACGACTTCTGGAGGAAGAGATCCAGGTTGTTTGTCGCCGCCGTCCTCAGGAAGTTACGGCCCGAGTCGAGACCCAAGGTGCCGGGTTTCGGGATGGTGATCGCAGCGGTATTGAACTGACGGTACGGATCGTTGCTGTTGCCGCTTCCGGGATCGCCGATCAAGACGACGCGAGCCGGCGCCGTGGTGCCCGTACCCAGGAGGTTCTGCGAACCGATGCCGGGGATGGAGACACTCAGGTTGTACGGCTGACCCGACTGCCAGCGGTAGACGCCGGAGAGCTGCCAGTTGTTAACGATCTGACCGACAACGCCCGTCGCGTGTGTCTTCGGGATCTCCCACACGAAGCTGGCAACGAAATTATGCGGACGATCAAAGTCGAGCGGACCATAGTTCGCCTGATGTTGATTGCCGTCGATGCGGGGCGTATCGAACGCGGTGAGCCCGTTGTTGTTGTCGTTGCTGACCGTTCCCATCGCCTTGCTGTACGTGTAGCTCACGTTCATGAGCACACCGTCCTTGAAGCGACGGTTCAGCGAGGTCTGGACTGAGTTGTAGTTCGAACTGGCGGTGTTCTCAGCGATCCGGATGTCGCCGTAGCCCTGATAGGGACGAAGCAGGTCATTCGGAAGGGCCGCCGAGCCGGGCGTCGCCGGGTTCTGAGTCAGGGTCGGATCCTGGTTCTGGGGCAGGAACGCGGCTCCGTACGGCACCGCGTTGAGGTTCCTTGCCTGCAGTTGGTTACGCGAGACGGAACCGACATACGAGACATCGAGTGCGGTCTCCCAAGGCAGCTTCACCTGGACGCCGATGTTGTACGCGTAGGTCGTGGGCACGTTGCCGCTTGTGTCAAAGGCAACAAGACCAGGGGCGCCGAGCACGATGTTCTTTGGATCGATATCCTGCAGCCGGCCGTTGTTGAAAGTCGGGGAGATCGTGGTGGGCGGATTGCCGAGGAGATCGAAGACCGAGTTCCCTTGTGAACGATCGTAGAACACGCCGCCGCCGCCGCGCACGATCCAGTTGCCGGCACCGGAGACGTCGTAGGTGAATCCGAAGCGCGGCGCGATGAGAATGCCGGAGCTCGGATAGAGACCGGTCGAGATTCCTTCACCTGCCTTGAACACGCCGTTCAGCAGCGAACCGGTGTTCGGGACAAGTCTCCCGATGTACACCGCGGGCTGCGTCTGCCCCGTCACCTTGTCCACCGCGACACGAGTGCCGTTGGCGTCGAATCCGGGGTAGTAGAGCCTCGAAGCCTTGGCTTTGTCGTAGCTCTCAGGGATGAAGTTCGCGGTCTGGTTGAGAGTGTCGGCCTGAGGCGAAAGGTGGGAGACGCGCACGCCGTAGTCGAGCGTCAGCTTCCCGTTCACTTTCCAGTTGTCCTGCAGGTACGCCTCGATGTTCTTGTAGGTGAAGTTACCGATGCAGTAGCAGGATGCCTGGTTGTACGACTGATACACACCGGTGATCGCGTTGGCGAACGGGAATCCGGTGTCGAAGGGATTGGACGAGTCATTCGAGAAGTTGACGTTGCCGTTGGCGTTCGAGAAACTGCTCTGGGGCTTCAGGCTGTACTGGTAGATCACGCCCGCTTTGGCGGTGTGCGCCCCCATGAGCTTCGTGATGCTTCCGACCGCGTCCTTCGTTGTGTTGAAGTTGTAGAACGGCGCATTGTTCGTCCCGAGGTTCGGAGCATTCGCGACGCGACCGCCATACTGGAATCGAGGAGGCAGGTCGAGCTG
>JBDTQB010000399.1:0-4253 GCA_039932395.1 Vicinamibacteria bacterium | reverse complement strand
GTCGTGCGTGAATCCCGGGCTCCGCGCGACGATGCGCGTCTTTAACCCCGCCAGGCCCGGAAGGGAGCAACGGTTAGACGAGGCGTTGGGTGACGCGGTCGGTTCGGGGTTCACGCACGGCTGGTCCCATCCTGCACCACGCCAGAGCCAACTGCGAAGAATCCCCCTCCAAGATGAGCTACGTAGTTTTCGCGCGCAAATGGCGTCCCAAAACTCTCGCTGATGTTGTGGGTCAGGAGACGGTCACCCGCACCCTTCGCAATGCGCTGACCTCGGGTCGTATCGGCCAGGCGTTTCTCCTCACCGGCGCGCGTGGAGTCGGCAAGACCTCGACGGCCCGCATCCTCGCCGCGGCGCTCAACTGTTCGAAGGGCGACAGCCCGACTCCGGACGCCTGCGGTGTCTGTGCCTCGTGCACCGAAATCGTGTCCGGCACTTCGCTCGACGTCCAGGAAATCGACGGCGCTTCAAACAACAGCGTGGACGACGTCCGTGAACTTCGTGAGAGCACGCGCTTCAACCCGGCGCGCGATCGTTATCGCATCTGGATCATCGACGAAGTCCACATGCTCTCGGCGGGCGCCTTCAACGCCCTGCTCAAGACACTCGAAGAACCGCCGCCGCGCGTGAAGTTCATTCTCGCCACCACCGAGATGAAGAAGCTGCCCGAGACAATTTTGTCGCGCTGCCAGATCCATGCGTTTCGGCTGATTCCTGCGAAGACCCTGGCCGCGCACATGCGTCAGATCGCCATCGCCGAGAAGATCGAAGTGTCGGACTCTGCGCTGTTGCGCATCGCGCGTTCCGCCGAAGGCAGCGTGCGCGACGCCTTGTCGCTGTTCGATCAGGTGTACGCCTTCACGGGCAGCCAGATCCAGGACGAGGATGTGGTCAAGCTGCTCGGTTTGATCGATCGCGACCTTCTGCGTGAAGCGACCCGCGCGGTGTTCGAGAACGACTCCGCAGGCGTCCTCCGCGTGATCGAACAGCTCGCGTCTTACGGCGCCGATTACGAAGTCTTCTCCCATGAGTTGCTGCTTTATTGGCGGGACCTTCTGGTCTTGAAGATCTCTCCCGACAGCGAGGGTGTCGATCTTCTGCCGGAAGACCGCGCGGCCGCCTCCGAGTTCGTCAAGACGATTCCCGAGGAAGACCTGCTGCGTCTGGTTGATTCGCTCTGCCGCTCTGAGCTCGATTTCAGGAAATCGATTGATCCCGATCCGCGGCTCAGCATCGAGATGGCGCTTCTCAAGGCCGCACAGTTGCGACGGCTGGTGAACTTCTCCGATCTGGTCGGCCGGGTTGAGCAGTTCCTGGGCGGATCGCCTCGGCCGACGCCGGTGATGAGCCCAGCTCCGGCGCGTCAGATTGTTGCAGCTCCGAGTCTGGGCCCGGCAGCTGGGGCGATCGCTCCGCCTCCCGTTGCCGTGCGGCGCATCACCCCACCCGTGGAAGAGACGCCCGCACCGACACGCAGCGCTTCCAAAGCAGCGCCTCCTGCGACCACCACACCCGCGGAGGCGCCGGAGCCCATCAACGAGTCTGGCTCTGTCATCGACCGCCTCCGCAATGCGACCACCGGCCGCATGCTGCTCGCGGCACTCAACGCTTCGAGCGGCGCGATCGAAGGCGACATCCTTCACCTCTCCGTTTCCGCGGCCCAGCTCGCCTACCTGGAGTTGGAGAAGGAGACGCTCGCAGCCAACGCGCTCAAGGCATTCGGCAAGAAACTGCGCGTCGTCCTGAAGGGCGGCGGAGATGACGAGATCGACGATTCCGTGCCCGAGAAACCTCGTCCGCCGCGTCCCGCCGTTACGGCGGTACCTACGCCGCCTGAGCCGAAAGCGGCACCAGCATCAACATCGGCCGCCAAGACGCCCAACAAGAGCGCGCTCAAGGCCAAGGCGATGGCCGATCCGGCGGTGGGCCACACCCTCGACCTCTTCGGCGGAACGCTCCTCGACGTAAAGCCGCTACAGAGCGACGTCGAGAGTACAGACAGCGACGCCGAACCCGACTAAGAGCCTGCGCCGCAGCCGGCGAGGCTACCGGCTCTCGGCGGAGACGACGCCTTCGACCGACTGCGCGACGGTGGCGGCCCGCTTCTTCTGATCTGCGTTGGCGGTGGCCGACGAGATCTGAATCACTTTTCGGATCGACTTGATCTCGAAGGAGGTGGTGGAGAGTTCCTTGTCGAGCTTGAAGGCGGCACGCACCTTCAACTCCAGGGCCTCATCGTCGAGCTTCTCGCCCATGCTTCGATCGTCGACGCCCACGGCTTTGACACCCGATGCGGCGTCGATCTCGAGGAAGTTCACCACCTGACGGACGCCCGGGACCGAAGACGCGGTGGTTTCAACGGTCTTGGATATCTCCGCGCTTGGAACCTTTCCGCGCACGGTCACGACATCCTTCTCGGAACTGACGTCAATGCTGAGATTCTTCAGCGACTCTCGCAGCCCAATCGCGGCCTTGACCTGGGCGGACAACGTGACCGTCGCCATCTTGTCCTTCACCGCCGCAGCGCCATCTTTCCAGGGCGCGTTTTCCGGATGCCGGGCGGTGTAGTAGTAAATGGCGGCGCCGGCCGCGACCACCACGGCGAGCACGAGAAGAAGTCTGATGAAACGGAAGAAGCAGCCGAACATCGCTTGCTTGGGCGCGCCCGACTAGCGACGACGACGCGCGGACTCTTCCTCGAAATACTTGCGGTACAGGATGTCCCATTCCTCGGAGCCTTCGGGAATCCCGCGCTTCTGAGTTTCGATCTTCTGCCGCACCGCCAGATCAATCTCGGCGTCCACCTTGCCCTCGTTCTCAAGGAACTTGAAGATCTCGGCGCGGATGTCCTTGGGATCGACGAAGAACTCCACCATCGGCTCATCCTTCAAGTAGCCGATGGCCACGTGAGAGAGCTGCATCATCTTTTCGCGAGAGAGCCTCACAGGATGATTCCCTTCTTCTTCGCGAGTTCGCGCTTCACTTTGCGGAACATGTCGAGGCCGGTGATGTTGTCGCGCGCCATGGTGGTTGAGTGCGAGAGCAGAATCTGCCGCGCCTCTTCGTTCAGGGCGTCCTCGAGACGAATCTCCTTGAGAAGCGCGCTCGTCAGGCCCATCACCACCGCTTCCTCGTCATCGCAATCGATGCGTCCAGCGGTAGTCATCGTGCGGATGATCTTTCGGGCAAGGTACTGAACGTCCTGGTCGGTAGCGCGCATATGTTCAGGGTCAAGTATCGCACGGCCATCGGATAGTCTTCACGTCATGCGAACGGTGGTTCAGCGGGTGTCGTCGGCCAGCGTGGACGTCTCGGGTTCGCGCATCTCGACCATTGGAAAAGGCCTGATGGTCCTCCTTGGCGTCCGCAAGGGCGACACGCCCACAGACCTTGAGTGGATGGCGGAGAAGGTTCTCAATCTCCGCATCTTCGATGACGCCACGGGCACCATGAACTTGTCGGTCCTGGACCTTCAGGGTGAGCTTCTGGTGGTGTCCCAGTTCACGCTGCTCGCCGACTCGCGCAAAGGCCGTCGGCCGAGCTACCTTGACGCCGCTTCTCCGGACGAGGCGCGCGCGGTCTACGAGGCATATTGCGACCGGTTGGCCGTTTCGGGGCTCACGGTCCGTCGCGGCATCTTCCAGGCCATGATGGAAGTGGCCCTGGTCAACGACGGCCCGGTGACGATCCTTCTGGATTCCGAAAAGAAGTTCTGACGCGCAAACGCGCGCCTCCTACTTGCCGGTGACGCGCACGAGTTCGGCCACGGTGGTTCGGCCGCGCACGACTTTCTCGAAGGCAGATTCACGAAGACTTCGGAGGCCCTCTTCACGGGCCACCTTGCGGATGTCTACCGAGGACGATCCTTGCGCGACCAGATGCCGGATGCGATCGGACATCGCCATGATCTCGTAGATGCCGTCCCGCCCCGCGAAACCAGTCTGGCGGCACTGCAGACAGCCGGCGCCCGATTTGAAGACGACCGCGCCGAGCTTGTCGCGAGGCACTCGCAGCGCGGCGATCTCGTCATCCGTCGGCGCATGGTCGACCAGACAAGACTGGCAATTGGTTCGCACGAGGCGCTGAGCAATGACGCCGACCAGCGTGGAGGTGACCAGGAACTGCGGGACGTCGAGGTCGAGAAGGCGAGTGATGGAGGACGGCGCGTCGTTGGTGTGCAGCGTCGAAAGAACCAGATGGCCGGTCAACGCCGCCTGAACCGCGTGGTCGGCCGTCTCCGAGTCACGGATTTC
>JBDTQB010000398.1:0-4276 GCA_039932395.1 Vicinamibacteria bacterium | reverse complement strand
TATAGGACGTTTCGAGGGATGAAATGCGCGCAGCTCTGATCAGAACCCAAGGTGGCCCAGAAGTCATCGAACTCGCGGAGATTGATGCGCCGAACCCCGCTCCCGGCGAAGCGGTGGTCCGTGTGCGAGCGTGCGCGCTGAATCACCTCGACCTGTGGACGCGCAGCGGGCGTGCTGGCTACAAACCACCTCTCCCCCACATCCTGGGCAATGACATCGCGGGCGAGATTTCTTCGCTGCCTGAAGGCATCGACACCAGCGGACTGAGCGTCGGACAGCGTGTGATGCTTCAGCCGGGCACATCGTGCGGACGCTGCCTCGCGTGCCTCTCGGGTGAAGACATGGCTTGCCGCAAGTACAGCATCCTGGGCCATGGTCGTCCGGGCGGTTACGCCGAATTCGTCGCCGTCCCGCTCGCCAACCTGATTCCCATTCCAGACGCGATCTCTTTCGAAAATGCGGCGGCGTTTCCTCTGGTCTTCCTGACGGCGTGGCGCATGCTGGTGGTGCGCGCGCAAGTGAAAATGGGCGACGACGTTCTGGTGTGGGCGGCAGGCAGCGGCGTGGGCATGGCCGCGGTCCAGATCGCAAAGATGCTGGGCGCGCGCGTCATGGCAACCGCGGGCGGAGAAGCGAAACTCGCTCTGGCCAAAACGCTGGGTGCCGATGCCGTGGTCGATCATTACACCCACGACGTGGTGGCCGAAGTGAAGAAGTTCACGGGCAAGAAGGGCGTCGACGTCGTGGTCGAACACACCGGCGAGAAAACCTGGGAGCGCTCAGTCCAGTCGCTCGCGCATCGGGGTCGGCTGATCACGTGCGGCGCCACGTCTGGCCCGGCAGGGTCCACCGACCTGCGCTTCCTGTTCGTGAAGCATCTCACTCTGATGGGTTCGTACATGGGAAGCCGTGCGGACCTCCTGGCCGCGACCCCCCATTTTTTCTCTGGAAAGCTCAAGACCGTGGTTCACGCGGCTCTTCCGCTTGAGCGCGCCGCCGAGGCGCATCGCATGATGGAAGCATCCGAACACTTCGGAAAGATCGTACTGACGGTCTGATCAACCCCGGCATCGGCTCCGTTTCCTCGGAGCCCGAACCGCGGGAGCATTGGGGCTTACGGGCCTTCACGCCACGCGTTCGGAGGCTCGCCACTTCATTTCGATCCTGGCCAGCTTCGCGCGGAGACTCGGACGAACCGAAGCCAGGCTCTGACCTGACCGCTGCAGTCGATGCGCCGTGGCCGTGTTCTCGATCCACGCACGGGCGGCCAGGTAATAGCGAGTCGACTTGCGTCCACGGACCTGGGTCTCGCGATCCGACGCGATCGCCCAGGGCTTCTCGTTGACCGCGCGGGCGCCCAGTTGCGTCGCGTATTCGGTTCCGCGAATCGGATACGACGTTGTGGTGAGGACAACATCGGGCTCGCTCCTGAGGATGTGCTCCACGGTTGCCACAAGATCGGCGTCCTCCTCTCCTTCGTAGCCCACCATGATGAAGAAGCCGACTTCAATCCCATGTCGTCGCAGCAAGAGCGTCGTGTGCAGGACGGTTTCGACCTTGACTCGCCGCTCCATTGCGTCGAGCACGCGCTGCGAACCGCTCTCGGAACCGATCCAGACGCGGAAACAGCCAAGGGCGACCAGCGCCCGGGCGACATCGTCGTCAATCCGTTCGGCGCGGGAAATGCACTCAAAGGGAATGCGGATCCCTTTCGCCTTCATCTTCGTGGCGAACTCGACCGTCCATCCTTTGTGAATGGTGAAGACGTCGTCCACGAACCAGATGCGCTCCGGCGCGTAGCGTTTTTGGATGAACTCAATTTCCGCGATCACGTCATCCACCGGACGCCGGCGGTGCGACTCTCCATAGACCGCCCGGGAACACCAGCGACAGGTGTAAGGGCAGCCGCGCGCGGTGATCAACGAGATCGAACCGTAACCATGCCGATCACGCCAGGCGGCCAGATAGGGCTGAAGATCGATGGCCTCGCGATCAGGCCACGGGTGACTTGAAAGTGACGGAATGAGCGCGCGATCAGGCGCGTGCGACGCGAGGTCGCCAATACGCACGCTGGTGCCCGCGACATCCGTCGGCGGATCGGTTCCCGTCCATTTCGTCAGGAGGTCGGCCAGCGTGACTTCGCCTTCGCCCCTCACCACCACGCTCGCGCCGTGTTTCAGATACTCGGCGGCGTTGCCGGACGCATCGGGTCCTCCCACGATGACGGGTATTCCGATCGCCTTGAACTCCGCCATCAGGGTCACGATGCGTGGGCGGGTCATCAGATTCGCGTACAAACCGACGAAGTTCGGTCTGAGGGCAGACACCTTCTCAATCAAACGCTCCGGGCGAGAGAAAGTGGAATCGAACACCGTCACCTCGTGCCCGTGCTGCTTAAGGTAGGACGACAGGTAGAGCAAGCCCAGCGGAGGGTATGGCCGCATAACCTTGCTCTCGTTCGGATCCAGTTCGAGGAAGTACCCATGCGAGAGCAGGATCATGATGCCGACCCTGAGGGTGTCGCGGCACCCTCGCGCGAGAGCTGCGGAGGGAGGGGCCGCGTAGGGACACGCTCTCGCGCGGCAAGAGCCAGGCTCGCCCTTGTCATCAAGCGGCGGACGCTATACCAGGCCACACGCAGCGCGCGATCAAAGGGCTTGCGCTGGTCATCCCGTAACGTGAGGCTGAGGCGAAAGCGCGCATGAGCGTAGGCGTGAAGCGCTCGGTAATAGCGGGTGCCGTGAGCATTGCGGAAGAGCATGGCGAGATCGCCGGAGTCACGCCAATGGGTGGCCCGATCCATCTCGGTCCTGACCCGCTCATAAAACTTCGTGCCCGGCAGGGGATAAGAAACCGAGATGCCGATGTCGTCCGGATGCGCTTCGTCCAACAACTTCAGCGTTGCTGCGATATCTGCGTCGTCTTCGCCCGGATAACCGAACTGAAGAAAGAAGCCGACCCTGATCGACACCGCTTCAAGGCGTTCGCGGGCGCCCCGGATCTCCTCGACGGTTGTCCCCTTCTCCATGGCATCAAGAATTTTCTGCGAGCCCGACTCGGCGCCGATCCAGACCATGTCGCATCCGGCTACGGAGAGCGCCTTCACCGCACGCTGATTGAGAAGGTCCGCGCGAGACAGGCACTTGAATGGAAGAACGCAGTCGAGGCGCTGGAGTTCCGCTCCGAACTCCTCCATCCAACCGGGCCTCAAACCGAAAATGTCGTCGAGCACGTTGATGCGGACGGCGCCCAATCGCTTAAGCGCGAGCACCTCTGCCGCCGCACGCCCGGGCGACATCGCAGCGTAGCGCTGCCCCCAGATGGGCTTCGCGCACCAGTTGCAGTGGAAGGGGCAGCCTCGGCTGGTGGCCAGAGGCAGGGTGAACGGGCGCTGACCGGACGCCCACACGCGTCGATAGGCCTCGATGTCGATGAGATCCCAGGTCGGCGAGGGAATGGAATCAAGGTCGCGAAGAGGAGGACGTGGCGGCCCGCTCATCACCGAGCCGTCCGTCCCAAGCGTTTTGATGCCCGCGATCGAGACGCTGCGGCCCGGCGCGCTCAGCCAGTCCGCCACCGCGTACTCGCCTTCTCCCACGGCGACCGCGGAGGCGCCCGCGTTGAGGAAGAAGCCCGGATCATCGCTTGCGTCCGACCCCGACACCACCACTTCAATGTTCCGAGCCCTTGCCATGCCGATCATGCGGACCGCGGCCTCGCGCATACGTTCGAGGCACATCTTGGTCAGGTAGTTAAAGCTGTCCTCAAAGATCACGAACGCGTCGGGCTTCTCGCGATCCATGGCCGAAGCACACTCCTTCTCTGACGAGGCGAGCATCGAATCGAAAAAGCGAACATCGAATCCACGCTGGCGCAGCACCGCCGCGGCGATCAGCGACCCGAGTGGCGGCAGCGGCTGGCCGGCCTGCTCAAGTTTCGGATCGAACTTCAGGAAGTACGCCTGGGCGACAAGAACGCGTCTCGCGCGGCCCGGCTGCTCGGCGTCCAACCTGCCTATCGCTGCGCCACCATCGGAAACAACTCGATGTTCTCTTCTTCGCGGACCGGCACGGCGTACTTGCCGGTGAAACACGCGGTGCAGTGGCGGGTTCCGTGCGAGTCACCGACCGATGCGATCAGCCCGCCTTGAGAGAGATAGGACAGAGTATCCGCTCCCACTTTCTCGCGGATCTGCTCGATGGTCTGCGAAGACGCGATCAGTTCACTTCGGCGCGGCGTGTCAATGCCGTAGTGACAGGGATGCGTGGTGGGCGGC
>JBDTQB010000397.1:0-4282 GCA_039932395.1 Vicinamibacteria bacterium | reverse complement strand
CGAGAGCCTTCGGCCTCGGCGTCGATGCGGAAATTAAGTCGCGAAGAGGCCATTCAACCCGCCAGCATAGTGGGCCGGGGCGTTCTGCGCACGCCCTCCCAATTGCCGTCTGTCGTCCAGCCTGTCACAATCCGCCATCCCCTTTGGAGCGTCGTGCCCCCCATTCATCCGGACATAATCTTCAGCCTCCCCCGGCTTGGTCTCATCGCACTGCTGCTGGCGGTGTGTTTCGTCGTGGCCGCGCGTTTCCGGCCTCTCTGGGGAGTCACGCCCATCGCCGTGCTCGCCGGTTTGCTGCAGGTTCCGCAGACCCTGCTCGCCATCAACATCCCGATCAGCGTGCTTCCCGGGATCTCCGTGAATCCGGGGTCAGTCGTCTTCTTCCCCGCCACCCTGTTCGCGATCCTGCTCGTTTACGTTCTGGAGGACGAAGTCGAGGCCAAGCGGCTCATCTACGGGCTCCTCCTGGCGAATGTCGCCTTGGCCGTCCTGATTCTGGTCGGCCAGCCGCTGATGGCAACGGCGGGAAGCGCTCCCGATCCGGCATCGAGCCTGCACCTGTTTCGGGTGCTCATTTTCGGCGCGGCGCTGCTCGGCCTCGATTCGCTCCTTTTGATTCGGGCGTTCGAGTGGTTCGGAGAGACGGTCAACCGCAACCTTTACGCTCGTGCTCAGTTCGCCCTGGGCATAAGTGTGGCGTTCGATTCGCTGGTCTTCCCCCTCATCGCGTTCATCGGCCGGCCGCAGTTCTGGAGGCTTCTCTTCATCGGATTCCTCGGGAAGTTCATCGCCGCGGTGTTCTATTCGCTGGCCTTCGTCGCCCTGCTCCGTTGGTCGAGGAGCAAGGGAGACCAGGAAGCCACCATGCTCCGCTCGAAGCGGCTGCCCGGCTCGGTGACATATAAAGACCGCTTCAAGGACCTTCAGAAGTTCGCCGTTCGCGACGCCCTGACCGGTGTCTTCAATCGCGCCTACTTCGATCACGAACTCAAGGCTCAGACCGAGCGAACGCTGGTGCGCAACGAGCCTTTGCTGCTTCTCTTGATCGATCTTGATTCCTTCAAGAAGATCAACGACACCTATGGCCATCCGGTGGGCGATCGGGTTCTGGCCACGTTTGGCGAGGCTTTGCGCGCGGTCGCACGGCAGAACGACACGGTTTGCCGGTATGGCGGCGAGGAGTTCGCGGTGCTGATCGGCGGCGGTCCACCATCCATCGCTCCACGACTGTTCGACCGTACCGTCGAAGAGCTCGCGCGCCTTTGGAAAGCGGCCGATCCGCCCTTCGCCTTCGACGCACCGAAGTTCTCGGTTGGAGGTGCTGCAGTCCCGGGTGACTCGCGCATCTCGCACGAGCTCCTCTCGATCGCCGACTCGCGCCTGTACGAATCAAAGGGAGCCGGCGGCAACCGACTGACCGTGAGCTAGAACTCTGCCGGCCCCCGCAGCCTCTTGGCTGGGAGTGACCGTACTAATATCGCTCCCGTGAATCAACCATCCACCACGCAACGCCTTCTCTCATCGGTTGGCGCCTTCGCTCTCGCAGGAATGCTGCTCACCTCGAGCGCCTTCGCTCAGGGCGCCTCGACTCTCCCTTCGCCCGAGAAGTTCTTCGGGTATCAGATGGGCGCCGATCGCAAGCTTGCCAACTGGGACAAACTCGTCGAGTACTACCAGACGCTCGCCAAGTCATCGAACCGCGTGAAACTGGTGGAGTTGGGCAAGAGCAGCGAGGGTCGTCCGTTCATCGCGCTGTTCATTTCTTCGCCCGTGAACCTCGCAAAGCTGGAGACCTACCGCGCCATCAACGCGAAGCTCGGCGATCCGCGCGGCGTGAGTGAGGCCGAAAGCAACAAACTGGTGGCCGAAGGAAAGGCCGTCATCGTCCAGACTTTCGCGCTGCATTCGAGCGAAGTGGCGGCGGCGCAGACGGCGGCCGAGTTTGTGTATGACTCGCTGAGCCGTAACGATGAAGAAGCACAGCGGATGCTCGACAACGTCATCAGCATCGTCTTCCCCTCGATCAATCCCGACGGCACTCAGATGATCGCCGACTGGTACATGAAGTACGTGGGCACGCCGAACGAAGCCGCGAACATGCCGTGGCTGTATCAGAAGTACGCCGGCCACGACAACAACCGCGATGGCTTCGCCCTAAACCTTCCCGAATCGCGGAACCTCGCCAAGATCCTCTATCGCGACTGGTTGCCGCAGGCTTACATGGACCATCATCAGATGGGCAGCAACAACGCGCGCATCTCGATCCCGCCTTACGCCGAGCCGATCCGTCCCGATGGCGATCCTTTGGTGTGGCGCGAAATGATGTGGTTCGGCGGCGAGATGGCGACCAAGCTCGAGAGTGCGGGCAAGACCGGCGTCATCAGCGGCGCGATCTATTCCGGCTGGGGCCATATGGGGTTCCACTGGATCACCCCTTTCCACAACATCGCGGGCATGCTGGCCGAATCGGCGAGCGCGCGTCTGGCCACTCCGATGTATATCCACCCCGACCAGCTTCGCGGCGGGCCGCGCAACCTTCCCACGTATGAGCCGCAGGTCAACATGCCGAGTCTGTGGCCCGGCGGCTGGTGGCGCGTGCGCGACATCGTCGAGCAGCAAAAGATCGTGGCGTGGTCGATGGTCGACCTGGCCGCGCGCAACCGCGAGACCCTTCTTCGCAACATGTACTTGAAGGGCATCCGCCAAACCGAGCGCGGCGCCAACGGTCCAGTGAAAGCGTATGTGCTCGCGGCCGATCAGCATGACCAGCTGACCGTGAAGAAGCTCGCGAACATGCTGATGGACTCCGGGGTCGAGGTTCAGCAGGCGAAAGCGCAGTTCATCGCCGAAGGTCGCGTCTATGGTCCGGGTTCGTTCGTGGTCACCACCGCTCAGCCCAAGCAGGCACTCGCTCGCTGGATGCTCGGCCGCACCTTCTATCCCGACAACACCTACACCCGCGACACCGACGACAATCCGATCTCGCCGTACGACATGTCCACCGATACCTTCGGCGAGTTCATGGGCGTCCGAAGTGACGCCGTGGGCGAGGCGATCAAGGCCGACCTGGTCAAGCTGACCGCGAAGGTTCCGCTTGTCGGTACCGTGGCGACCACCGCTGCGAATGGCTATGTCCTCGATGGTCGTGAGAATGACAGTTTCCGCGCCGTAAACCTCCTGTTCGAAAAGGGTATCGCGGTCCGTCGCGCCAGCGTGCCTTCGGCCGACGGTTCGGTGCGCGCGGGCGACTTCCTCGTGGCCTCGGGTGACGTCTCCGGGGTTGCGAAGGAGACCGGTGTCGACTTTGTAGCGGCCAGGGCTGCGATCACGTCAGGGGCTTACGACCTCAAGAAGCAGCGAATCGGAGTCTTCCAGCGCTACAACGGAGGCAACATCGACGAAGGCTGGACGCGTCTCACCTTCGAGCAGTTCAGCGTTCCCTTCAAGACCGTGATGGATGCGGAGTTGAAGGCGGGCGGCCTGAATGCAAAGTATGACGTGATCGTTCTGCCTGCCGACTCGGTCGCGCAGATGACGGGTGAGCGTCCTGCGGCAGGTACCGCCGGTGGACGCGGCGGCGGTGGCGGCTTCGGCGGTGGTGTAGACAACACGCCGGCTGAGTACAAGAGCGGCTTCGGTGCGGAGGGCGTCAAAGGCCTCCAGGAGTTTGTGCAGAAGGGCGGCACCCTCGTGACCTTCGCCCAGGCCGGCGATCTCGCGATCCAGCGCTTCAGCCTTCCCCTTCGCAACGTCGTTGCGGGACTTCCGTCAAAGACGTTCTGGTGCCCCGGGTCAACCCTTAAGACTCACTTCGTGAATACCACACCGCTTGCCTTCGGTATGCCCGCGGAAGGACTCTCGCTGTTCATGCCCGGTAGCCAAGTCTACGAAGTCACGTCGATGGAAAGCAGCCAGGACGTTGAGATCCTCTCGAGCTACGTCGCGCGCGATGTGCTGCAAAGCGGCTGGCTGCTTGGCGAAGGCGTCATCGCTAAAAAGGCCAACGCCGTCTCGGTCAAGTACGGCCAGGGCAAAGTCGTCCTACTGGGCTTCCGCCCCCAGCATCGCGACCAGACCCACGGCACCTTCAAGATGGTGTTCAACGCGCTTTTGAACACCCCGCCCGCGAAATAACACGTTCTTGGAAGTCGAAGGCTAACTCGTCAGATGTCTTCTGCGGTTGACGCAGACCGGACCGCCCAAACCGAGTTGAGCGTCCCGGCACTCGAGCTGATCGACGTCACGCGCCGATTCGGCGAGACGGTCGCGGTGGATCGTGTCT
>JBDTQB010000396.1:0-4284 GCA_039932395.1 Vicinamibacteria bacterium | reverse complement strand
GCTTCTTACACGACCTGCGTTCGCCGGGACGCGCGCTATTTGAAGTGGAAGTTCCTCGCCTGCCCGTTTCGAGAGTACCGAGTGATCGAGGCAAGGAAGAGCGGAACGCTTTCCGGCTATGCGGTCCTGCGCGATGAGGGCGAGGAGACCTTCAAGCGCGGCGTCATCGCCGACCTCTTCTGCGACACGACCGATGTCGCCACTCAGGACGCCTTACTCGCCGCCGCCATCGAGGACTTCCAGCGGAAGAAACGCGTCCGCATCGAGGTCTATTGCTACAACGCCCGGCTTGCGGCTTCCCTGAAGCGGCACGGCTTCCGCTCGGGCAGCACCGGCGTTCAGTACTGCGTGGCCTACCGAGGAACGCCGGACGCTGGTGAGGGACCGAAGCCGGTCCTCGCGAACCTGCCCAATTGGAATCTGTTCATCGGCGATGGAGACTTGGACCGCGCATGAGTTCCAAGCCCCTCTTCATGGTCGGCATCGACACCGAAGCCGATGACCAATGGACCCTCGAAGGCCGGAAACGCCTCTCCGTCGAAAATGCGCGCGCTCTGCCCCGTCTGCAGGCACTGTGCGAGAAGTACGCAGTCCGCCCGTCGTATCTGGTCACTCACGAGATGGCGACGCGGGAGCCGTCGCGTTCCATTCTTCGCGACCTGGCGGCGACGGGCACCTGTGAAATCGGCGCTCATCTGCATCCTTGGAGTTCCCCTCCGTATCGGGAAGAGGACCTCATCGGTCGCTATCCCAGCCAGCTCGACGACGCGCTGCTCGCGACTCAGCTCAAAGAACTCACCGAAGCCATCGAGACCTCGCTCGGCGTGCGGCCCGTGAGCTACCGCGCCGGGCGTCATGGCTTCGACACCCGCTCCCTGAAGATTCTGGCGGACCTGGGCTACGTGGTCGATACCAGCGTCGATCCCCTCTTCAACGAGCGCCGTAAAGGTGGGCCCTCATTCGCAGGGGCTCCCGTCGCGCCCTATTGGCCAAGCCTTTCTGACGTAAGGGAAGCGGGCGCCTCGAAGGTGCTGGAGATTCCGGTCTCTTCGGCGACCAGTCCCTGGCTACCGAAATCTTTGGAAAAGCAGTTCACTTCCCTTCCTTCGATCCCCTGGCGTGGCTACCTCAAACGGCTGGGCATCCGGGCGGTCTGGCTGCGACCGTCCTATTCAAGCATCGAAGACGCGAAGGCGCTCGCAAGTTCCCTGGTCGCGCGAGGCGTGCCCACGCTCAACATGCTTTTCCATTCGAGCGAACTGGTGGCGGGCGGCTCGCCCTACAACAAGACCGAGAGCGACGTGGATCGATTTTTCGAGCGACTGGAGAAGATCTTCGAGCACATCATGAAGCGACTGGACGCACGCGGCGTCACGTATCGCGAGTGCGCGGATGCGCTGCGTCTGCCGTCTTGAAGATCCTGATGGTCACGCCCCACCTTCCGCCCTATCAGGCGGCGAACGCGCTGCTGCCGCATGTCCTGGGCGTGGAGTTGGAGAAGCGTGGACACGACGTCTCGTTTCTGACCTTCAAGACAACCGATGCGGAACGGCCGAAGACCGCCTACGTGACACGCCGACCGTCTTTCCGCGTCACCCGCATTCCGCAGTTGATGGAAGCAACGGAGACGCGCCTTAAGGCAAGGCCTCTGATTCAAGCCGCCGACCTGGTTCACATCCATTCCAACACCTGGATGAATCAGGTGGCGGCACGGCTGAGCGTGAGCGAGAAGAAACCGTACGTGCTGACCCACTACGGTACCGAAATCTGGCACCATGACGGCAAGAACCGCGCTTTCCGAACGCTCAATCGCGAAGCCGCGCACGTGACGTTCTACAGCGCGGGACTGCAGGCGCGCGCCGAGGAACTGAAGGTTCCCGTGGCCAGGGGGTCGGTCGTCTATCCGGCGGTTGATCTCATGTTTCGTCCTTTACCTCCCTCCGAGCGCGAGGCGGTGCGGGCCTGTCTCGTGGGATCAGGCGATGCGCTGCTCTTCAATGTGAAGCGTCTCCATCCTCTGGCCGACCATGCGACCTTGCTCCGCGCCTTTGCCCTCCTCGATCAGGCCCAAACGCCCACCAAGCTGGTGATCGCGGGCTCCGGCGACGAACGCCAGCCGCTTGAGCATCTCGCGGATCAACTCGGGATCACGCACCGCGTCCGGTTCCTGGGACTCGTACCGAATCACGAGGTCGCGAAGCTTCATGCCGCGGCCGATCTGTTCGTTCTGTCGTCCCGTCTCGAGGCGACGCCCACCGTGGTGCTGGAGGCTCTGGCCTGCGGAACGCGCGTGGTTTCCACCGACAATCCGGGAGGCGTCGAGCTCGGAGCCATCTTCCCCAACGACCTCCGCATCGTGCCCAAGGAAAATCCCCAGGCGCTCGCGGATGGCATTGCCGACGCTTTGCGAGAAAATCGCCGGATCAGCGAAAAAACCTCACGGGTGATCGACGAGCGTTTCTCTCTTCGTGGCCTCGTCGACCGTTACTGCGAGATATACGAAGAAATTCTGCGATGAGACGGATCGACAACGACGCCATTCGTGCCGCGGGGGAAATCCGCTTCCGAAGCGAGTACGACTACGCCATTTTCGAGTATGTCCGCAGTTCGAAGGTCATTCAGTCGGTGGAACGGTCCGGGGTGAAGCTCCGAGGCCGTGTGCTCGACGCGGGCTGCGGCAGCGGCGGGACGGCTCTGTCCATCGCTGAAGAGGTTTCGTTCGCGGTCGGCCTTGACTTGAGTCCGCGCTTTTCCGATTCCGGCACAAGGCTCGCCAAAGAGAAGCAGATCAAAAACGTGGCCTTCACCCAGGGCGACGGGCTGAAGCTTCCCTACGCAGATGAGTCGTTCGATGTCGTGCTTTCGCATTCGGTGATCGAGCACCTGCCTTCGGCCGAGACCTACATCGCCGAATGCGCACGCGTCCTCAAACACGGCGGGCGCTTCTATCTTTCGACCGCACCCACCCTGTCCCTCGCCGGAGCGCATCTCCCGCGATTGCGGATCCCGGTTCCGATCCACCTCCTGATCGGCCGCAAGCTCGCGTTCCGCGTCTTTGTGTTTCTGGCCGCCAAAGCTCCGTGGATGCTGAAGGAGCAGTCGAGCGCGAATACGTTCGTCAAGCTGGCCGAGTCCGGTCGCGAGAAAGAAGACGACCTGCTGACCCCGGTCACCTTGCACGGCATGTCGCGATGGATCGCGCAGTCGCCGTTCCGCCTTATCTCCGAACAACGCTACGTCACCGGCTTTTTCAAGCGCGTGGTGCCGACCTTCATGCGGCCGTTCTTCCTGGAGATCCCGGTGGTCGGCGACGTGATGGTGTCGCAGATCGAATGCGTGCTGGAGAAGCCGTGACGTTGAGGCCCCCCATCGTCATCCTTTCCGATATCCGTTTCCCTTCGCCCCGCGCCAACGGCATCCAGGTCGTCAAGGCGGCGCACGCGCTCGCCGCACGCGGACGCGATGTGCGTCTCGTGGTCCGACAATCTGACTCTCGGCGCACCGAGGACATCCTGCCCGCCTTCGGTGTGGAGCCCACGCCGAGGCTCAGCGTCGAACGTCTGGACGTCGGACACGCCCGCGGCGCATCGTTTCTTCCGCGTCTTCGCTATCTGACCCAGTCCCTTCTTCTCGCGCGCAACGCTGCCAAAAGCGGCGCCTTCGTCGTCACACGCGACCTTCAGCTCGCCGATCTGCTGCTGCGCGTCGGCTGCGACCGCCTGACCTACGAATCCCACGCGGTGGAAGCGGTGATGTACGACGAGCGCCATCAGCTCTATGGGTTGAAGGACGCGCCCAGTCCGGCCAAGCGAAAACGGATCGAAAATCGCGAACGGCGTGTCTGGGCGGGGGCACGCGGCTTCATGGCGACCACTCAGGGCATTCTGAATACCTTTGAGCGGCTCTTCGGCGCGCGTCCGCGCACCGCCGTCATCCCCAACGGCTGCGACGTTCCCAATGATCGTGTGTTCACAGCTCCGTCGGAACAGGACCGCGTCGTCTACGCCGGCCAGCTCTATCCGTGGAAAGGCGTCGACGTCTTGGTGCAGGCATTCGCGCGCCTAAATCGCGGCGAGTTGGTCATCGCGGGGGGCCTTCAGGGCGAAAGTGATTTCGAGCGCGTTCAGGATCTCGCGCGCAGCCTGAACCTAGGCAAGCGCGTGGTCTTCCTGGGATCGGTGCCGCAGAAGGATGTCGCGAACGAACTGGCGCGCGCGACCGTGGTCGCAGCACCGTTTCTCAAGAGTGCGATGACTTCGGAACACACCTCGCCCATCAAAGCCT
>JBDTQB010000395.1:0-4288 GCA_039932395.1 Vicinamibacteria bacterium | reverse complement strand
GCGCAGGTATTCGGTGTACGAAGGGGCCGAGCCGTCGTCGATGACCAGGATCTGCGCGGCCGGCCGCGTCTGCTCGAGCACCGAGCGAATGGCCGCTTCCGCCATCTCCTTTCGATCGCGCGTCGGGATCACGACACTGACGGTCACGCGTGCTTGTCCTGGCGCCACGTTCCGCGTTGGAGATGTGTCACATGAAGGAGGCCTTGCTCGCGGTCGATCACGATGAGATCGGGCCGGGGGCGAGCGCGGGCCACGACCTCGCTGATCACATCGGGGCCGGTGGTGAAGAGGACGTCGTAGTCGCGCCTGACCTCGAGATGCGCGCGCGACTGCACCATCTCCACGATCTCGGTGAGCAACGGGTGCGAAGGCGATGCGGCGAGGAAGAAGTTCGCGATGCGCACCAAGGTCTCGGCCCGACCCTGACGGATTGGCTCGGGTAGCCCGATGGCCGCAGCCCGCGCGGCCGTCAAGTGCCTCTCGACCAGGGTCACGAGCGCCGCTCCGCTCGGAAGCCAGGGTTCCACCGATGTGCGGCAGTGCAGGTCGAGATCGGCATACACCCCGCCGAAGCGTTTCAGGATCAGGTACCGCAGCAGGTCGCAGCGCTGCGCCGGTCGCGCCAGTTGCTGGTAGGTCGGCCACAGCTCGGGAAACGACTCCTTCACCAGCCTCTCGCCCTGCTGCCGGCCCCACAGCACCACGGTCCACCCTGGATGGTGACGCCTCCATGCGCCGAGTACGCTGCGGCAGTGCCAGGGGAGGCGTCCGGTTCGGGACCACAGGCCGTAGATGAGGTGGATCAATCGCGGAACGCGGTCGACGGGCCCTGGGACAAGGTCGCGGACCTCGCCCCGCCGCCCGTAGCCATGGATCAGGTCGATGATCAAGTCGAGGATGGTCTTCACGTCGGCTTCGGATCCCGCGACGCGTCGGCCTTCGACAGGCGCGCGACGCTTTTTCGCCAGTCATAGCTCCAATCTCCCACGAGCGGCGCAATGAGCGGCGCCACCGTCGCGGCTGCGCGGGTCGTTACCGGAACGGGCCCGCGGTTGTCGAAGTAACTGGCCATCTCCCGCCAGAAACCGTCGTATCCCTTGGGCGTGCGCGCCATCCGTTGGAGCGCGGCCTCGGCGTGCCGCCTCTCGGCCGCGGTCTGGTCTTTTAGGAACGGCTCCGTGAACACCTTGGCCTGGCCGGCCATGCGCGCCATGTAACAGTCCGGGAACAACACGCGATACCTGCGGATCGGCTCCGTAGTCTGGTAGAGCACTCGGCCGCGGCGCAGGAAGCTCATGGGATGGGTCAGGCGCAGCCAAGGATCACGACCGCAGCTGGCTCCGTCGCCGCGCGACACGAGGTAAGGACGGTTGCGAAAGAAACGTCCGCGCCAGGTCTGCTTCCACAGCAGAGCGGGGCCGATCACCTGCTCGTAGCGGATGCCGAACATCTCCTGGCGCGGGAACAGATCAGGCCAGCCTCGCATCGCGGCGGCGAGGCCTTTCGGGAGGATCTCGTTCGCCTGCAGCGAGAAGCAGTAGCGGCCGCGCGCTCGAAGGCGCACCACGTTCGTCATGTGCGCGATCACCTCACCCCTTCGAGTGGGCCCGTGCCACGCGTCGCGAAAGAGCCGGATCTTCTCAGGGTAGATCTCCTGGATCGCGCACAGCGCCGGCCACGTCTCGTCGTCCGAAAAGCCTTCGGAGATGAGAAGCTCGTCGCACAGCGGCAGAGCCGAAACAATCGCCTCCATCACGGGGTAACCCTGCTGAATAAGATCGCGCGCGATCAGGAACCCCGACACCAGCATCGGACCAGGGCCCACCGCTCAGAGTTTTCGCCCGCGCGCGTCGTTCACCCTTAAGGCTCGTCCTCTCGGCGCCGGAGTCGAACGCCTGCGGATCACTTCGTCGAGTTGCAAGGGAGGCTCTCCACGAGCGCAGATCTTAGACCGCTTCGCGTCGTCACCGGGGACCGTTCCTGATGAGAAACTGCGAAGCATGAGCGAGCCTGCGAGCCGTCTCCACTCCGGTGCCCTCACCGTCGTCTGCTGTGCCTCCCCGGCCTACGAGCCTTTCCTCGTGCGGAGCCTCGAAACGATTCCCCACGATGTACGCGTGGTCGTGGTCTTCCATGGGGCCACCGGTCCGCGGATGGCGCTCTCGCATCCCGGCCTCGAGATCGTCGTCCCCAGGGACGCCTCGGGGCCCTTTCGTCGCGGCTATCTGATGAACGTGGGCGCTCGGCAGGTGCTCACGAGCCATGTCCTCCTCGCGGACGCCGACCACCTCTACTTCCCTGGCTTCTTTGCGTTGCTGGAGTCGTACCTCGACCCGGGCCGGGTGCTGCGCGTCTTCCTCGGCCGACTGGGGGAGGCGACGAGTGCGCGCATCCTTCTTGGACAGCTCAAATGGGCGGAGAGCTTCTCCGACTTCGCAGGCACCCAGGGCGGCTTCGCCCAAAGGCACCCTCGCCTCGGCCGCGTCCTTCGCCGGGTCGGCCTCGTCGGGCCTCTCGATCGCGAGTACGAAATCGTCTATGGCACCTACAACCCTTGCGTGTACGCCGCCACCGATTTCGCGGCGCTGCGGGGATACGACGAGTCTTTCGAAGGCTGGGGGGTCGAGGACGACGACCTGACCGAGCGGGGCCGTCGAGCGGGCCTCCGCGACCTGCGCATTCCGGCCATCGTGGGCCATCTTTTTCACGGGACCGCGCTGCATGCAGCCGGTTACCACGACCCGGTCAGGGAAGTATGGAAACGGCGCGTCCTGGGCACGAGGCGCACCGTGAACAGCGGGGGCTGGGGCGACCTCAAGGGATGAGGAAGCGCGTCAAGACACTTCCATGACAATCTGGGCATTCTCCGAAGGGGACAGCATTGGATCACCCATACGGGTGCTCGTAAGCTTCGCTCCTTCGGACGGGACCGGGCCTCTTCGATCAGAATGGCTGTCGGCTTAGCCTGCTGGCGGGCGTCCGGCGACGGAACTAAGCGAGAACTTGAGCGGCGGCGTCCAGGCGTTCCTGGAGCAGATTCCGGGCGTCGCGTTCTTTGGCGGTCACGAAAGAGAAATTCTCCTTGGTGATGAGGGCTAGGAAGATCAGCTCGTCGGTGGTCAGGTTCACCGCGATGCGGTTCTCGCGTGGGTGAAGGACCACTTCGTTCAGCTTGTCGCGCAGCAACTGGCGCGCGCTCTGCTCATCATCCGTGATGAACTGGTACTCGGCGCGGGAGATCTTCTGGAGGAACGCGAGCTCGCGATGATCCAGCACGAACAGCTTGGACGTAATGTGATTAGCCAACGCGAACCCTCCTCTTCCCTTGGATGGGAATTCTAGCCCGGCAAGCTGGAGACAAAGCTCGGGGACAGAAGCACCGCCGTTTCGACTAACGGACCTGGCCCGGATCTCCGCCCTGAAGAAGCGTCGTCACCCAATCGGAGAACTTCTTCCCTCCCACCGTCTGCGTATAGAAGGAGGGGCGGTTGATGATGCAGTGCTCGGTGCCAGGGGAGAGGTACGCACGGAAGTTCGGAGTTCGCGCGCTGATCTGCTCGACGTTCGCCACCATCCGCGCCGACCAGTCGGCTGGGTCGTTCAGCGTGATCGTTCCCTTGGCCAGGCTGTAGAAAAAGGTCTGCACCTGATCGGAGCGCGTGTTGAACTGCGCAAACGACGAGGTCGGAAAGAAGGCGGCCACCGAGTTGTACAGCTTCGGCAGGGATAACGTCGCCGGATCGACCTCATCGAGAGCGAGACCGGGAATGAAGTCTGGCCACGCGGCCGCGACGTTCCAGTTGGTCAGCGGAGTCGCGAAGAAACCATCCGGCACAACTCCGGCCGCCGAATCCGCCAGTTCAACCATGCGCGCTCCCGGATAGGCCCGCGCGATCTTGGCCGACCACAAGGCTGCACCATAGCCGCCGGCGCTGCAACCCGCGACCACCACTTGAGACGGCGCCTTCACGTTGTCACCGGTCCAGTTCAAAGCCGTCGCCGCGTTCACGGCGCCCTTGTGCTGGATCACGAACGTCTTGTTCTCGAAGTCCGTGTAGGTGGTGGAAGAGTTGCCCCAGTGAAGATCACCCGTGCAATAGGGAATGTAGACGTGGGTGAAGTCCTTCAGAGGATTCGCCGGATTCGAGCGGTCGTAGATTCCCTGAAGCTGCCCGGCCAGGCGCGCAGTCTCCGGATCGTTCGTGACGCTCTTGCTGTAGACGTCGGCCGAGCACGTGGCCGCGTTCCAGCAAGCACCGCCGCCCTCAAACTCGATCAGCAGTTTCGA
>JBDTQB010000394.1:0-4319 GCA_039932395.1 Vicinamibacteria bacterium | reverse complement strand
CGCGCGAACGCTTCGATGCTGGATACGATCAAGGTCGACTACTACGGCACCATGACGCCACTGAACCAGGTCGGCAATATCGCGGTGCCTGATCCGTCCCTGATCACCATTCAGCCATGGGACGCCGGTCTCCTCGCCGTCATCGAGAAGGCCGTCCGCACATCGGGCCTTGATCTCAATCCGGCCAACGACGGCAAGATCATCCGCATCCCGATCCCCTCGCCCACCGAAGAGCGGCGGAAGGGTCTGGTGAAGCTGGCCCACAAAGCGGCGGAAGAAGGCAAGATTTCGATCCGCAACGTGCGACGCGACGCGAACGACCACGTCAAGAAGATGAAGAAGGACTCCGAAATCTCCGAAGATGAAGAGAAGCAGGCCGAAGCGGAGATCCAGAAGATCACCGACGGCTTCATCTCCAAGGTCGACGAGATGCTGAAGCAGAAGGAAGCCGAAGTCCTCCACGTCTAGGGCAAGGACAGAACCGCCGGAGAATCGCCATGGCATTCACTCACCTCACGTGCACGAAGTGCGACAAGACCTACGAAAAGGGTCAGCGCCTCACTGTGTGCACGTGCGGCGCACCTCTTTTCGCACGCTATGACCTCACCGCCGCGGCCCTCGAGATGCGCCCCGGTCACCTCGAACAGCGCGAGAAAACGTTGTGGCGTTACCGGGAAGTCCTGCCGGTCGAAAATCCGGAACATCGCCTCAGTCTTGGCGAAGGCATGACCCCTCTCCTCGAAACACCAACGCTCGGCAAGGCTCTCGGTCTTCCCAAAGCGCTGGTGAAGGAAGAAGGCGGCAACCCGACCGGTTCGTTCAAGGCCCGCGGTCTGGCGCTCGCGGTGTCGATGGCGAAGGCTCTGGGTGCGACCGATGTGTGTCTGCCCTCCGCGGGAAACGCAGGCAGCGCGCTTGCCGCGTATGCCGCACGGGGCGGCATGAAAGCCCATGTCTTCGTGCCGAAGGACATCGCCGAAGTGTTCCTGATGGAAACACTGTCGTACGGAGCTCACGTCGAAACCGTCGACGGACTGATCACCGACGCCGGGCGTATCTGCGCTGGCCTTGCGAAGGAGCACGGCTGGTACGAATGCGCCACCCTCAAGGAGCCCTACCGCGTCGAGGGCAAGAAGACGATGGGTTACGAGATCGCCGAGCAGTTGGAGTGGAAGCTGCCCGACGCGATTCTCTACCCGACGGGCGGCGGCACTGGGCTCATTGGCATGTGGAAGGCCTTCGAAGAGATGGAGGCCATGGGCTTCATCGGCTCCAAGCGTCCACGCATGTACGCGATCCAGGCTGACGGCTGCGCTCCCATTGTGAAGGCGTTTCAGGAGGGCAAGGAGGAAGCGCCCATGTGGGAGGGAGCCACGACTCTCGCCCACGGATTGCGCGTTCCCAAGGCTCTCGGTGACTTCCTGATTCTGCGCGCTCTGCGTGAGAGTCATGGAGCCGCCATAGCGGTCAGCGAGATGGAAATCATCCAGGGCGTCAAACTCATCGCGCGCACGGAAGGTCTGTTCGTTTCGCCCGAAGGTGGCGCGTGCGTCACCGCCGCGATGAAGCTGAAGGCTTCCGGCCATCTCTCTCCGGACGACTCTGTCGTCATCTTCAACACCGGCACCGGCTTCAAGTACGTCGACAATATGAAGCCTCTCTGGAACGCCTAGTCGATGCCTTCCAAGCCCAGCGCCAAAACGAAGACGAAGACCAAAGCGGCCAAGGCCGCCCCGCGACCATCCCATCCCCCGAAACCGCGCGTCCACGTGATGTTCACGGGCGGAACGATCTCCATGAAGATCGATCCCGCGACCCATGCGGCCGTGCCCATGTTCTCGGGCAAAGACATCGTCGCCCACGTTCCCGGCCTCCGTCAGGTCGCGCGCCTCACGATTGAAGACTACGCGCGCCTCCCGGGGCCGCATGTCGGCCCAAGGTGGATGTGGAGCCTCAAGAAGCGCATTGAGGCGCACCTCGCCGATCCTTCGATCGACGGCGTCGTGGTCGCTCACGGCACGGATACCATCGAAGAAACCTCGTTCCTGGTCGACCTAACCACCGACAGCGAGAAACCAGTGGTCTTTTGCGGAGCAATGCGGACACTGGGCGAGGCCGGTTCAGATGCGCCCTCCAACCTCATGATCGCAGTGAACACCGCGGCCAATCCGCATGCGCGGGGCCACGGGGTCCTCATCGCGGTGGGCGAAGAGATTCTCGCGGCGAGCGAAGCGGTCAAGACGCATACGCAGAGTCTCGGCGCGTTCAAGAGCGAGATCGGCCCGGTTGCGATCCTCGATCGAAGCGGCGTTCGCTTCGTGCGCGGCGCGGTCCGTCGCAGATTCATCCAGACAGGCTCCATCGATCCCAGAGTCGACCTGCACGTGATGGCCACCGGATCCGACGATCGACTCATCCGCGCATCGCTTTCCAGTGGGGCGCGTGGCCTGGTGATCGAAGGAACGGGTGCAGGCAACGTGCCGCCGCTCGCCATCACCGCGATCAAGGAAGCTATCGCCTCTCAAGTGCCCGTGGTCATCACGTCGCGCTGCGGGGCCGGGTCCGTCGCTCCGCTCTACGGCTACGAAGGCGGCGGCGCGCATCTCCTTGAGCTCGGCTGTGTGATGGGCGGCAACCTCGTGGGACACAAGGCGCGCATCCTCCTGATGGTGGCGCTCGCCGCCAACGTGTCCGACTTGGCACTCACCGCCCTGTTCGAATCGGCTTAGGTTCCGCGGAACGGCCTCGGCGTCGTCTGCTAGCATCCTGCGCTTCCAGAGTGTTTCAGCGCCCTTGACCCATAACAAAGCGGAGACGATCGAAGTCCTGCTCGTCGAAGACGACGAGGATCACGCAGAGCTCGTCCGCCGGAACCTTCTCTCGCCACCGGGTGGCGCCTCTGAAGCGAGGCGCGCCTGTCACATCACTCACATCAACAATGGCGAGTCGGCACTCGACTATCTCCATGGCCGAGCGGAATATGCGGACCCCGCTTCTCATTCCCGGCCCGATCTGATCCTGCTCGATCTCCGCCTTCCCCGGGTGGACGGGCTGAGCGTTCTCGCCGACATCAAGTCCGCCTCCACCCTGAAATCGATTCCCGTGGTCGTGCTCACGAGTTCGGCGGCTGATCCCGACGTTTCCCAGGCCTACCTTCGCCACGCCAACAGCTACCTCGTCAAACCGCTCGATCTGAAGAGCTTCGAGAATTTGATGAAGGAACTCGGCCTCTACTGGTTCACTTGGAACCAAGCGTCACCGCAGTAGGGCGTCCGTTCGGCCAGGACACGGCTTCGATTCCGAGGCCGCGTGTGCCGGTCATCCTTCTCGTCGAAGACGATGAACCCCACTCCGAGCTGATTCGTCGCGCCTTCGATCGAAGCTCCGTCAAGGTGAAGCTGAACTGGGTCAGCACCATCCGAGAGGCGCAGGCGGTCCTTGCGGACAGCGACCCGCCGGATCTGGTCATCACCGATCTGCGCCTGCCGGACGGCGAGGGGATGACGCTGCTCCCTGAAAGTCGCGAGCGCGCGGCCTACGCGGTTGTGGTCATGACGAGCCACGGCGACGAGAAGGTCGCCGTCGACGCCATGAAGACCGGCGCGCTCGACTACGTCGTGAAATCCGAAGAGAGTTTCGCGCGCATGCCGGAGATCGTCCACCGGGCGCTGCGCACATGGAGCTACATCGTCGAACGTCGCCGGGCAGAGGAAGCCCTGCGAGCCCGAGAGGAACATTTCCGGTCGTTGATCGAAAACGCCCACGATCTCATCTGGATCCTCACAAGCGACGGCAGCATCCGTTATGCGAGTCCGGCGTGCGCGCGCGTGCTCGGCTATTCCGCGGATGAGCTGACCCGGCGCAGCGTGCAGGAGCTCGCCGATCCCGTCAGACGCGACGAGATTCGTCTCGCCATCGACGCGGTCTTCGCCCAGCCCGACACGGCGGTCGCATCGATCATGGTTCTCCGAGCGCAAGATGGTTCCGAACGCATCCTCGAATCCATCGGCAGCGCGCGCTCCGGGCCGAAGCCCACCGCGGTCATCAACTCTCGAGACATCACCGAGCGAGCACGGGCGGAGGAAGCCGCGGCACGACTCGAGGCTCAACTCCAGCAGTCGCAGCGCCTCGAAACCCTCGGAACGCTCGCCGGCGGCATCGCTCACGATTTCAACAACATCGTTCAGGCCATCATGGGCTGCGCTGAGCTGGCACAGCTCTCCCTCCCCACGGACAGTCCCGCGACGCCCTACCTCACGCGAGTCAGCGAGGCGGCGCATCGCGCGCGCGAACTCGTCCAGCAGATTCTTTCCTTCAGC
>JBDTQB010000393.1:0-4361 GCA_039932395.1 Vicinamibacteria bacterium | reverse complement strand
CGAGAAGTCGTACTCGTCTCGCATGTCCGTCTCGATCGCTGCCTTATTGGTTTTCTTCATAGAACCTGCGCTCGCGCGGGGTTGCCGGCCTTGCGCTGATCAATCGGGTCGCGTGCGCGCGATCCGTGTGGGCCACGACAAGAATACGCCCCGCCGTTGAAATCCCGACGGTAACGAAGCGTTCCTCGTGTCTTGAATGTGACGGGTCCGGGAAAGTGGTTGCGAGGGAATCGCGAAATACACTCGATGCCTCGCGGAAGCGGACTCCGTGCTTCAGCGCGTTTGCACGAGCCTTCGTCGAGTCCCATTCAAAGATCACCGGCCGAGACTAAAGGCCGCTCAGATCAGACGAGGTCCGCTAACTCACCAAGCAAACGACGCTGAGCGAACAAGAGTCGGCGGCAGGGCTCCCTGTCGCACGCTTTACGGCTCAGGCCGAGAGATGGCTGAGGCTCTGCCTCCCTGCGATACTTTCATCATCAGGAGGGCGGCGACATGAAGAGGAAAAACGTCCAGCGGAAAGCAGTCGTTGTAAACCGCAAGCAAACTCGACCGACCGCCTCGATCATCGAGGCAACCGGCCTCCACGGCCCCCTTCACGTTCCTCCCAGACAGGTCGCTGCAATGAGCAGCACCCAACTTCTCGATTTGGTCGAGACGTTGGCATGCGCGGAGGGAGCGCGTCTTGGGATCGCGTCATCGAGGATCATCTTCGGAGCAGAGGAGAAGGCGTCCGACGGAGGATCCGACGGGATCACTCCACGACATTCTGGAAAATCGCCGTGGCTGCCTAGCGGCGTAACGCGGTGGCAGCTCAAGGCTGGCAAGGCAGGGCAGCCCGCAAGACTCCGCGAAGAGATGCTAGATCGTCAGAAAAAGGAACCGGCTGCCACGCTGAGGGCAAAAGGTCACTATGTGGCGGTCGCGAGCGGTTCCGTAAGCGGTGACAGCGGTCGTACCGCACGGCTAGAGGCGCTGACGGCGGCGGCGAGGCAACGACGAGTTCCGGTCTCGCACATCGAGGTGTTCACATCCGAGACCTTGAGTCGCTGGCTCGATGAATTCCCGTCCGTGGCGAAGCGTGTGCTTGAGCTAGGCGATGTCTGGACCATCGATGACTGGGAATCACGAAAGGGGCGGGAGCATTCAATCGGCTTCCAGCCGTCGTCAACTCAAGCCCAGCAGATGGACGAACTCGCGGCCCTTCTAGATTTCTCAAAGGACGGACAGCATCACGTCCACGTTGTTGGACTGCCAGGAGTGGGGAAGACTCGACAGGTCCTAGAAACGTGCCGTCGAGACCGACTAAGGCCTTTGGCTCTGTATCTACCGGAGTCTTCTATTGACGCCCGACGGCTCGTGGCCGCGCTCTCGGAGCGAAGATCGTTTGGGATCATTGTCGTTGACGAAACTCCTCCGGGTGACGTGGCTATGTATGCGGACTTGGCGTCCTCAGCCGCGTCTCGACTAAGGGTCGTCACGATTGGAAAGGCTCTCGGTGCCGATGCTGGCTTGAAGGTCCTACAAGTCAATCCGCAGTCTCGAGATGAGATGGAAAAGATGGTCGCGGCGTGGTGGCCTGAAATGCCGTCCGAGCACCGCGCGTTCGTGGGCCGGTTCTCGGACGGTTTCCCGCGCCTCGCTCGCCTTGTCGGCCAGTACCTAATTGAGAATCCCGAAGTTACGACGTCCGAGCTGTTGCAGAGCGATCCGATCGCAAGGGTGATCGAAGGACTTCTTCCGAAGGTCGCACGTCGACACCTTTACGTACTATCCGTTCTCGAGTCGATGGGGTTCGCGGGGGAGGCGGAGGAACAGGGAAAGCTTGTCGCTGGCGCTCTTGGTGTCGATTGGCTCGACGTCAAAGCTACGATTACGGACCTTCGGGACGAGTTCGGACTCGTCCGCGTAGGCCAGAACTACCTCTACCTATCCCCGCTTCCCCTGGCTTTGTGGCTGGCGCGAACGGCCTGGGAAACATACCCGGATGAGCTTCGCACTCTACGGGATGCCCTTTCTGACGAGGCTGCTCGCGCTCTTGATCGGAGGCTGGCAGCGATCGGAAGCAGCCCTGGCGGCGCAGCGCTTTTTTCACGCGAAATCACGAGGTTCCGAGCGCTGGTAGATTTCGCTAGGGAGCGCGACGCTCGACTTTGGACGGTCCTTGCAGAACACCAACCATCACTTGCTATCAAAGCTCTTCGGCGCGCCCTAAGCAAAGCGAGCGTCGAGGCGAGGCTGGAATTTAAAGACGGTGCTCGACGAACTGTGCTCTGGTATTTGCCGAGGTTGGTGTGGCGACGGGAGACGTTTGACGACGCCATCCGGTGTCTGGCGGACTTAAGCGTCGCGGAGAACGAGACGTGGGCAAACAATTCAACCGGTGAATTCGAGCGACATTTTCAAGTGCAATTGGGCGGGACGGAGGTTCCCTACCCCGAAAGACTGACTGTTTTAAGGGAATTGTTCGACGACGGGCCTGCGTACCACGCGATGGTGCTGCGTGCCCTAGCCACTGCCACTGAAATTATGGTTCATCGGACGGTCGGAGCTGAGGCATGGGGTGATGGTGCGCTTCGGCCCGAATGGAGACCGACCCCGGCAGAAGACCGAGCCGCGCGGACACTAGCGATTAGTGAATTGTGTGCGCTCATTCCGACGGCGAGTGTCGAACAAAAGGACGCCGTTGCGCTGATACAGAAGACTCATTGGACTCTTGCGGAATACGGGTTTGACGAGAGTCTCGAAGCGTTGGTCTCGACGGTCTTGGCACGCTTCCCGACCGCCCGCGAGGAAGTCCGAAGGATCTTTGACAACCACCTCGCGCGAGAGCGCTGGAGCAAGCGGAATGATTCAACGGGGGTAGAAACAGTCCCCGCAGTCCTGCGCCGACTCGAGACATCTCTAAAAGACCCAAGCCTCGGCGGGCGACTCCGCGAAGCCGTTGGGCCCGGTCCTTGGGATACGGAGGGGACCGATGGCGTGATGAAACAACTGGCGCGCGAGGTCTTGGACAATATTCCGGCCCTAAAGGCCGAACTGCCCTGGCTAACCTCCGACGGCGCTGGCAGCGGGTTCGGCTTCGGAGTGGTGATCGCGGAACTGGACGAGACGAAGGCGCTGTCGTCTTTGCTTGCGGACGGAGCACACATCGGCCCGGATCCTCGGTTTTGGACTGGGTACTTCATTGGCCTAGCGGAGACGGGGCATGCGACGTTCGTTGACGATCGTGTGGAAGCAATGGCTGAAGGGGGCTCAACGAAATCTCTGGCATTCGAAATCCTGGCATCACTTGAGCCCTCGCAGCGTCGAGCGAGCATCTTCGTCAAATTGGTACGCTCGGGAGCCATCATGCCCATGCGGCTACGCGTGATCGCGCATCGGCCGTGGGCTATTAAGACGGACAACGTCACGTTCTTGGAGATCCTTGACGGGCTACTTTCCATCAAGTCCGTGGAGGCGCGTCGAACTGCCCTTGAGATCCTCGGAAGCCGCGTCCATGAAGGTATCGCTCTCTCGAAGACGCTAGAAATGCGTGCGTCCGACCTGACTACCGACCGCGAGGTTTACCCGTCTTCTTCAAATCTTCGATGGGGATGGAAGGAGGTAGCCTTGCTTCTAGCGAATACCAAGGCGCATCGAGTGGCGAGTTTTATTTTCGCGCTCCAATCTGATCGATCCGCGCACTTCTTCTTGGAGCATCACAAAGACGCAAAGGATGTGCTCGACGTTTGTATCGAACACGACCGGTTTGGCGTGTGGACCGCGTTCGCTGCATGTCTAAATCCCGGATTCTGGTCGCGCTTCTCGATCGGGCTCCCCAAGCGACTCCTCGTGCGGTTCGACGCTGACACGATCGTGGAGTGGATCCAAGAGGCGCCGTCAGAACGAGCGCCGATGATCGCCCATTGCTTGGCACCATTGTTTGAATCGGACGTTGACCTCGATTCCAGACTCGTCGAACGGTATCGTCAAGTGGAGGGCGTCGAAGAAGGGTTGTTCTCGAACGTAATTACCGGAACGTCCTGGGGTTCGTTGGCAGGTAGATGGAAAGCCCTTGCGACGCAGTTCATTGAAATCTCAAAACGGACCTCTCTGGTCCAGGTCAGGAAATGGGCCTTGGACTGCGCGGAGCGATTGACACGGATGGCGAACACGGAGGCGGGTCGCGAGGCAGACGACGCCATTCGGCGTTCTTAGACACAGGCGTGGTCCCATAAATTCCTTGACAGGAATATTCCGACTGGGGCATATTCTGTCTCGTGATCGAGACATTCACTGCCCTTGCTGAGCCCAACCGGCTGAAGATCGTCGAGCTGCTGCTCGACGGGCCGAAGCCGGTCAACGACATCGTGGCGGCG
>JBDTQB010000392.1:0-4363 GCA_039932395.1 Vicinamibacteria bacterium | reverse complement strand
GCGCCGGACCATGAACATCTGCGAAAATCCGACGCCTTAGGCTGAGGGCGGTTATTTTCCATGAGAATCCTTTGAACGAAGATCGTTTCGACGTCGTCCCGGGACTACGGCGCGAGTGGATGATCCTTGTCCGAAGACGGCGTCTGGTGGCGCTTACCCTGGTCGCAAGCCTTCTGGGTGCCACGATCTACAACTACACCTTGCGACCCGTCTATGAGGGTCTGGCGGTGATTTCCCTCTCCGAGGCCATGGCCGCGAATCCGTTGGCCCGCATGGCGACGGAGCAAACCCGCTTCGGGTCGATTCTTGAGCGACAGCGTTCGATCCTCCGCAGTCCGGACTTTGGCGCGCGGCTGGTGGACACGCTTGAAGGGCCTGCGTTGAAGGAGCTTTCGCTCGGCCCGATCGGAAGCTGGACGGACCGGATGCGCTCCGAGTGGAACCGGTTGACGGGGGGCGAAGGATCGAACTCGCCGGTGGATTCCGTGGCGGCCTTCCGGTCGCGCTTGAAAATCGGCGGAGACAACAAGTCCAGCTGGATCGAGATCCGCTTCAGTGCCTACGACCCGAAAGTCGCCTCCGACATCGCGAACGCCGTGATGGATCTCTACCTCAAGCAAACGGACACTGCGAACGCGAAAGCGGTCGATTCGTCGCGGAAGGCGCTGGGCGCGCAGGTCGATGAGAAGGAGCAGCGCCTCACCGAGCAGATGAGCGACCTGCGTGAAATGGGAGGCAAGTCCGGAGCCGGCGATCTGGAGATCCGCAAGGCGATGCTGGAGCGCGAATTCCGCGCGTTCCAGGAAACGCTGATCAACGCTCAGACGGCGCGTGTGGGTCGCGAGGCGAGGCGACGCGAGGCGACGCAGCTTCGCGGTGGCGTGGCGGCGGTCCGTTCCGATCCGCTGATCCGCGCCGCCCAGAACAAGGTCGCGGAACTCGAAGACCGGGAAGCCACCCTTCTCTCCACGCTGGGGCCGAAGCATCCGGATGTCGTCACGATTCAGCAACAGCTCGCCTCGGCGCGCCAGCGGTTGACCCAGGAGATGGGATCGCTGGAAGAGGGTGCTGACTCCGAGTATCAACTCTCGGTCAACGAGGAGGCGCGCCTGAGGGCGAATATGTCGCGCATCCAGAAAGAACTCGCGGACGTCGAGAAGGAATCACTCGGCTACTCCCTTGAGCGCAAGAAGTTCGAGGCGAGTCGCAGTTCCATCGAGACGCTTTTCCAGCGCCAGGCCAACTCGTCGACGGTCATCCTGGACACCCAGATCATTCAGAATGCCCGTCCTTCGGCGGTTCCGATCTCGCCGCAGCGGCAGCGCAATTTCGGCTATGCCCTCATCGGCGGATTGCTGGGCGGGCTCCTTCTGGCCTGGATGGCTGAGCGCTTCGACGACTCCGTCCAGTCGCCGGAAGACGTGAAGGAAGGACTCGGCCTTCCTTTCCTCGGCATCATTCCTCTGATCCGCAAGCTTCCACAAGGTGCCTTGACGCCGGCGATCAATGACGCGAAGTCCGGGCTTGCCGACAGCCTGCGCGTGGTCCGAACCAACATCATCTACGGCTCGGCGGAACGGCGACCCAAGGTCGTGGCCTTTACGAGCGCCTCTCCCGGCGAAGGTAAATCAACCGTGGCCGCGGGCATGGCCATCCTGTTCGCGCAAAACAAGGCGCGTGTCCTCCTCATCGATGCCGACCTGCGGCGCCCCACCATCCATCATCTCCTCAATGTGACGCAAAGCCCGGGACTGTCAGGCGTCCTGGCGACCGAAGGTCCGATCACCCTCTCGCCTCGCAGCGGTCCGGTGCGCGGACTGGATGTTCTCCCCGCAGGATCGCCGCAGAATCTATCGGCGGAACGGCTCGGCTCGGACGCGATGAAGAACCTGATCGACCAGGCTCGCGGAAAATACGACTGGGTCATCATCGATTCACCGCCCGCCCTCGGACTCACCGACGCGGCGGTGATCGGGACACTCGCGGACGGGATCGTGGTAGTTTGCTCGGGCGACAAAACGCCGCGGCAGGCCGTCCGCCATGTGGCCGATCAGCTGCGCTCCGTGCAGGCGACCGTGCTCGGCGTGGTGTTGAACCGGGTCAACATGGAGCGCCACTCCTACTACTACGGTCGTTACCATTCGGCCTACTACGGAGCCGAAACGGAAACCGGCGGCGCGGGATCCACCGAGAAGAAGAAGAGCGGAAAGAAGGGCGGACACGACAACGCACGAAAGTGCGGCGTCTTAGCCCCCGAGAACGGACAGGGTCGCTGTAAAAACCTGTTCGGTCGTGATCAGAGTGAGGCACTCAGGAGAGGGCAAGGCATCGCACTCTTCTGGAGGACGGCGGATCAGATTGCAGGGGCTGCACCAGAGTTCCGGGGAGAGCGCCACATGCCGGCGTCCTGAGTTGAATCCTGAAGGCCCTCCAGAGAAATAGCGACCGGGACCTGATGGCCCGAAGATCGCAACGGAAGGCACGCCCATGGCGCATGCGAAATGCATAGCGGAGGTGTCGCAGGAGACGAAGGCGTCGCAGGCGGTCATCATTTCGGCGGAGCCCGCAAGCGTCAGTTTGCCGGCGAAGTCGAGAGTGGCTCCAGGCAGTGCCCTGCGGATCGCCGCGGTTTTGCCCGCCTCGCCCGCCGACCCGGTCAGCACGAGGGTCGCGGATTTCTCGTGCACGAGTCGTCGGCCCAACTCGACAAACCTCTCGATCGGCCATTCCTTGATGCTTCTCCCGGCCCCCGGATGAAGGCCCACCAGGGGACCAGTCCTCTGGATCCCCGCCTCGGAAAGAGAGGCGGCCATGCGCTGACGTCCTCGCACGCGTCCATCGCCGTCAATCCAGCGAAAAGGATTGCGCGGAACGATGACCCCCAGAGCTTTCTCAATCGCTCGATAGTTCTGTTCAACACAGTTCACGTCTTCATTGAGTTCGACGATCTCCGTAAGAAGTGCCGCACTCCCGGTATTCGCATATCCCACTCGGGTGTGCGCGCCCGTGGCCGCCATGAGCCACAACGCGCGCACATCCCCCTGCAGATCGATGGCGAGATCCGGGGGGGCCGCGCGCAAGGCACGCGCCTTCGTGAAGACTTCGCCCATGCTCAAGGCGCCTTCATCGGATCGGCCCACCCACGGCGCGCTCCAGACCAGGACTTCGTCGACCGCGGCGTCCCGGGCAATTTCACGCGACCACTCGCCCACCGCGAGACGAATCCTCGCGTTGGGCGCCGCGTCCCGAAGCGCACGGATCGCCGGAAGGCTCATCAGCACGTCGCCGATGCGATCGAGGCGCAGAATCAGGATGTCCCTCGGAGCGTCTTCGGAGGCGCGGCTTAAAAACGGCGCGACCACGTGGGCGCCGAGACTGACACCCGCGGCCATCAGCCGCTCGCGCGGCTCGGTGACGCGGCTCTCGGTCCCCTTAACGTTTTGCCAGCGCTTGCGCCTGGACATAACAATCCTCAAGAGTAGAAGCGACTCGCTCCCAGGTGAGTTCACGTGCGACACGATCCGCGGCCGCCCGTCCCAGCAGCGCTCGGCGCATAGGGTCCACGGCAAGAGATTCGATCGCCTGGCGCAACGCCTTCGAATCGCCAGGCGGGACCAGCAAGCCTTCGACGCCATCGGTCACGACATCGGGAATGCCGGCGACCCGGCTCGCCACGATTGCCTTCGCCGCCGCCATCGCTTCGAGCAATGAATTGGGCAGTCCGTCAACGTTGCCTTTCGAATCGACGACGGAAGGCACGGCCGCGATATCGGCGCAATGAAGCGCGTCTTTGATCTCATCTCTGGAGAATCGCCCGGCGAGCGTGACCGAGGCGCCACTCGCGTTCAGCCGCGCGCGCAGATCCTGTTCCAGGTCACCGTCCCCGATGATCGCGAGGTGAAGATGCGACGCTCCGCTCAGCGCGTAGATCAGGTGAGCAAAGCCTTTTTTCTCCACCAGCCGGCCCACCGCGACGATCAGCGTCTGGTCTGATGACGCACCGAGACGCTGGCGCATCGCCAGGTCCCTTGCCGGCGGGCTCGGCATGCCTGCGCCAAAAAAGGCCGCGTCCACGCCATAGGGAACCGTCCGGGTGGTGCCGGGATGGGCTCCCAGTTTGATGGCACGGTCGCGAAGGTCCGAACTGCAGGCCGTCACCGAACGCGCTGACTCAAACGTCCGACGCGCCGCACTTCCGACCAGCCGACTTCGCTCAGCAGCGAACACATCGCTGCCGTGAAGACTGATCACGAGCGGCTTCCCTGCGGTGTCGGCAGGACCCCGCGCGAGGACCGCGCTCGGAACCACCCAGTGCGCATGCACGATGTCGTAAGAGCCCGCCTTCAATCGTCGCTTCACCGCC
>JBDTQB010000391.1:0-4368 GCA_039932395.1 Vicinamibacteria bacterium | reverse complement strand
TCAGCGCGTAAGCCTGACGAAGTCGTCTCCCGCCTCGAATCGGCAGGCGGGAGAGAAAATGAGCGCAGAGGGACGTAGCTCAGGCGCGTCCCCCGCTCGCCGCACTCGCTAACGCGTGGGTCAGCACCGGCACGGTCGGTGAGCTCAGCTTCAGCCGACGATCCGCTTCAGCGAAAGCAGCGAGTGCTTTTCCGATGTCAGCATCGGACCACTGCCTCGCGGCCCGTTCCGTGTCCGCGACCTTAAACGGCAGGATTCCGGCCTGACTTCCCGCGTCCGCGCTCGACATCCCCGCGCGCCGCAGAGCACGAAACACCGCGAGCTTGCGAATCGTTCCGTGGGCGGTCGCCAATACGCGCAGACCGGCCTCGCCCTGACGCAGCGCTTCGTCGAGCAGATTCAGCATCTCGCCCTTCTGCTTCAGCATCAGCGCGTCGGAAAGTAGATAGAGAGGCGGCGCGGAGGTCACCGCGACCAATCCCTCGCCATCTCGGGCCGATCCACCCTGGAAGAGGACCATCTTCTCGAACTCGCTGACGATGCGCCCAAGGGACGGACCGCTCTGCTCCACGGTCTCACGCAGGACGTCTTCGGAGATCCGCAGGCCCATGGCTTTGGCTTCGGCAGCGGCCGCCATGTTCAGCGCGCGGCCTTTCAGGTAGTCGACATCAATCACTTCCGCGACTTTGCTGATCTTTTTCCACATGCCGAAGCGACGATCGGCCTTACGGGTGACCAGGATCAAGCACGAAGAGTCGTCGAGTTCCGGCAGGTCATTCTGGGGGGGCGCTTTGGCGGCACCCTTTCGGGCTGGCTTCTTCCCTGCAGGCTCCGGGGCGGCGCTCTCTTCGTCGTCTTCGCTACCGGCAACATCGTCGTCGCTCGGGTCTTTGCCACCGCCTCCGCGAAGCTTCTCGGCTCGACGCACCACCACGACCGTCTTCTCCGAAAACAGAGAGCGCGAAGAGGCTGCATTGAAAACGTCAGCAAACGAGGACTCGTCGCCCCAGATGCGAACGAGTTCCGATGGATCCACTTCGCGCGCCTTGATGACGGCTTCGAGAGCCCGATCCGCACGCAGCGAATCCTGGCCGAAGATCAGAACGATGGGCGAAAGGGGCTTGGCCACGGGCTGCTAGTTTAACGGTGCCGGGATCTAGGAGTCTGCGCGGCAGACGAAACCAGGCTCCTGTCCACAGGGCGGGATTCCTTCGGCCAGGCGAGAAGGGGCTAGCCAACTTGAGAGAGGCCAAAGCGGAGACTCCACTGCTCACTGCGGGCATAGCGACGCAGGTGATGGTCGGCGGGGGCTGACTTCCACCACCCATCCGCGATCTCTTTCGCGCGGATCAGAAGCTCGCGGTCGCGCACAGGATCGCCCGCCTGAAACATCCCACGGCCCGACTGCCGTGTGCCGAAGAACTCGCCCGGTCCACGAATCTCGAGATCCTTCTCCGCGAGGAAGAAGCCATCTTCGCTCGCGACGATCGCATCGATGCGTTGCTTGGCCTGGTCGGACGGATAGGCGCGCGTGACCAGGATGCATTCGGACGCATGTCTGCCCCTGCCGACCCGGCCGCGAAGCTGGTGAAGCTGCGCGATGCCGAATCGCTCCGCCTGTTCGATGATCATCAGCGTCGCGTTCGGCACGTCGACTCCGACCTCGATGACCGTGGTGCTGACCAGGACCTGGATCTCGGCTCTCGTGAACGATTCCATCACGGTCGCCTTCTCGTCGCTGGGCAGGCGACCATGGAGTGCGGCAATGCGAACTCCGGGCAGCCAGGCCGTCCATTCCTCGACGAGTTGGGTCACGGCGCGAACGTCGGCCAGCTTCTCCGACTCTTCGACCAGCGGACAGACCACATAGACCTGTCGTCCATTCGCAAGGTGCTGACGCGCGGCGTCGACAATTCGGGTTCTCTGACCGTCGAAGCGATGAGTCGTCCGGATGGGCAACCGGCCGGGAGGCTTTTCGTCGAGCACCGACGTATCCAGATCACCGTGGAAGGACAGCGCAAGGGTGCGCGGAATCGGAGTGGCGGTCATGACCAGCGCGTGCACGCCTTCGCCCTTGCGTCGCAATTCATCGCGCTGTATGACCCCGAAGCGGTGCTGCTCGTCCACGATGGCGAGAGCCAGCGACTTGAACACGACGTTCGGCTCGAAGAGAGCGTGCGTACCGACGATGATCTGAGCGTCACCCGACGCGATCGCTTCGAGGGCTTCCCGACGTTCTTTCGACTTCACCTTGCCGGATAAGCGACGGACCCGCAAGCCAAGGGGAGAGAGGACGCGCGACAGGGTCAGGAAGTGTTGATCGGCGAGAACTTCGGTCGGCGCGACCAGGACCGCTTGCTTCCCCGCCGCTACCGGCAACAGCATGGCGAGGATCGCGATCATGGTTTTACCGGCTCCGACGTCACCCTGAAGCAGCCGGCTCATCTCGTGCCCCGATTCCAAGTCCGCGGCAATCTCTTTCAATACGCGCTTCTGAGCGCCGGTCAACGGGAAAGGAAGAACGCGCTTCGCCGCCTCGCGCGCCGCCTCGTTCGCCTTGATCACCACTCCCTGTCTTCGGTCCATTCGTCGCGCGGACAAGCCGATCGCGAACATGAAGAACTCTTCAAGAATCAGACGGAGATGGCCCTTCGACCGCGATCCGTTGAGCGCTGCGATGTCGTCGTCGGGCGACGGGTCGTGGACCGCGACGAGGGCTTCTCTCAAGCCCGCGACCCCCAGCTCCGTCCTCAGTTCCGACGGTAACGGATCCGGCAGCCCAAAGCTTTCCGGAAGCGAACGAACCAGGCCGGTGAGAATCCGTCGCCAGATTTTCGGCAGCAGCGTCGCGTGCTTCTCATAGACGGGCACGATGCGGCCCATGTGGACGGCCTCGTCTACGGAAGGGGCAGCGCCCGAGTCCGTAGCACCTTCAGGCTCGTCAAGAATCTCGGAGTCCGGCGAATGCAGTGCGAGTCCCCCGCCATACCTATCCCACTCCGGCGCTCCGTAGAGGATCACCCGTCGGCCAACTTTGAACGATTCCTTCAGGTATCCCTGGCCGAAGAAGACGCATTTGATTCGTCCGGAGGCATCTTCGACGATCGCTTCGAAGATGGGCATTCTTCGTGCGCGCTTCAGGCTGACCGCGACGATCCGACCGCAAACCGTCTGACGAAACCCAGGGGTCAGCAACTTGATCGAAGCGAGATTCGAGCGATCCTCATAGCGTCGCGGGAGGATGAACAGGAGGTCCTGAACCGTCTTGATCCCTTCCGCCTCAAGCGCGCGGGCTCGTTCAGGCCCGATCCCACGAACGTACTGGACCGAGGTGTCCGGCCGGATTTCGGTGTTGGACGAGGGTGTCAATACTCGATGGTCGCGAGAGCCTGCTGCACGCGGATGCGCTTGACGGCATACGGAAGACGGAAGGGTGCTCGGATGTCGAATCCATTCGGCCGGGAGCCGTCGATGGTTGCGCGCGCGATGATGTCGCCCAGAATGGCGGCGGAGAGCGGGATCGGGCCAACCTGGGCGCTGACCAAGTCAAACTGGCCGAAGCCGCGATCGCTTTTGAAGTCGGCCACGATCTCGATCGCCATCTCGCCGCTCAAGAAGCTGAGAAGCGCGGTTCCGCCGGCCGCTTTCTCCTTGAGCTCGGAGAACTCGGACAGGTTGGCGACACCGCGGACTTCGAGCCGACCGGCCCGGAAGACGATGCGGATGTCCCGAACCCCGCGCGGAATCTTCTCCGAAAGTGCGAATCGCACGTACGAGTTGAGCTCCGACTCATAAACATCCATGGGCGACCTCTTGGCCTTGGGGTCGTGTTCGTATTTTTCAAGGGCGATGACTTTCTTTCCGAACGAGTCGGACAACTCTCGGCTCAGTCCCCTGGGAGCGGTCGGATTGGCGCCCTGGAGAAGAAGCGCGATCAGAAGGACGCTCGCGGAGAGATTCATGACGCAATCGCCTTCAAGAAAGAGGTGCCGGGGAGATGCTCGGCCAGGCCGAAGTTTTCAACCAGGGTCGCCGCGATATCGGAGAAGGACGCGCGGTCCCCCAGCGCCACGGGGCGGACACACTTGCCCGCCGCGATCAAGGGAACGTACTCGCGCGTGTGGTCGGTCGAATCGTCCGACGGGTCACATCCGTGATCGCCGGTCAGAATCAGGAGGTCGTCGGGATGGAGCGCAGCCAGCAACTCCGGGATGCGCGCGTCGAATTTTTCCAGGTTGCGCGCGTACCCTTGCGTATCGCTGCGATGACCATAGAGGGTGTCGAAGTCGACGAGATTGGTAAAGATCAGACCTGACGGCCATCGCCCAAGCGCCGCGATGGTCTGGTTCACGCCGTCATCGTCGGACA
>JBDTQB010000390.1:0-4372 GCA_039932395.1 Vicinamibacteria bacterium | reverse complement strand
TCGGCATCCAGATGAAGCTGGGCGCCGACATCATCATGGCCTTCGATGAGTGCCCGCCCTTTCCGGCGACCCGCGAAGAAGTGAAAGACGCGACCGAACGCAGCGCGCGCTGGGCACTGCGTTCGAAGAACGCGCACACGCGTGAGGATCAGTGGCTGTTTGGGATCGTTCAAGGCGGCGTTCACGATGATCTGCGCGAAGAAAGTGCTAGGGCAATCACGTCCATCGGATTCCCGGGATACGCCATCGGCGGATTGTCCGTCGGTGAGCCGAAGCCCGACATGGTTCGGATTCTGGATGTCATGGACCGCCACCTGCCCGAAGATCGTCCCCGCTATTTGATGGGAGTGGGCACCCCGGAAGATCTCATAGAAGGCATCGCGCGAGGCGTCGACATGTTCGACTGCGTTCTGCCCACGCGAAACGCGCGGAACGGCCAGGTCTTCAGTTGGCGAGGCAAGATGTCGATCCGGAACGCGAAATTCGCGCGCGATGCGTCGCCCATCGACCCGACCTGTGGATGTCCCACCTGCAAGATCGCATCGCGGGCCTACCTTCGGCATCTGCACATGTCCAATGAAATGACGGGCGCCGTTCTGACCACCCTGCACAATCTGTACTTCTACCTGGATTTGGTGGGAAGGGCGCGGGAGAGTATCGTCGCGGGCCGCTTTGACACGTTCCGGCAGGAGACCCTCGCGGGTTTTTCGGCCTGACTTCCTGAACGGAAGCGATCCCCGGGATCGGCAGTTCCCGACGTGACGTTTCGAAGCCTCCTCAAAACAGAAAAGTATTCGCTCGCTTCCCTCAGGACTGGTTCAGATCAACGATGGACTCCGTTTTCTTCGCGACATTGCAGGCGGCGCCGGCACAGCCAAGCGTCTTTGAGGCGTTCCTGCCGATGGCGATCGTCTTCGGCATCTTCTATGTGCTTGTCATCGCGCCTTCGCGCAAGAAGCAGACGGATCAGGACAAGCTGCTGAAGGAACTCAAGACCGGGGACCGCGTGGTTCTCGTTTCAGGCATCTTCGGCGTGGTGACGGGTGTAGACGACAAGGTCGTCTATGTCCGCATCGCCGACAACACCAAAATCCGTGTTCAGCGCAGCGCAATCGCCGGGCTTGAAATCACGGGCGACGCACCCACAACCTAGGAAATCATGATGGACAGTCTCTTAAAGAATCCATTTCTGCTCTGGCTCGCGATCTCGATCGCGGTCGGCGCCCTTATCTGGACGTTCATGCGAAAGGAACTGCGCACCAAGGCGATCTTGTACAGCGCGTTCCTGATCGCGTGCTTCGTTTCGATGTGGCCGATCGACCAGAAGATCAAGCTCGGCCTCGATCTCAAGGGCGGCATGCACCTCGTCTTGAAGGTCAGCACGGATGACGCGCTCAAGGCGACGGTTTCGGACGCCGTGTCTCTCGCCGCGAGCGAACTGACGCGCGCGGGTATGACGACCGCCCATGTTCATGCGACGGATACCGGAACTTTCATGATCGAGGGAATCGAACCCGCGCGCATGAAGGACGCCCGCACCACCGTTCGCGATTACTTCCGGTCGACCGAGTGGAACACCGGTGAAGAAACGGCATCGTTCAAGCTCTCCCTGACCGATGTCTACAAGCGCCAGCTCAAGGATCAGACGGTGCAGGAGTCAATCCGCACCCTTGAACGCCGCGTCAACGTCCTGGGCGTCGCCGAGCCGGTCATCACCGCGCACGGCAGCACGGGCGACCAGATCCTGGTCCAGCTTCCGGGTGTCACGGACGTTGACGCCGCGAAGCGCATGATTTCGACGACCGCTCAGCTCTCACTGAAGCTCGTCGACAACGAAGCCACCTCCAAAGAGATGCTTCTCCCGCCGGGCCAGACCGAGCCTCCGGCCAACCAGGAGATCGTGACCGGAACCGAGCAGGGTGTTCGTACGTTCTATCTGGTTCAGAAGGAAGCCGTCATCACCGGTCGCGACCTTAAGAACGCGCGTCCCAGCGTCAACGGCGAAAACGGTCTGCCGGATATTCAGTTCTCCCTGACCCCCACGGGCGCCACCAAGTTTGGAAACGCCACCGGCAACAATGTCGGCAAGCGCCTCGCGGTCATTCTTGATGGCACGGTCGAATCGGCACCCGTGATCAACTCCCGCATCACGGATTCGGGCGTCATCCAAGGCTCGTTCAGTCAGCAGCAGGCGGACGAACTGGCGAAGGTTCTTCGCGCGGGCGCTCTTCCGGCGACCCTGACCTATCTTCAGCAGCAGACGGTCGGAGCTTCGCTCGGTCGCGACTCGATCCGCTCCGGCGTCATCGCATCGGCGGCGGGCATGGCCTTCATCACCATCTTCATGCTCGTGTACTACCGCGCGGCCGGCATCAACGCGGTGGTGGCGCTCATGGCGAACCTTCTGATTCTTCTTGGCGCGATGGCGTACTTCGGCGCCACTCTGACTCTTCCCGGAATCGCCGGCGTCATCCTGACCGTCGGTATCGGCGTCGATACGAACGTCCTCGTCTTCGAGCGCATTCGTGAAGAGCTTCGAATGGGCAAGACGGTCAAGACCGCGATCTCAAACGGCTTCGACCGCGTGTGGCTGACCATCCTTGACACGCACGCCACGGCGCTGATCGCCGCCGCCTTCCTCTTCCAGTTCGGTACCGGCGCGGTCCGCGGTTTCGCGGTCACGCTGGTATGGGGTCTGACGGCCAACGTCTTCGCCTCGTACTTCGTGAGCAAGTTCCTCTTCGAATGGGCTCTCGGCAATCGCAAAACCGAAACCCTCTCCATCTAACGGAATCGCAACCATGCTCGAAATTCTCAAGAATCCACACTTCGACTTCCTCGGCAAGACGAAGTATCTCCTCACCCTGAGCGGCCTGATCATTGTCGGCGGCTTCAGCTACATGTTCGCCAACGGCATCTACTTCGGGACAAATCCGAAGGGATATGGCGTCGAGTTCTCCGGCGGCACTCAGCTGATCCTTCACTTCGAAAAGTCTCCCGAGACCGAACGTATCCGCGCGTCCCTCCCGCCGGATGCCACGATCCAGACCTACGATGACCCGAGCAAGAATCAGGTTCTGGTGCGTCTTGGCGCGGTCGACGAGCACAATCTCGATCAGGCGGCGAACGACGCAAAGGCGCAGATCGCCGCGAAGTATCCCGAGAACAAGATCCTCGATTCTTCCACCGAGATCGTCGGACCCACGGTCGGCGCGGATCTGCGGCAGAAGGCGATCCAGCTGACCGTGTGGGGTCTTGTCTTCCAGCTCCTCTACATCGGCTGGCGCTTCGGCGGAGCCATCTGGGGCGCGGCAGCGACCCTGGCCGTCCTCCATGACGTGCTCGTGACGATCGCCCTCCTCGCGCTCTTCAAGTACGAGATCACCCTCAACATCATCGCGGCCCTGTTGACGCTCGTCGGTTACTCCGTGAACGACACCATCGTCATCTTCGATCGCGTGCGCGAAAACATGAAATCGAAGAAGCGGGAGCCACTTGAGAAGATTCTGAACGATTCCATCAACCAGACCCTGACCCGTACCCTGATCGCCAGCGGTATGACCCTTCTCGCGGTGCTCGGCCTGTTCCTCTTTGGTGGAGAAGTTCTTCGTGGATTTGGATTCACGATGGTGGTCGGAATCATCGTCGGCACGTATTCGACGATCTACATCGCAACTCCGATCGTGGTGTGGTGGGACAAATATCAGGCCCGCAAGACCAAGTCTGCGTAACGTTTCTTCGGGCGGCGGAGCCTGAAGGCGATCTAGGGCCCGGGGGTAGACTCCTCGGGCTCTTAAGAACTGGCAGTTTTCTTGCTGCTCCTTTCCAAGAAGCCGCTTATGACCGAGAACGATCTGACCCAGCGCTCCTTGGATAACCTCTTCTCTCTGTACACAGGAGAGGTACTGGAACCCCAACGGCGCAGCAAGTGGTTCTGGCTTTCGGTCGGTCTTCACGGCCTGCTTCTCTTGGCGGTGATCCTCTCGCCCTTGCTTCTTCCGGATGAGACGCCCCCTCCCGTCGACTACCTGAGGGCAATTCTCTACAATCCTCCTCCTCCGCCGCCGCCGCCCTTGCCCAAGGGTTCGTCGACGAAGATGACGGAGAAAGCTCCGGAGAAGACCGGTGCTAAACCGCCGGATCCGGAAGTTCTCGTCGAGCCCAAGATGCCGACTGAGGTCAAGCCGATCGAGCCTGAAAAGGGAATCGATCCTTCCAAACAATTTGGTGAAGAAAAGGGCTCTGAAACCGGCTCAATCGACGGAATGTCGGGAGGAACCGAAGGCGGAACGGTGGGAGGAACCTTTGGTGGGACCCTCGGCGGCGTCATCGGCGGAACCGGCGACAGCCCGGTCATGGACTACGACCAGCC